>NZ_JBFBAF010000038.1:0-86232 GCF_040682095.1 Amycolatopsis sp. NPDC051372
TCCTTGCGGCCGGCGACGTGTTGTCAAGGCACGCTTTCCCGCCTTGACAACACGTCACCGGCCGTCAACACAATCCAGCTTCGGGGTGCACCCCCAACGCAACACGCCCCGCGAGGCCCGAGAACCCGCACGCCCCACGCAACACGCCCCGCGAGGCCCGAACCCGCCCCCCCAACGCAACACGCCCCGCGAGGCCCGAACCCGCCCCCACCGCAACACGCCCCGCGAGGACCCCAAAGCCCACCTCACCGAGCCATCTCCAACACAAACTCCCGAAACACCCCCACAGCCCGACTAACCGGCTCCCCCCTCCGCCAAGCCAACCCGATCGTCCTCCCCACCGGCGGCTCGATCTGCACCTCCGCCACGCCGGCCGGCGCCCCCGGCTCGAAATGCGGCAGCAACGCCACCCCCAACCCGGCCGCCACCAACCCCCGCACGGTGTCCGACTCCTGCCCCTCGAACGCGATCCTCGGCGAAAACCCCGCCGCCGCACACAACTCGTCCGTGATCCGCCTCAGCCCATACCCGGGCTCCAGCAACACGAACTCCTCATCCGCCAGCTCCTCCATCCGCACCCCACTGCGCCCAGCCAACCGATGCCCCGAAGGCACCGACAACAAAATCGGCTGCGTGGACAACACCGCCGTCTCGAACACCACGTCGTCAGGAACCGGCGCCAGCAACGCCAAATCCAGCTCGCCACCGGCAAGCCGATCCACCATCTCCTGCCGCGACCCCTGCACCAACGTGAACCGCGCCCCCGGCACCTGCGCCCGGTACCCCCGCAGCAAAGACGGCACCAACGACCTCCCCAGCAGGTGCAGGAACCCCAGCACCACCCGCCCGCTCTCCGGCTCGATCTCCTCCCGAGCCAGCCGCGCTCCCGCGTCGACGGAAGCCAGCGCCCGCTCGGAAGCCTCCGCCAACAACTCCGCCGCCCGCGTCAGCCGGATTCCCCGCCCATCCGACACCGTCAACGGCGCCCCCAGCGACTCCCCGAGGGCCGTGAGCCGGCGGCTCACCGTGGGCTGCGGCACACCCAGTAGCTCGGCCGCGCGTGTGACGTTCCTCGTGCTCCGCAGGGTCGCGAGGAGCAGCAGGTGGGGCGCGAGCTGGGAAGTCAGGTCTTCATGCGTCACGGTATGGATTATCGCGCATAACCGTATTGGACGTATTGGTTAGCTCTCCTTACTTTCGGCAGACGTGACCACTACAGCCAGTACCACCGTTCGGGTCAAGGTCGCCGTCGCCGCTGCCGGGTTCACGTCGTTCGCGCTGCTCTACGCGCCGCAGCCGGTGCTGCCGCAGCTCGCGCAGCAGTACCACCTCGACCCCGGCGGCGCGTCGCTCGCGGTGAGCGTGGCGACCGGGGCGCTGGCGATCTCGGTGCTGCCCATCGCGGCACTGTCCGAAGTGGTCGGGCGCCGGTCGGTGATCATCGCGTCGGTGGTGATTTCGGCGGTGCTGGGGCTGCTGCTGCCGCTCGTGCCGTCGTACTCGGTGATGCTGGTGCTGCGCGCTGTCCAGGGTGTGGCAATCGCGGGGTTCCCCGGCGTCGCCACGGCGTACCTCGTCGAGCGGCTCGGCAAGGTCGGCGTCGCGGCGGCGGTGGGCGCGATGATCGCCGGCAACTCCATCGGCGGCATGACCGGCCGCCTCGCGACGGGCTTCACCGCGGGCCCGCTGGGCTGGCGCGGCGCGCTGTACGTCGTGGCCGGCATCTCGCTGGTCTGCGCGATCGTCACCGTCGTCGCGCTGCCGCGCGGCCGGCAGCACCAGGAAGACCGCCAATCCCTGCGTGACGTCGGCATCGGCCTGCTCCAAGCCGTGCGCAAACCCGTGCTCCTGGCCCAGTACGCCGTCGCGCTGCTGGCCATGGGCTCGTTCGTCGCGCTCTACAACGCCGCCGGCTTCCGCCTCACCGGTGAGCTGCACCTCTCGCCGGCCATCGCGTCACTCGTCTTCCTCGCCTACGCGCTGGGCTCGGTCTCCTCGGCGACGGCCAACCAGCTGGCGACGAGGATCGGCCGCCGCCGCGCGATCATCGGCGCGCTGCTGCTCATGGCCGTCGGTGCGGCGCTCACCATCCCGGACTCCGTGGCGATGGTCGCCGTCGGTTTTGTGGTGCTGACCTGCTCGTTCTTCGCGGCTCACGCCATCGCCAACAGCTGGGCCGCCGCCGAGGCACCCGAGAATGCCCGCGGCCAGACCGGCGGCTGCTACACGCTCATGTACTACCTCGGCAGCAGCGTCGGCGGCGCGGTCGGCGCGGTGATCTACGGCGAAGCCGGCTGGGCCTGGCTCATCGCCGCCGTGGCCGTGTGGCTCCTGCTCGCCGCGGCCGCCGTCGGCGTGGGCACCACGGTCCACGTCCGCACCCGCGAGCTGGCGCACACGTAAGACCTCAGCCGACCGCCGCCACCAGCAGCCCGCCACCGACCGGCAACAGGGCCGGGACCAGGCGTTCGTCCTCCCGCATCGCCCGCGCGACCTCGCGCAGGGCGAGCGTCTCCGGGTCTCGCCGCGACGGGTCGGCGACGCGGCCGCCGGCCAGCACGTTGTGGAAGGCGATGATCCCGCCGCGGCGCAGCAGCGAGACGCCCTTCTCGTAGTAGTTGGGGAACTCGAGGCGCGTCGCGTCGACGAACACCAGGTCGTAGCCGCCGGGCGTGAGCCGGGGGAGCACGTCGAGGGCGCGGCCGACGATCAGCCGCGTGCGGCCGGGTGCGATGCCGGCTTCGAGGAACGTCTTGCGCGCCGCGCGCTGGTACTCCGGCTCGAGGTCGATCGACGTCAGCACGCCGTCGGGGGCCATCCCGCGCAGCAGGTGCAGGCCGCTCACCCCGACCCCCGTGCCGACCTCCACCACGGCCCGCGCGCCGAGCGTCGCGGCGAGGAAACGCAAGGTCGCGCCCGCCCCCGACGCCAGCGGGGCGCAGCCCAGGTCGGCCGCGCGCGCCCGCGCTGCGGCCAGTACGTCGTCGTCGGGAAGGTACCCGTCGACGTACTCGGCGCCGACCGGCTCGGCCGCCGAGGCCGCATGCGTCCCGGAACTCACGCGCGAAGGTTAGCGTTGCTTGTCGATAAATCAGCGAAGGCTCCCTGGTAAGCCCGCCGAAATAACTTCTCAGCCTGCTCTCAGTCCCGTCTCACTAGAACCATAAGGAGACCCGACAAACTCAATCTCGACCGTGCGGGAACACCGTGCCCGAGAGCAGCGTTGGCTGAGCAGAAGAGGAGAGTCGCAGATGGAGGTGCCTGCTCCCCTGATGCAGACCGCTGACAAGTCGGAACCCGAGCCGGTGACCGTGGACTCGGGCGAGGCCACCTGGACGCCCCCGTCCTGGGACGAGGTCGTGCGCGAACACGCCGACCGCGTCTACCGCCTGGCCTACCGCCTCACCGGTAACACGCACGACGCCGAGGACCTCACGCAGGAGACGTTCATCCGCGTCTTCCGCTCGCTCGCGTCGTACAAGCCGGGCACCTTCGAGGGCTGGCTCCACCGCATCACCACGAACCTGTTCCTCGACATGGCCCGCCGCCGCTCGCGCGTGCGCATGGAGGGGCTGCCGGACGACACCGACCGCATCGTCGGCGACGACCCGAGCCCCGAGCAGGTCTACACCGACACGCACCTCGACCCCGACTTGCAGGAGGCGCTCGACGAGCTGCCCCCGGAGTTCCGGGCCGCCGTGGTGCTCTGCGACGTCGAAGGCCTCTCGTACGAGGAGATCGGCGCCACGCTGGGTGTCAAGCTCGGCACCGTTCGCAGCCGCATCCACCGCGGCCGGCAGGCGCTGCGTGCGTCGCTGGAGCGCCGCCGTGCGCTCCGGGACGAGTCTGTGAAGGTGCCGGTATGACCGCTGCGCGAGGGTGGGGTCTCCCCGAGTCGCACCTGCTTCCCGATGTCGTGGTCGCGCTGGTCGACGGCGAGCTGTCGCTCGGCGCGCAGGACCGCGCGTCGGCCCACATCGCCCGTTGCCCGGGGTGCGCTGCCGAGGTCGCCGCCCAGCGGCAGGCCGTCGCGGCTGTGAAGCGCGCCGGCGAGCCGTCGATGTCGGCCGGGTTCCTCGCGAGCCTGCGGTCGATCCCGGACCACACCGAGCTGCCCGGCACTCCCGACAACCTGGCGATGACGGCCGACGGCCAGCTCGTCGCCATCCAGCGCCCGGACCGGGTCGCGGGCCTGCGTGACGCGGGGGTCCTCGGAGGTACTGCCCCGTTGGGCTCGTCCACGCCGCTCGGGCACTCGTCCCACGTGCTCGGCGGCGGCCGTTTCACCCTCACCCGTAAGCGCGCCGCACAAGGCGCGGGCGTTGTCGTCTCCGGGCTGGTGCTGAGCGCGCTGGCCCTGGTCGGCACGACCGCCGACAGCGGCGAAGGCGCCCCGGACACCGGCGGTGTGCCGCAGCCCAACGCGAACCTGCTGCCCGCGCAAATGGCCGTACCCCGCTCCGAGCCGACGCTGCCGCCCCCGACGTCGCCGACGGCCACGCCGGTCGTCGACCGGCTGACTCCGGTTCCGGCTCGCTGAGCCACCCGCACCGCTTCTCCAGGGGGAGGTAGCGGTGCGGGGCAACAGCTCATGAGGCCGGTGTGTTCGGCCACTGCCCCGGTTGGCTGAGCGCTCGCCGCGTTCCAGCGCGCGGAGCCAGCGCGCGGCCGGCCATCTGCCGCCGACTGCCACGCGGCTGGTCGCGTGGCCGGCCCGAATGTGCTCGGCGAACGGCCCCGACCACCGAGGCAGATCGTGTGGTGCGGCTCGGGCCAACAGCCATTTCACCGTCGTCTGGGCAGACTCGGACGTCGAGGCTTGGGTATCGTCACGCCCAGCCACCTGATCTCAGCCCCGGGGAATGATGACCGAGCAGCCGAACGCGAATTCCGCCCAGCCGCCTGCCGCGGGCGACGACCGGCTGGGACCCCGGCCGCTCGACCGCCCCGCCGTGGACCCGGCGCAGGAAGCGGTGTTCGGCCGGCCGCGCGGTGTCGACGGCGCGTTCGACAAGCTCTACACACCCGCCCCCAACGGCAAGGGCAACCTCGACCTCGCCCCGCCCACACCGGAGTCGCTCGCGGAGGCGTTCCGCCGCCCGCCGGGTGCCGAAGGCGTGGTGCTGGAGCGCCCGCGCGAGGCGACCGGCGAGCAGGCCGCGCCCGAAGATCCCCTGTGGACGGACCCGCGCGACCCGTGGCGTGATCCCGCGGCCGGCGCCGTGCTGGCCGGCCCGGCGATGCCCGCGGAAGACGAAGAGAAGCCCCGCAAACGCCCGTCCGGCGCGCTGCTGAGCCTGCCCGAGGTGCTGTTCGGCCGCCGCGTGCAGCCGAAGGCCCTGGCGCTGCTCGGTGTGGTCGCGCTGCTCGTGGGCGCGGTCGGCGGGCTCGTCGGCTGGTGGATCGCCGACACGGGTTCGGCGCTCACCGGCAGCGCCACGATCTCCGAGGCCGAAGCGGCAAAGGAACGCCCGCCGGGGTCGATCGCCGACATCGCGAAGCGCGTCTCGCCCGCGGTCGTGTCGCTCGAGGTCTTCAAGCCCGGCGCCGACTCCGGTGAGCAGGGCTCGGGCGTGATGATCGACCCGCAGGGCTACATCCTCACCAACGAGCACGTGGTCACCACCGCCGTCGCCGACTCGACCGTGAAGATCACCGCGATCTTCAACGACGGCACGCGCACCGAGGCCAAGATCGTCGGCTCCGACCAGAAGACCGACCTCGCCGTGGTGAAGGTCAACGTGACCAACCCCGTGGTGATGCAGATCGGCAAGTCGTCCGACCTGCAGGTGGGCGACGCCGTGATCGCCGTCGGTTCGCCGCTGGCCCTGCAGAACTCCGTGACGTCGGGCATCGTCAGCGCGCTCGACCGGCCGATCACGGCCGGCGGCGACAGCGGCGAGCCGCCCGTGACCTACGAGGCCATCCAGACCGACGCCGCCATCAACCACGGCAACTCCGGTGGCGCGCTCGTCGACTCCACCGGCGCGCTCGTGGGCATCAACTCGTCGATCCGCTCGTCGAGTGCCGACGGCGGCAGCATCGGCATCGGTTTCGCCATCCCGAGCGACTACGCGATGAAGATCGCGAAGGCGCTGATCAAGGACGGCAAGGTCGTCCACGCGGACATCGGCATCAACGCCTCCTCCACGGTCGCCGGCTCGGCCACGATGGGCGCGCAGGTGAAGAACGTCGAGCCCAACGGCCCCGCGGCCGCGGCCGGTATCAAGGAGGGCGACGTGATCACGAAGATCGGCGACCGCCTGGTACGCGACTCCGCGGAGCTGACCGTGGCTGTCCGCAACCACGACGTCGGTGAGGTCGTGCCGGTCCAGCTCGCGCGCGCCGGCGCGGTGCTGGTTGTCGACGTGACGCTCGGATCCGACTGATCGACGTCACATCGTCTTAAGCCCCGCTTCGTCCTTCGGGCCTGCCGGAACACGGGGCGGCCCGGGTACTCTGACCGGGGAAGCACCGAGCGGAGGTTCACGGGTGTTCGACAGTGTCGGATGGGGCGAGATCCTCGTGCTCATCGTCGCCGGTCTCTTCATCCTCGGCCCGGAGCGCCTTCCGGAAGCCGCGTCGTGGATGGCGAAGAGCGTGCGCAAGGTTCGCGAGTTCGCCAACGGTGCGCGCGCGCAGCTGCGCGAGGAGATGGGGCCGGAGTTCGACCAGCTTCGCAAGCCGCTGGAAGACCTGCGCGGGCTCCGCAACTTCGACCCCAAGCGGGTCGTGACCCAGCACTTGTTCGACGGGGACGCGGATCCGTTGGGGCTCAACAGCTTCAACTCCACGAACGGTTCGAACGGGACGAACGGGTCCAACGGTTCCCACGCCGTGAAGCCGCAGAGCGCCACGCCTCAGGCCGAACCGCTCAAGCCGGGCGAGCGGCCCCCGGTCGACCCCGACGCCACCTGAGCGCCGGGTCCGTCCGCTTGCGACCGGTCCGGGTGTGACCTCGGCCGGACCTCGCGACGTCGGGCGAGGGCCGACTTGCGGCGGTCGGAACGGGCGAGTTGGCTGTGGCGGGCTGCCGGTGTCGCGGCCGGCCCGACGTGACCCGACCTCTCGCACGACGAAACGAACTTCCTGGGTAGCCTCGGGCAAACCGCCCATAACGACCCTGGAGGTCTCTGACATGTCACGCCGTGCGGGCGCCCTGGCCGCAATCATCGCCGCAGCGGGTGTCCTGGCCGCCGGGTGCACCGCGGACGACGAGCCCAGCACCCAGCCGCCGGCCACTTACACGTCGGTGCCGGCGCCCGCGACGACCGGCGGGCCGTTCGGCTCGCCGTCCCCGAGCAGCACGCTGAACGCCCCGGCCGGAGACCAGACCTACGTGAAGCGCGGCGCCCAGACCGGCGTGCCCGACGTCGACGTCCTCATCACGCTCGACTGGGCCAAGGGCAAGATCAACCCGCCCGCCGGCACCGTCGACGTGCAGGTCGGCGACCGCGTCCGGGTCGTGCTCACCTCGGACCAGCAGGTCGACGTGAACGTCGACGGCCACCCCGAAGCCGCCACCGCCGTCGGCCCCGGCGACTCCGCGAACGTCGACTGGGCCGTCACGCAGCCCGGCGCCACCGCGGTGACGCTGGGCGCCGACAAGACCATCCTGACGACCGTCCGCGCCTCCTAGGCCTCCTAGGCGCCGACGAACCCCTCAGCGGCCGGCGGGGCTGACGTTCAGCATCATCCCCGCCAGGCCACGGGCCCGGACGGTGAGCTTCTTCGCCGCTTCCTTGAGCACCAGCGACGCCGGCGCGTCCGGCTCCGCCAGCACGATCGGCGTGCCCTCGTCGCCCTGCTCACGCAGGCGCGGGTCGAGCGGCACCTGGCCCAGCAGCGGCACCTGCGAGCCCACGGACTTCGACAGCGAGTCGGCCACGGCCTGGCCACCGCCGGAGCCGAAGATCTCCATGCGCTCGCCCGAAGGCGTCTCCAGCCACGACATGTTCTCGATCACGCCGGCCACGCGCTGACGCGTCTGCATCGCGATCGCCCCCGCGCGCTCGGCCACCTCGGCGGCGGCCTGCTGCGGCGTGGTGACCACGAGGATCTCCGCGTTCGGGACCAGTTGCGCGACGGAGATCGCGATGTCGCCGGTGCCCGGCGGCAGGTCCAGCAGCAGGATGTCGAGGTCGCCCCAGAACACATCGGCGAGGAACTGCTGCAACGCGCGGTGCAGCATCGGGCCGCGCCACACCACCGGCGCGTTGCCCGGCGTGAACATGCCGATCGAGATCACCTTCACGCCGTGCGACTGCGGCGGCATGATCATCGTCTCGACCTTGGTCGGCTTCTCGCGCGCGCCCAGCATGCGGGGGATCGAGTGGCCGTAGATGTCCGCGTCGACGACACCGACGGACAGGCCGCGCTCGGCCATCGCGACGGCCAGGTTCACGGTGACCGAAGACTTTCCGACCCCGCCCTTGCCCGAAGCCACGCAGTAAACGCGGGTCATCGAACCCGGCTGCGCGAACGGGATCACCGGCTCGGCGGAGTCACCGCGCAGCGACTTGCGCAGCTCCGTGCGCTGCTCGTCGCTCATCACGTCGAGCTCGACCCGCACGTCGGCGACGCCGGGGAGCTTCTTGACGGCCTTGGTGGTGTCCTCGGTCAGCGTCGCCTTGAGCGGGCAGCCCGCCACGGTGAGGTAGATGCCGACGGCGACCACGCCGTCTTCGCCGACCACGACGTCCTTGACCATGCCGAGGTCGGTGATCGGCTTTTTGATTTCGGGGTCGTACACGTCCTTCAGCGCGGTGCGGACGTCTTCGACGCTGGGGAACTGCTGTGTACTCGTCACCAGACCCATGTTACGTACCGGTCGGCACGTCCGATTTCGCCGCCTGCTTCGGCTTGCGTGATTTCGGTCGTACCGCGAGGTCGTCACGCAGCCGATCGAGCTCGCTGCGCAGGTAGTCGCGGGTGGCGACCTCGCCGACGGCGAGCCGCAGCGCCGCCAGCTCACGCGCCAGGTACTCGGTGTCGGCCTTCGTCTGCGCGGCGCGCGTGCGGTCCTCTTCCAGCGAGACGCGGTCGCGGTCGTCCTGCCGGTTCTGCGCCAGCAGGATGAGCGGCGCGGCGTACGCGGCCTGCGTGGAGAAGGCCAGGTTGAGCAGGATGAACGGGTACGGATCCCAGCGCAGCGACACCGCGACCAGGTTCAGCACGATCCAGACGATGACGATGAGCGTCTGCCAGAACAGGTACTTGCCGGTGCCGAGGAACCGCGCGATGCGCTCGGTGAAGCGGCCGAAGGTGTCCGGGTCGATGTTGAGCCGGAACCGCGCCTGGCTGCGCGGCTGGTCGAGCCGGCGGCCCGAGGAGAGTTCAGGCACGGTCGGCCTCCTGGGTGTGGGCTTCGGCCTGGTCGTGGACCTCGACGGGCACGTCGGCGACGTCGTGCAGGCCGGTTTCGCGCCAGTCGTCGGGCAGCAGGTGGTCGAGCACGTCGTCGACGGTGACGGCGCCCAGCAGGTGCTCCTCGGGGTCGACCACGGGGCCGCATGCGAGGTTGTACGCGGCGAAGTAGCGCGTGACCTCGGCCAGCGAGGCCTCGGGCCGCAGCGCCGTGAGGTCGGTGTCCACGGCGCTCGCCACGAGCTCCGCGGGCGGCTCGCGCAGCAGGCGCTGGAAGTGCACCACGCCCACGAACCGGCCGGTCGGCGTCGCCGTCGGCGGGCGGCACACGAACACCATGCTGGCCAGCGCGGCGGGCAGGTCGGCGTTGCGGATGTGCGCGAGCGCCTCGGCCACGGTCGCGTCGGGCGTGAGCACCACCGGTTCCGGGGTCATCAGACCGCCGGCGGTGTGGGACGAGTAGGCCAGCAGCCGCTTGACCGGCGCCGACTCCTCGGGCTCCATCAGCGCGAGCAGCCGCCTCTGGTCGGCGGGCGCCAGCTCGGCCAGCAGATCGGCGGCGTCGTCCGGGCTCATCGCCTCGAGGACGTCGGCCGCGCGCTCCTCCGACAGGTAGGCCAGCAGCTCCTTCTGGTCGTCCTCGGGCAGCTCTTCGAGCACGTCGGCGAGGCGTTCGTCGTCCATCGCGTCGGCGACCTCGTGGCGGCGTTTGAGCGGCAGGTCGCGCACGGTCGCGGCGATGTCGACGGCCCGCATGGTGTCGAACAGCATCAGCAGCTGCCCGGCGCCTTGCGGCTGTCCGGTGAGGTCGGTGAGGCCGAGCCCGGCGACCTCGTTCCACTGCAGCACGTGCATGGCGGTGCGGCGGCGGGCGATTCCGAGCCGGGTCTGGCGTTCGCGGATGGCGAGCTTCGCGAGCACCCAGTCGCGGGTGCGGGTGGGTTCCATCGCGGCGTCGACCACCGTCACGCGCGTCTCCGTGCCGGCGAGCGACGCGTGCGCGTCGAGCAGCTGCCCGCAGACGAGGACCTCGTTGGGGCGCTGGGTGAAGTGCCGCATGTTCACCGAACCGGTGGCCAGCGTCACAGCCGTCGGCTCGATCGTGGTGACGCGCAGCATCGGCACGAAAACGCGCCGCCGCGTCGCGAGCTCGACCACGAGGCCGAGGATGCGGGGCGGCTGCTGGTCGAGTCGCAGGCCCGCGACGACGTCGCGGACCTTGCCGATCGACTCGCCGTCGGGCCCGAACACCGGCAGACCCGCCAGCCGAGCCACAAAAACCCTGTTCACGGCAGCCATGGGGCAGACACTATCCGCAAGGCGGCCCCTGCGCCCGCGTCGCGCAACCGTGTCTTGCCAGCGTCCTCTCAGCTAGGACTTGCAGGCCCAGGCGGTCATAGCGGGAAGAACCGCGTAGAAGGGCTGCTCGTCGCCGAGACCGGTGAAGTCGCGCAGATCCGACTCGGACCAGAGCCGGTTCTGCACCGCGCGCACGAGCGTCCACGCGCGAGCGCGGTCGGGGTCGAGTCCGGTGGCTCGCAGTTTTTCGTCCACTGTGGATTCGCCGAACCGGTTCCACAGCAAGGAGAACACACCGTACTCGAGGTCGCCGGCGATCGGTTTGGGGTCGATCACGAGCCACGGTTCGCGCCGGGCGGCCAGCACGTTCTCGTAGTGCAGGTCCTCGTTCACGAGCAGCGCGCCCGCGGCGGGGCCGAGGTCGCGGCACACTTCGAGGGCCGCGTCGAGCTCACGGCGGGCGAACGGGCCGCCGAGGTCGTGCCAGCTCTTCGGCAGTTCCTCCAGGAGACGTTCGGCTTCGCTGCTCAACGTCCGCGACAACGCGGGTGGCGCCGGCAACCCCAGCCGGCGGGCGAGCTCGCTCATGATTTCCACGGCTTCGAGCACCGGCTCGGTGTGCAGCGTGCGCGTGTGGTCGAGGCGTTCCAGCAGTTGCACGCTTTCGTCCGGCGCGGACTCCAGCACCAGCACCGCACCCTGACCGGCCCATGTGGACAGTGCGAGCGGCTCGTCGCGGGATTCCTCGTGCGGCCAGCCGAGTTTGAGCACGGCGGGCGTGCCGTCGGCCCGGCGCGCGGGCTGCACGACGCCGACGAACCCGTGCATCGCCTCGCCTTCGAACTCCAGGTCCCATTCGCGGGCGAAGCGGCCGGCGAGATCGGGCAACGACGTCAGCCACGGCAGACACTCGGGTCCGAGGACCCGGGGTGCGCGAGCGGCGAACGACGGCGGGTCACGAGTCGGGGCACGTCCTTAATCGTGCCGGTCACGTCGAGTCATTTCTTTGGGCCGATTCCGCGCGTACAGTGAAATTCCAGGGGTTCTGCGATCCCGGGGAGTTGCCATGATCGTTGAAATTCTCAGTGCCGTGATCGTCGCGGGCGGGGTCTGGTTCGCGTCGGGCGTTCGGGTCGTGAAGCAATTCGAGCGCGGCCTGGTGTTCCGCTTCGGCCGGGTCCGGCCGGAGGTGCGCGGTCCGGGCGTGACACTGCTGGTGCCGGTGGTCGACCGCATGCACAAGGTGAACATGCAGATCGTCACCATGCCGGTGCCGGGCCAGGACGGCATCACACGCGACAACGTGACGGTCCGGGTCGACGCCGTCGTGTACTTCAACGTGGTCGACCCGGTGCTGGCCGCGGTCAACGTGCAGGACTACCGCGCGGCCGTCGGCCAGGTGGCCCAGACGTCGCTGCGGTCCATCATCGGCAAGAGCGACCTCGACGACCTGCTGTCGAACCGGGAACGGCTCAACCAGGGCCTCGAGATCATGATCGACAGCCCCGCGATCGACTGGGGCATCCACATCGACCGCGTCGAGATCAAGGATGTGGCGCTGCCGGAGTCGATGAAGCGCTCGATGTCCCGCCAGGCCGAGGCCGAACGCGAGCGCCGCGCCCGGGTGATCTCGGCCGACGGTGAGCTGCAGGCGTCGGAGAAGCTCGCGCAGGCCGCGGCGGCGATGAGCGACCACCCGGGTGCGTTGCAGCTGCGCCTGCTCGAGACGGTGGTGCAGGTTTCGGCGGAGAAGAACTCGACGCTCGTGCTGCCGTTCCCCGTTGAGCTGCTGCGGTTCCTCGACGCGAACACGCCGAAGGCCACGAAATCGGTGCCCGAGGAGGCGGTTTCGCCGGAGCCCGCCGCGCTCGACAAGTCCGAGACCAACGGGTTCGCGGGGCCGCCGCAGCCGCGCCACGAAGGCGACGCGCTGGCCGAGTGAGGCACCGGTGCGGCCCGCCTTGGTCGACGGGCCGCGCGAGTGTGCTGTCCGGTCAGTTGTCGAGGTACCCGTTGGTTCCGAGGATCACGATGGTGACGAAAAAGCCCACGTACAGCGCCACGATCACGTAACCGATCACCACTGCCGACAGCGCCATGCCGCGTCCGCCGGCCTCGCCGCGATTGGCCTTGGCGAGCGCGATGTGGCCCATGACGATCCCGGGGATCGCGATCAGGCACGTGATCAGGCCCAGCAGCGAGCAGACGAGCGCGCCGATGGCGAGGCCGTTGGACTGCTGCTGGCCGTACGGCGAGTACGGCTGACCGTAGGGCTGCGGCGGGCCGTACGGCGAGTACGGCGCGGCGGCCGGCATGCCGGGAGCGCCGGGCACACCGGGAGCGCCGGGAGCGCCCGGGTACGAGGCGGTCGGGCCCGGGTACGGCTGGCCGGGGTAGGCCGGAGCCGCATACGCACCGGCCGGCTGCACGCCGGGGTAGGCGGCGGGCTCGGGCTGGCCCGGCACCGCGAAGCCGCCGGAGGGCTGGCTGCCGGGCGCGGCGTAGGGAGACGGCTGCTCACCGGTCGTGCTCCCCGGCGCCGCGTAGGACGACGCGGTCTCGGTCGAGCCCGGCGCGGCGAACGAAGACCCGGTGCTGTCCGGCGCCGCGAAGGTCGTCGGCTGGTCGCTCGCCGAGCTGACGCTGTCGGGCGAGCTGAACGCCGTCGCGTCGCCCGACGGCGGGTCGTACGGGGCCGGGTCCGCGGTGGCCGGCGGGTCGTACGAGCCGGGGTCGGCGGTCACCGGCGGCTCGTACGCCGTGGTCTCGTTCGGCCGGTCCTGCGGCTCGGACGGGTTGGTCATCGGGTTCCCCCTCGGTTCTGGTGGTCGCCCACCGCGAGCCTTCTCAGCCGAAGGCGCCGTACTTGTCGAGCTCGTGCAGCACGAGCGGGATCATGATCCCCCACACGGCCAGCGCCAGGTAACCGATCACGAAGCCGGCGATCGCGAGCGCGCCGCCGGTCGCCCGCCCGTGGCGCGAGCGGTAGTAGGCGATGTGCCCCATCACGATCCCGGCGATCGCGGCGGGCGCGCACACGATGAAGCCCGCGATCGAGCACACCAGCGACCCGATCGCCAGACCCGCGCCGGGCGGCGGGCCCTGCGGCGGGTACGGCTGGTGCTCGAACGACGGGTGTTCGTAGCTCTCGTTCATCACGCTCCTTCCCGGCCACAGGTTGCCCGGAACCGGACTTTCCTGATTCGGCCAAAAGCAGGCCGACCCCGCGCGGCACGTAACCTGTTGCCGCGAAGCCATTCGGCCGTGACTGTGGCCGGATTGGTAACGATCGACACAGTACCGGGGCAAACGCGGTCCCGGCGTGAGCACCCTCATAGGCGCGTACCCGCCCGGCCGTCCATACTCCGCGGTAACCCCGCGGAAGGAGCCCAGGATGGCCCGCCTCGCCCAGACCGCCGGCCTGACCGACGTGCAGTCCGAGATCCTCGCGACCGTGCGTTCGTTCGTGGACAAGGAGGTCATCCCGCACGCTCAGGAGCTGGAGCACGCGGACGCCTACCCGGCGGAGATCGTCGAGGGCATGAGGGCGCTGGGCCTGTTCGGCCTCACCATCCCCGAGGAGTACGGCGGCCTCGGCGAGTCGCTGCTCACCTACGCGCTCGTCGTGGAGGAGATCGCGCGCGGCTGGATGAGCGTCTCGGGCGTCATCAACACGCACTTCATCGTCGCGCACATGATTTCCCGCCACGGCACCGAAGAGCAGAAGCAGCGCTACCTGCCGCGGATGGCCACGGGTGAGGTGCGCGGCGCGTTCTCGATGTCGGAGCCGGACCTGGGTTCCGACGTCGCCGCGATCAAGACCCGGGCCCTTTGCGACGGCGACGACTACGTGATCGACGGCGCGAAGATGTGGCTCACCAACGGCGGCACCTCGAACCTCATCGCGTTGCTCGTGAAGACCGACGAAGGCGCGCCGAAGGCCCACCACAACCTGACGACGTTCCTCGTCGAGAAGCCCGAGGGCTACGGCGAGGTGCTGCCGGGCCTCACCATCCCGGGGAAGATCGAGAAGATGGGTTACAAGGGCGTCGACACCACCGAGGCGGTGTTCGACGGCTTCCGCATCGGCGCCGGCCAGGTACTCGGCGGCGCGCCCGGCGAGGGCTTCGCGTACATGATGGACGGTGTCGAGGTCGGCCGCGTGAACGTGGCGGCGCGGGCGTGCGGCATCGCGATCCGCGCGTTCGAGCTGGCGGTGGAGTACGCGCAGCAGCGCAAGACGTTCGGCAAGCCGATCGCCGAGCACCAGGCCATCGCGTTCAAGCTCGCGGAGATGGCGACGAAGGTCGAGGCCGCCCACCTGATGATGGTGAACGCCGCGCGGCTCAAGGATTCCGGCGTCCGCAACGACGTCGGGGCCGGCATGGCGAAGCTGCTCGCATCGGAATACTGCGCCGAGGTCACGCAGGACGCGTTCCGCATCCACGGCGGCTACGGCTACTCCAAGGAGTACGAGATCGAGCGGCTCATGCGCGAGGCACCGTTCCTGCTGATCGGCGAAGGCACCAGCGAGATCCAGAAGACCATCATCAGCCGCGGGCTGCTGCGCGAGTACAAGTCGAAATCCTGAGCGGCTCCGAGTACCCGAGTTCACACCGGAGTGCGCGAAACCGCTCGTACCCTGGACCAGTGAGCGAGCTTTCGGACACCGAGCTGACGCGCGCAGCGCAGTCCGGTGACGTGACGGCGCTCGGCGCGCTGCTCGCGCGCCACGAAGCCGGCATGCGCGGCGTCGCGATCGCGCTCCTCGGTTACACGGCCGAGGCCGACGACGCCCTGCAGGACGCGGCCGTGGTCGCGCTGCGGCGGATCGGCGACGTCCGCGACCCGGCCGCGGTCGGTGCGTGGCTGCGGATGGTGGTGCGCAACGCCTGCCGCGCACGGCTTCGGTCCACACGCGACATTCCCGTCGCCGACGGCTGGGACCTCACGGCGTCCACGCTCGCCACTCCCGAGCAGCTGCTCGACGACCACGCGCTGCGCGACTGGGTCTCCCACGCCGTCGAACAGCTCTCGCCGCCCGTGCGGCTCGTGATGCTGCTGCGGCACTTCTCGCTCGGCGTGACGTCGTACGAGCAGATCGCGCGGGCGCTCGGCATCCCCGTCGGCACCGTGCGCAGCCGGCTGAACCAGGGCCGCGCCAAGCTCGCCGAAGCCCTGCGCGCCACCGCGGCTTCGGCCCACGACGACGCCGGCGCGCTCGTCGCGGGCAGCAAGCTCGACGCGCTGGACACCCTGGCCGCGGCCGAACGCGGCGAGTTCACCCGGGTCCTCGCCGACCGGTGGGCCGAGGACGTCGTGCTCACCGCGGGCGACGTCCGCGGTGTCGGCCACGACTTCCTGCTGCGCGGCATGGAGGGCGACCTCGCCGCCGGCGTGCGCCAGCGGCCGGTGCACATCGTCGCGAGCCGCGAGGTCGTGGTGTGGGAGATGGACCTGCTCAACCCACCCGACAACCCGACGCACTGCCCGCCCGGCGTCGCCTGGCTGATGAGGCTGGATGGCGGCCGCGTGGCAGAGCTGCGGCTCCACCACGCGCCTATGGCCGCCGTCACAGCGAACTGATCGAACCAACCCTCACCGCTGCGCATCGTGCGGGTGTCCACACACCCCGTACGAGACGGAGCACCCCGTGTCCGACCAAAACGTGACCGACCACCTCGCCCCCGGCACCCACACCGTCGAGCTCGACGGCCTCGTGCAGCGCTACCACGTCCACGGCACCGGCCCGGTGTGCCTCGCGCACTCCGGCGGCCCCGGCATCGACTGGGAGTACCTGCGCATGCCGGCCGTGGAGGAGCAGTTCACCGTCGTCTACCCGGAGCCCATCGGCACCGGCGGTTCGAGCCGGCTGGCCACGCACCCCGACGGCTACACGCGCGACCGCTACGTCCGCGCGGTCCTCGCCCTGCTCGACCACCTCGGGCTCGGGAAGACCCTCTTCCTCGGCCATTCCCATGGCGGTTTCGTCGCCCAGCGCCTCGCGCTGACGCACCCCGAGCGCGTCTCCGGGATCGTGCTCTACGACAGCGCGCCCGTCGTCGGAGCGGAGCACGGCGAGGAGCTGATGCGCCAGCTGGAGGAGTACGCGGCCCGCTCCGAAGGCGACCCCGGTCTGCCCGCCGTGCTCGCCGCGTTCCAGTCGCTCGGCTCGCTGTCGTCCGACGAAGACGTGACCACTGCCGTGCGCGGGATCCTGCCCGCGTACTTCGCCGACTTCCGCGGCCGCGTCGCCGAGTTCGGCCCGATGCAGGACCAGGTGAGCGGCGGGTACATCTCCGGCCGCGACGCCGAGGGCACGCCCGAGTTGTTCGACGACCGCCCGGTGCTGAACACGATCGAGGTGCCGGCACTCGTGGTCGTCGGCCGCTACGACGTGATCTGCGGGGTGCGCTGGGGCCGCGAGCTGCACGACGGGATCCCGGGCTCGCGGCTCGTGGTCCTGGAGCACAGCGGGCACTTCGGCCACCTGGAGGAGCCCGAGCTGTTCGCCGACGCGGTGGTCGGTTTCGCGAAGGGCCTGGACCACTGACGCACCGAGGGTGAACGGCATTCACCAGTACGCGGTTCGCACGGTTCGCCGGTTCTTGACAAGATGGACCCCTCGGACCGGACGAGTACGCAGGTGATGATGGTGAGCAGTCCCTTTGGTGGTGGACGGCCGGCCGGGCCGCCGCGGCTTCCGACGCCGCCCACCGGCTGGCCGATCGGGTCGTACGGCACTTACCAGGAAGCCCAGCGCGCGGTGGACTTCCTGGCGGAGAGCGAGTTCGCGGTCACGGACGTGACGATCGTCGGGGTTGACCTGATGCTTGTGGAGCGCGTGATCGGCAGGCTCACGTGGGGCCGGGTCCTGGGCGCGGGCGCGATGTCCGGCGCGTGGTTCGGCTTGTTCGCCGGGCTGCTGCTGGGCCTGTTCGTGAACCAGGGCTTCGCGTTGCAACTGCTCACCGGGCTCGTGCTCGGTGTCCTTTCGGGTCTGTTGTTCGCCGGCATCGGTTACCGCGCGGCCCGCGGGCGCCGTGACTTCTCGTCCGCGAGCCAATTGGTGGCCGGGCGTTACGACGTGCTGTGCCAGCCGCGTTCGGCCGAACAGGGGCGGGAACTGCTCTCGAAGCTGGCGTTGAAGCCGCCACCCGCCACTGCCTGACACCCGTTCTCCACTGCCCGGCGCCGCATCCCCGTGGTGCCGAGCAGTGAAGAACTGGGGCCGATTAGGGGGCGTCCTGGGCCGAATTCGGGTTGTGCCGTTGGCGAATTCGTGCTGAGTCACCCGAATGGAAGCACGGTCGGCCGACAGTTCACCCCGGTAATTCCGGCGTTTCGCGCTGCGCAAGCCTGAATCGTTACGGATACTGCTTGCGGGGTGTGATCGCCGGGCATAGGTTGTCCGACACCAGTCGGGCGGCCGCGTCCTCCAGCGCGACCGGCCGAGCACTGGCACGTCGGGGTGCTGGCGCGACTCGCCTCATCGCGTCGTGATGCCTGGGGGCGTCACGGTAACCGGCGTGCGCGGGTGAGGAGGCTTTTGTTCGATGGGGAAGAAGAGGCTACGGGGTCGCTCGCCCGCCCGAACGGGTGCGCTGCTGGCCGCCGGATTGATGACCACGGGTCTGCTCGCCGCGTGTGGCACAGGCTCGGGACCGATGAAGATCAACGTGTACTACGCGCCCGAGGACAATTTCCAGACCGTTGTGGACAACTGCAACAAAGCCGCGAACGGGCGCTACGAAATCGTCTACAACAAACTCCAGCGCGGTGCCGACGACCAGCGAATCCAGATGGCGCGGCGGCTCGCCGCCGGTGACACGTCCATGGACATCCTCGGTCTCGACGTGACGTGGGTGTCGGAGTTCGCCGAGGCCGGCTGGGCCGAGGAGTGGACGGGCCAGAACAAGGCCGCCGCGTCCGACGGCGTGCTGCAGGGCCCGCTCGAGACGGCCACTTACAACGGGAAGCTCTACGCCGCACCGAAGAACACCAACGTGCAGCTGCTCTGGTACGACGACCGCATCACCCCGAACCCGCCGAAGACGTGGGACGAGATGATGCAGATGTCGCAGCAGCTCAAGAAGGAGAAAAAGCCGTACAGCATCGTGTTCACCGGTGCGCAGTACGAAGGCCTGGTCGTCATCTACAACACGCTGGTGGAGTCACTCGGCGGCCACATCCTGTCCGACGACGGCAAGTCCGTGGTGATGGACCAGGGCGCGGTGGACGCGCTGGCGCTGCTCAAGCAGGTCACGTCGTCGGGCATCACGGACCCGTCGCTGACCAACCAGAAGGAGGACGACGTCCGCCAGACGTTCCAGCGCGGCAACGCCGCGTTCGAGCTCAACTGGCCGTTCGTCTACGCCTCCTACGCCGAGGAGAAGCCGCAGGACCTGTCGCACTTCAAGTGGGCGGTGTACCCCGAGGCGAAGGCCGGCATGCCGGCGAAGACGACCATCGGCGGTTACGACCTCGCGGTGAGCACGTACTCGCAGCACAAGCCCGAGGCGTTCGAAGCCGCGTTGTGCTTGCGCAGTGCGGAGAACCAGAAGTTCTCGGCCATCAACGACGGCGTGCCGCCGACCATCGAATCGGTGTACCACAACGACGTTCCGCTCGACCCGTCGAAGCCGGCGTCGAACGACAACCCGAACATGGCCATCAAGTACCCGATGCGCGACACCATCCTCGACGCGTTGAAGACTGCCGCGGTGCGCCCGCTTTCCCCGGCGTACCAGAACGCGTCCACGGTCATGTCGAAGATCCTGTCGCCGCCTTCGGAGATCAACCCGCCCGTGACGGCCCAGCAGCTGCGGGAACAACTCAGTGACGCGCTCCAGTCGAAGGGAGTGATCCCGTGACCGTCCAGGACCCCTCAACCGGTACCGCCGACACCACCGACACCACCGGCGCACCGGCCGCGCACGAGGTCGTGAGCCACCGCAAGGGAAAACCCGCTCTCAGCGAGGGGAAGAGGGCCGAACGGCGGCTGGGCCTGTGGCTCTGCGCGCCGGCCTTCCTCGTGATGATCGCGGTGACGGGCTACCCGATCGTCTACTCGATCTGGCTTTCGCTGCAGCGCTACGACCTGCGGTTCCCGGCGCAGCAGGAGTTCGTCGGGTTCGCCAACTACGGGGCCGTGCTCACGAGCTCGTACTGGTGGACCGCGTTCGGCACCACGATGTTCCTGACCGTGGTGTCGGTGGCGATCGAGTTCGCGCTCGGCATGGCGCTCGCGTTGATCATGCACCGCACGCTGGTGGGTCGCGGGCTCGTGCGCACCGTCGCGCTGATCCCGTACGGCATCGTCACCGTCGTGGCCGCGTTCTCGTGGTACTTCGCGTGGACGCCGGAGACCGGCTACCTCGCGAACGCCCTCGGCGAAGGCGCGGCGCCGCTCACCGAGCAGTGGCCGTCGCTGTTCATCATCATCCTCGCCGAGGTGTGGAAGACCACGCCGTTCATGGCGCTGCTGCTGATGGCCGGTCTCGCATTGGTGCCGGAGGACCTGCTCAAGGCCGCCGCGATGGACGGCGCGAGCGCGTGGCAGCGGTTCACCAAGGTGATGCTGCCGGTGATGAAACCCGCGATCCTCGTCGCGCTGCTGTTCCGCACGCTCGACGCGTTCCGCATCTTCGACAACATCTACGTGCTCACGAACGGAGCGCAGGATACGGGATCGGTGTCGATGATGACCTACGACAACCTCGTCAAGGGTCTCAACCTCGGCATCGGGTCCACGATGGCCGTGCTGATCTTCATCACGGTGGCGATCATCGCGTTCCTGTTCATCAAGGTGTTCGGCACCGCCGCACCCGGTACGGACGACGGGGGTAAACGCTGATGGCCATCGGTGGTGCGGTCACGACCGGCCGCAAAGTGAGCTGGGGCCTCATCGACATCCTCGTCGTGGCCTTCGCGCTGATCCCCGTGCTGTGGATCATCTCCCTGTCCTTCAAGACGAAGGACACGCTCAACGACGGCAGCTTCTGGCCCCAGCAGTGGACGCTGAAGAACTACGCCGACATCTTCCAGACGTCGGAGTTCCTGCGGGCCTTGGTGAACTCGATCGGCATCGCGGTGATCTCCACGGTGATCGCGGTGGTGCTGGGCACGATGGCGGCCTACGCCATCGCGCGCCTCGAGTTCCCCGGGAAACAGCTGCTCGTCGGGCTTTCCCTGCTGATCGCGATGTTCCCGCAGGTCTCGCTCGTCACGCCGCTGTTCAACATCGAGCGCAACCTGGGTCTCTTCGACACGTGGACGGGCCTGATCCTGCCCTACATCACGTTCGCCCTGCCGCTTTCGATCTACACGCTCTCGGCGTTCTTCCGGGAGATCCCGTGGGAGCTCGAAAAAGCGGCGAAGATGGACGGCGCGACGCCGGCCCAGGCCTTCCGGAAGGTGATCGCGCCGCTGGCCGCGCCGGGCGTGTTCACCACGGCGATCCTGGTGTTCATCTTCTGCTGGAACGACTTCCTGTTCGCCATCTCGCTGACGTCCACCACGGCGTCGCGCACGGTGCCGGCCGCGTTGTCGTTCTTCACCGGGTCTTCGCAGTTCGAGGACCCGACGGGCCAGGTGAGCGCGGCCGCGGTCGTGATCACCATCCCGATCATCCTGTTCGTGTTGTTCTTCCAGCGTCGCATCGTGGCGGGGCTGACGTCCGGTGCGGTGAAGGGCTGACCCATGGCTGAAATCGTCCTCGACAAAGTTTCGAAGCGTTACCCCGACGGCGCGCTTGCGGTGTCCGAAGTGGACATCACCATCGCGGACGGCGAGTTCATCATCCTCGTCGGCCCGTCCGGCTGCGGGAAGTCGACCACCCTCAACATGGTGGCCGGGCTGGAGGACATCTCGTCCGGCGAGCTGCGCATCGACGGCAAGCGTGTGAACGAGCGGGCGCCGAAGGACCGCGACATCGCGATGGTGTTCCAGTCCTACGCGCTCTACCCGCACATGAGCGTGCGCGAGAACATGGCGTTCCCGTTGCGGCTGGCCAAGGTGGCGGACGCGACGGTGAAGGCGAAGGTGGAGGAGGCGGCGAAGATCCTCGACCTCACCGCGCACCTGGACCGCAAGCCGTCGAACCTCTCCGGTGGCCAGCGCCAGCGCGTGGCGATGGGGCGCGCGATCGTGCGCAACCCCAAGGCGTTCCTGATGGACGAACCACTGTCCAACCTGGACGCCAAGCTGCGTGGGCAGATGCGCACGTCGGTGTCGAAGATCCAGAAGCAGCTGGGCACGACCACGCTGTACGTGACCCACGACCAGACCGAGGCCATGACGCTGGGTGACCGCGTGGTGGTGCTGCGGGCCGGGTACGTGCAGCAGATCGGCTCGCCGCAGTTCCTCTACGACAACCCGGCGAACCTGTTCGTGGCCGGGTTCATCGGCTCGCCGTCGATGAACTTCGTCCCGGCGACGCTGGAGAACGGCGAGCTGCACAGCCCGCTGGGCACCACGCCGCTCACCGACCGCGTCCGCCGCATGGCCGAGGCCGCCAACGCCCCGCGCGAGGTGATCGCCGGCATCCGGCCGGAGAACTTCGAGGACGCGTCGCTCGTCGACGCCGCCCAGCGCGGCGCCGGTTCCACGTTCACCGCGCACATCGACGTGCTCGAGTCGATGGGCTCGGAGAAGTTCGCGCACTTCACCGTGGAAGGCGAGGTGGCCACGTCGGCCGAGCTCGCCGAGCTGGCCGCCGACAGCGGTTCCGCCGACGTGCCGGGCGCCGAGTCACTCATCGTGGCCCGGCTCTCGGCCGAGTCCCAGGCCGCGGAGAACGCGGACCTGGAGATCTGGTTCGACGCGGACAAGGTGAAGCTGTTCGACCCGAGCAACGGCCGGAACCTGACCTACCAGGAATAGGTTCCTGCCCGCGAAGGCCCCTTCACGCTCAGCTCGGGAAGGGGCCTTCGTCGTGCTCAGGGGATCTTCGCGAACACCAGCGCCGCGACCTGGCTCGCGACCGGGCACGCGGCCGCGCCGCTCGAACCGCTCGTGTCCACCACGCTCACCACCGCCTGCTCGCCGCGCCCCGGGGTGTCGGGCGACGGCTGAGTGGTCGTCAGGTGGCAGAACGCTCCGTCGGTGCTCTGGCGCGCCGTGCGGCCGCCGAGGGTTGTGGTCGCGCCGGTGGGTGCCTGTTTCTGCACGGAGAACGCGACGCTCACCGTGCCGCGGATGCAGGAGTGGCCCGACAACCCGGCCGAGGGCTGCGTGCCGGCACCGGCGATCGTGTCGAGCTCGTGGACGTTGAGCAGCGCGCACGGGTCGACGCGGCCCCACGAGCGGTCGGGGAACTGGTGGTGGCGCACCTTGCCGCCGCTCGCGGCCGCGAGGACCCCGCCCACCACGGCGTCGGCGTCGGAGCAGCGGTCGGCCGACGCGCCGGCGCCCTCGGCGTCGGTCACGGCGACGTTGAGGCGGATGCCGTCGGCGAATGTCACCACGCGTGAGCAGGTTTTGTCGGGCGTGAACCCGGCCTGCTGCACGGCGACGCCGTCGGGGAGCGGCCCGGAGTACTCGTACGGCTTCACGTTCGGGTCGGCGTCGGCGGCCAGCGGGCCCACGCTCACCGTGTGCTGCCTGCCGCTGCGCACGTAGTCGGTCCGGCAGTCGGTGAACGACGAGTCGGGGTCGTCGGCCGTCGCGCCGCGCAGGCGGGAGACGTCGAGCAGGCTGCAGTAGTCGAGCGTGGTGAAGTCGCCGAGCGCCGCAACGGCCGTCATCGGCGAGGGGGCTTGCGAGACGGGCGCGGGGGCGGCGGCCGAGGAGCAGCCGGCGAGCAGGAGCGCGCCACCGAGCGCGACGACAACGGGTCCGAAGGGGGAGCGCACGGGGTGCAGTATCACCACGAATCGTGCGAAAAATCAGCCCTGACAGGGAAATCCCACAGTGCGCTGTGGTGTTCACGCAGGTCAGCGCCGTGAAATCGGACGCCGGTCCGTGCGTGGCGGGCGGGCCGGCTCGGGCCCTTAGGGGTCCGAATCGTCCCGGGGAGCGATGTGCTCGCGGCGCGTTCCTGGTGTCCTGGAGTCACGAACCCAACGGGAGGGACCACGATGACCGCACCTGTCACGCAGAGGCTGAGCCGCCCGCGCAACGACCGCATGATCGGCGGCGTGTGTGCCGGGCTCGCCCGCCGCTTCGGCACCACGCCGGGCAAGGTCCGCGTGCTCGCGCTGCTGTCCTGCCTGCTGCCCGGCCCGCAGTTCGTCGCCTACCTGATCCTCTGGGCCGTCATGCCCAGCGAGTGACGTCCGGCCGCACCGAAGCCGTGAAGGGCACCCGCGTGGTGCTCTTCACGGCTTTTCGCGCGGAACCGGGGGAGCGGCCGGATGCGGGTGGCGCGGCTGGCGCCACGCGCACATCGCCTGATCGATCTCGGCCTGGTCGAGCCCCGGGTGCGGCAGCTCGGTCGCGCGGCCCGGCTCGGCGCGCAGGCCGTCGAGGATCAGCGCGAGACAGCGGCGCCACAGGTGCGGCTCCACGGCGCTGGTGTACTCGACCGCCGCGCCGACCATCTGGTGGATCAGCGGCAGATCGGTGGGCACGAGGTCGGCCCGCAGCTGCCCGGACTCCTGCGCGCGCTCCATCAGCCGCGTGATGAGCGGCACCATGTGCGCTTTCACCTCGGCCACGTGCTCGTGCCCGAACGCCTTGGACAGCATGATCTCCCGCAGCCCGCGGTCGGCGGAGTGCAGCTCGACCGTGCGCCACACGAAGTCGACGAAGCCGTCCCACGGGTCTTCGGCGCCCAGCGCCTGCTCCGCGAGGTCGGCGATGTCCTGCAATTGCTCGACGAACATCGCCTCGACCAGGTGTTCCTTGCTGGGGAACCGCCGGTAGACGGTGCCGACGCCCAGGCCGGCGTGGTGGGCGACGTCGTCAAGCGTCGCCTCCAGCCCGCGTTTGCCGAAGACGGCGCGAGCGGATTCGAGGATGCGCCGGCGGTTGAGCTCGGCATCACGCCGCAGCGGCCGCGCCGGTGCGGCGTCCGGTGGCATGACGCCCAGGTTACCAAAAGAAGTCGAGGCACCATCTCCGGTTTTTGTGTACCTTGGGCCAAGTAAGGGGAGGGACCTACTCCGCATAGCGCTTTGAGCACTATCCGTGAGAGAAATCCGCATGCCTGACTCGACGGCCACGCTCGAGCGTCCGGGGGAGGACGCGCCGAGCCACGCCGAAAACCCGCACCACTCCAGACGCTGGGCCATCCTCGTGATGATCGGCCTGGCCCAGCTGATGGTGGTGCTCGACGCCACCGTCGTGAACATCGCGCTGCCTTCCGCGCAGGTCGACCTCGGTTTCTCCAACGACGCCCGCCAGTGGGTCGTCACCGCGTACGCGCTCGCGTTCGGCAGCCTGCTGCTGCTCGGCGGGCGGCTCGCGGACCTGTTCGGCCGCAAGAACGCGTTCCTCGTGGGCCTGGCCGGCTTCGCCGCGGTGTCCGCGATCGGCGGCGCGGCGAGCAGCATCGAGATGCTGCTGATCGCCCGCGCGGCACAGGGTGTGTTCGGCGCGCTGCTCGCGCCGGCCGCGCTTTCCCTGCTCACCACCACGTTCACCGACCCGAAGGAACGCGGCCGCGCGTTCGGCGTGTTCGGCGCGATCGGTGGTGGCGGTGCCGCCATCGGCCTGCTGCTGGGCGGCGTGCTCACCGAGTACCTCGACTGGCGCTGGTGCATGTTCGTGAACATCGTGTTCGCGGTCATCGCCTTCATCGGCGGCGCGCTGCTGCTGCGCCGCCAGGAGTCCGACGGCCCGCGGCCGAAGCTCGACCTCCCGGGCACGATCAGCGCGTCGGCCGGTCTCTTCGCGCTCGTCTACGGCTTCTCCAACGCCGAGCACGACTCGTGGGGCTCGATCTCGGTGTGGGGTTTCCTCGCGGCGGGGCTGGCGCTGCTGGCGACGTTCGTCGTGCTGCAGCAACGCGTGAAGCACCCGTTGCTGCCGATGCGCGTGCTGCTCGACCGCGACCGCGGCGGCTCGTACATCGCGATGTTCCTCATCGCGATCGGGATGTTCTCGATCTTCCTGTTCCTCACGTTCTACGTGCAGCAGAACCTGAAGTTCACGCCCATCGAGAGCGGGTTCGGCTTCCTGCCGATGGTCGCCACGCTCATGGCGGCCGCGACCACGGCGACGAGCGTGCTGCTGCCGCGATTCGGGCCGAAGCCGCTGGTGCCCACGGGCATGCTGATCGCCGCGGGCGGTCTGCTGTGGCTGAGTGCGATCGACGCCGGCAGCACCTACGCCGGAGGCGTGCTGGGACCGCTCATGGTGCTCGGCGTGGGCATCGGCCTGTCGATGGCGCCGGCGATGAGCGTCGCGACCTTCGGGGTCGAGCTGCACGACGCGGGCGTCGCGTCGGCGACGGTCAACACGATGCAGCAGGTGGGTGGCTCGATCGGCACCGCGCTGCTGAGCACGCTCGCGGGCAACGCCGCGACGGCGTTTCTGGCCGGGCGCGCGCCCACGCCGCAGCTCGTCGCGGAGGCAGCCGTGCACAGCTACACCACGGCGTTCACCTGGGCCGCGGTCATCTTCGCGGTCGGCGCGGTGATCACCGGGCTGCTGCTGCGCCCGGGCGCCCCGCGCGGTACGGCCGTGGTGTCGGCGGTCCATGTCTGACCACTGTTGTCTGCCTCGGCTCCGCCGAGGCGGCGAGATCGCCGCAAGCCGGCTTCTTCCCTCCCGATTTTCGTGCGGCCCAGGGGCCGCACGAAAATCGCTCAGTCCAGAAGCCGGCGCGATCTCGCGAGTGGCTGGGCGTCTGACCACTGACCGTTCTTTTTTCAACACCGGTAACCCACGCCGCGGCCCGCGCGACTCACCGGACATGACGGACCCGGCGAAGGTCTTCTTCCGCAATCCGAGCTACGACGGCCAGTTCGTGCGCACGCTCAACGCCGCGGTGGTGCACGCGGCCGACCTCGGCGAGGCGTTCGCGACCGCGCGCGGCCTCGACAAGCTCTCCGGCGGTGGCTGGTACGACGCGTGGTTGGCCACCGCGGATCGTGCTCGCGTCGCGGCGGACTCGGCGCTGGCCGCCGGGGACCGCGTGAGCGCGCGCCACGCGTTCCTGCGCGCGAGCGAGTACTTCCGGCAGGCGTACTTCTTCATTCGGTCCGATGTGGACGATCCGCGGCTGCAGTCCGCGTACCGCGGTCACGTCGAGGCGTTCGCGGAGGCCGCGAAGCTCCTCGAGTACCCCGCCGAAGCGGTGCGGATCCCATACGAGGACACGACTCTGCACGGCTACTTCTTCGCTCCGCACGCGTCCAGCACGCCGCGGCCCACCGTCGTACTGCCGTGCGGCTACGACTCCACGGCCGAATCCGGCTGGCTCGACGTGCCCGGCGCCGTCGACCGCGGCTACAACGTGCTCGTGTTCGACGGCCCCGGGCAAGGCGAGACGCTCTACATCCAGCACCGGTACCTGCGCCACGACTTCGAAAACTTGCTCACCCCCGTGCTCGACTGGCTGCTCGACCGGCCCGAGGTCGACCCGGAGAAGGTGGTCCTCGTCGGCCGGTCGTTCGCCGGGTACCTCGCGCCGCGCGCGGCGACGGCCGAGCACCGGATCGTCGCGCTCGTGTGCGACCCGGCGCAGCCGGACCTCGGCGCGCGGGTGCCGTCCGGCCCGGCCGCACTGGCGGCCGCGCCCGCGGTGCGGGTGCAGATGCGGCGCAACGCCGACCGCGCGGAGTTCTTCCGCGCCCGCATGGCCGCCCACGGCATCGACTCCGTCCGCGAGTACTTCGCCGAGTTGCGGCGGTTCACCATGCTCGCCGACGCGGCGAACATCACCTGCCCGGCCCTGCTCGTGGAGTCTGAACACGACTTCACGGGCGGCGGCGGCCCAACACTGCGCGACGCGCTCACCACCAAAGCCCAGGTCGTCCGGCTCACCGCGGCCGAAGGCGTCGACGGCCACTGCGCCGGCCTCGGCCAGCAGGTGTGGACGGGCACCGTCTACCCGTGGCTGTCGAAGACGTTGTGAGATCGCGCCGGCTTCTGGACTGAGCGATTTCCGTGCGGCCCCTGGGTCGCGCGGAAATCGGGAGGGAAGAAGCCGGCTTGCGGCGATCTCACCGCCTCGGCGGAACCGAGGCAGAAGAAACTGCTGAAAACCGTTCCCACGCCGATTGCCGCGTCACGCCCAGTGCCTCGCCGATGCGCGCCCAGGCCACACCGCGCGACCGCAGCAGGTCCACCTGAGCCTGGATGCGTCCGTCGGCCTGGGCGCTCACCATGGCCATGCGCGGGATACTCTGCAGGATCTCGTCGTCGGACTTCCGTTCCCACAGCGTCACTTCCGGCGTGGCCGGCTCGTGCTGCCCGGCGAGGATCTCGCCGCACAGGCTCACGCAGCCGTCGCAGATGTACACACCCGCGCCGGAGATGAGCTTGCTGACCTCGTCGGCGCGCTTGAGGCAGAAGGAGCAGTAGCTGTCGTCGGTCATCGGACCTCCCCAGGAACATGTCAGGACGTCCCTGACACTAGCCGTGTCAGGGAGGTCCTGACAAGGGTCAGTGGCGACGGGAGCGCAGCGCCTCGATCACGTCGTCGTCCCAGCGGTGGGTGCGGATGAGCCGGTAGCGCTCGGCGGCGACCCACAGGTACGCCTCGGCGTCGGTGCGGTCGCCGACCAGGTCGGCCTGGCGGAGCATGCCGGTGACGGGCGTGAACTCCTCGTCGAACCAGCGCTGCGCGAGCCCGGCGCGATCGGTGAAGCGGCCCTCGTCCTGCATCAGCCGGAAGCCCCACGCCTCCACGTGCTCGCCGAGCTGCGCGTAGTCCCACGGGTCCGACATGATCACCGACGCCCGCGCGTGGCCGGTCAGCGGCACGCGTTCGAGGAACAGCCGCCGGTAGTCCTTCACGATCAGGTCGCCGCGGTAGCGGATGCCGTTGGGGTTGAGCTTCGTGCGCACCGCGGTGACCTGGGCCTCTAGTGTGGACAGACCCTGTGCGTGGGCGACGGACACGCGATGGTGGCCGTCGATGATGAAGTGCAGCTCGCCCACGCGGTACACCTCGATCGGCGGGATCGCTTCCCCTCGGCGGGCCGCGAGCGCGAGCCGCTCCCAGCGTTCGCGCACGCGCCCGGACGTCGGGCGGAAGCGGCGGTCGAAGTCGCGGCTGCGGTCCACGGTGCCCACGATCGAGTCCAAAGTGATCACTCGCAGCCCGATGCGCGACTCGCCGGCGTAACCCAGCGCGTCGACGACTTCGTGGAACGGCAGCATGATGTTCACGTCGTCGGGCTCGCGGCGCAGCCACGTGGACAGTCGCGAAAGGACCTGGCCGCGGCGGGCGCGCAGGAAGTCGTGTTCGGCGTCGGCGCGCGGGAAGCCAGTGGGTCTGGTCATTGCGGGAACTCCATGATCCGGTGGCCCACCACGTTGCGCACGCGGGTGGTGCCGACCACGCGGTCGGGCACCGGTTCGCCGTGCGGGTGGATGTGGCCGTGCAGCAGCCAGCGCGGCCGCAGCGTGGCGATCGTGCGGTGCAGGCAGGCGAAACCGCGGTGCGGTGGGTCTTCGCGGTCCCCGAGGTGCAGCGGAGGGGAGTGGGTGAGCAGCACGTCGACCTCGCGCCCGTCGCGGCGGCGCCACTTCGCGCGCCATTCGAGCCTGCGGGCCCGGCGCGACTGCTGGCGTTGCGTCCATTGGTTCGGGCCGTCGTTGTATCGGATCGAGCCGCCGAGCCCGGCGAACCGGAGGCCGGCGACGTCGACCACCCGTCCGTCGGCGTTGATCCCGCCCGCGGGGCCGGGCCATTCGGTGGGGAAACCGTCCTTCATGGACAGTCCGCCGTAGCGGGTGTACCCACTCAGGTCGGGATCGTGGTTGCCCGGAACGAACACGCACGGCACGTCGAGCGCGCCGGCGAGGAACTCGAGGTAGTCGTACGGCAGGTCGCCGGCGGCGACCACGAGGTCGACGTCGAGCGAGCGGACCGCACCGGTCCACAGCCGTTCGTCGACCTCGTCGGCCACCACCAGCGCTTTCGGCATGCGCCCAGGGTAAGGCCTGGTGGCGTCACTTCATGCCGTGAGAGAAACCCGGGTTGAGGGTGATCACGGTGACGATGCCGAGGATCCAGACGATCCCGAGGGTCAGGGCCCAGAACTTGAGGTTGGTCAGCAAACGAGGCATGGGAGTACTCCTGTAGTGCTACCGGGTGAAGGAACGGGGACCGCGTGGCGGCCTAGAGCCAGCCGTTCTTCCGGAATATTCGGTACAGGAGCAGGCAGATCGCGAAGATCACCGTGACCGCGATCGGGTAGCCGAACTTCCAGTGCAGCTCGGGCATGTAGTCGAAGTTCATGCCGTAGATCCCCGCGCCCATCGTGGGAACGGTGATGATCGCGGCCCACGCGGTGATCTTGCGCATGTCGGTGTTCTGCTGCAGCGAGATCTTCGCGACGGTGGCGTCGACCAGGGTGCTCAGCAGCTCGTCGAACGCGGCCACGCGCTCGGACACGGTCACGAGGTGGTCGGCGACGTCGCGGAAGTACGAGCGCACCTCGTCGGGCACCAGCCGCGTGTAGCCCTCGGCCAGGCGCGAGACGGGCGTGGCGAGCGGCAGCACGGCGCGGCGCAGCTCCAGCACTTCCCGCTTCATCAGGTAGATCTGCTCGGCGCTCACCAGCGAACGCGGCGCGAACACCTGTGCCTCGATCTCGTCGATGTCGGACTCGATGCGGCTCGAGACCTCGAGGTAGTGGTCCACCACGTGGTCGGCGATGGCGTGGACCACCGCGGCCGGGCCGAGGTTCAGGCGTTCCTGGTCGTCGTCCATGTCGCGGCGCAGCCGGGCGAGGCCGGAGTGGTTGCCGTGGCGCACGGTGATCACGAAGTCGCGGCCGAGGAACACCATGAGCTCGCCGGTCTCGACGATCTCGTTGGCCGTCGTCGGCGACTCGTGCTCCACGTAGCGGACGGTCTTGAGCACCAGGAAGAGCGTGTCGTCGTAGCGCTCGAGCTTCGGCCGCTGGTGGGCTTCCAGTGCGTCTTCCACGGCCAGCTCGTGGAGCCCGAACGTGTCGGCGATGCCCTGGATCTGCTCTCCGTCCGGTTCGTGCAGTCCGATCCAGACGAACCCCGCGTGCCGCTTGCGCACCTCTTTGATGGCGTCGGAATGCGTCCAGCGGCCGGGCAAGCGCGCGCCGTCGACGTACACCGCGCAGTCGACGACGTACGCCGACAAGGGCACGGGGATCGGCCGCTCGAGCATCGGCTTGGTGCGGCTGCCGCCGCGGCCGCGAAGGCCTCCGAGGGAGGGGATGGCAGGCATGGGATCTCCTGGGCTGGCGTCGTGGTGGAGCACGAAGACGACGGCCAGGCGGACTTCAGCGTCCGTCCGGCATCACCGGCGTTCCCTGTTCGCCGGACCTACCAGGAGAGAGATCGGCCGGCCGGCTCGGCGGGAACGCTGGGACTACTAGGGAGCGGACTATCGCCACTACTCATGGGGCGTTCCTCACCTCCTTCAGGCCGGCGCGATTGTGAGACGCGGAGAGTGGTGGGGCTCGCGTTGACGCACGAACACCAATGGTCGAGGGTACTCCTCACCACCGGTGAGTGTCGCAAGTGGCTCAGGCGGGGTTACCGATCCGGCCAAAAGCAGGCCGACCCCCACGCGGCACGTAACCGTTGCTACGAAGTCATTCGGCGTGATGTGGTCGGATTGGTAACGATCGGCACAGTACCCCGGCACGGAGTTGTTCGAAGAGGAGCGCGGGTGGCCATCGCCCTGGAAGAGATCAAGCAGCGGTTGCGCACGTTCGCCGAGGTCGAGGCGCGCGGCGTCTCGCCGCTGTACGAGCACCTCGCCGCGCAGTCGGCCGAGGACGACGACGTCGCCGGCCTGCTCACCGACGCTCGCGGCGGCGAGGCTCGCGGCACCCTGCTGCTGGCCACGGCCCACCGCCTCATCCAGGCCGACCCGATCCACCCGCTGTCGCGCTACTACCCGTCACTGGGCGGTTTCGACGGCGTGGACAACGAGACCTGGCCGCTGTTCCGCACCTTCCTGCTGGAGCGCGCGGACAAGGCCCGTCAGATCATTTCGACTCGCTACACCCAGACCAACGAGGTCCGCCGCGCCTCGCTCGTGTACCCCGCGGTCGCAGCGGCCGCGAAGGAAGCGGGCGGCAAGATCGCCCTGCTCGAGGTCGGCTGCAGCGCGGGTTTGCTGCTCGGCCTCGACCGCTTCTCCTACCGCTACCAGTGCGACGGCGGCGAGCAGCTCGTCGCCGGACCCGCCAAGGCCGCCGTCGGCCTGCACTGCGCCCTGGACCTCGCGCCCGGCGCGGTGCTGCCGAAGCTGCCGAAGAAGGTCTCCATCGCCGCGCGCGCCGGTCTGGACCGTGCCCCCGTCGACCTCGCCGACGAGGACGAGCTGGCCTGGCTGGAAGCCTGCGTCTGGGCCGACCAGCCGGATCGCATCCGGCTCCTTCGCACGGCCGCCGCGGAACAGCGCAAACACGTGCCGCCCCTGATCGCCGGCGACGGCGTGGACGACCTGGCCGCGGCCGCGGCGACGTTGCCGGCCGAGCTGCCGCTGGTGGTCCTCACCAGCCACGCGCTGGCCTACTTCGGCGACCGTCGGGCCGACTTCGTGGCCGCGTTGGCTTCGCTCGCGGCTACGCGCCCCCTGTGGTGGGTCACGGAGGGCTTCTACGCGGCCGGTCTCAAGCTCGTGATGCCGGATCGCACGGACCTGGACGCACCGGCGCCCGGCTCGTCGGACTCCTGCGTGCTCGGCCTGGTCTCGTGGTCCGACGGCAAGCCCGTGGCCCGCGCGCTGGCCCGGACCACGCCGCGCGGGCAGCGCATGACGTGGCTGCCCGCCTGACCGCTCGCGCAGGCGCACCAGCTGCACCAGCTGCACGCTGTGTCACCTGTGTCACATTCACCCCATCGGTCACACCCGCGCACCGCTCGCCCATGCGTCCACACATGCATGCATTGATGCGGAATTGCTCAACCCGCATTTCCCGTGCTCATCCGCCGATCGGTGCGGGGATAACACCATTCACCGACGTGCGAAATCCACGAACATTCGCGCAAGCAATCGGCGCACCGCGGAAATGCACCGACTTGACTCAGGTCCTCGGCAGCGCGCCCCAGTCACGCAGCGTGATGAAAAGCAAGTCCACGAGCAGGCCCGAGGTGTGCAGCTCCACCAGTTCGGCCGAGTCGACCCAGCGGGCGTCGTCGGCGTCGTCGCCGGCGGTGAGGGTTCCGGCCGCGACGGTGCACTCGTAGTCCCGGATGTCGTAGGGGCCGCGGGCGACCATGCCCACGAATGTGTGCGGTGTCACGTCGAGGCCGGTCTCTTCGCGCAGCTCGCGAACGACGGCTTCGGTGTCCGTTTCGCCCTGTTCGACCCGGCCGCCGGGCAACGACCAGAGGCCCTTGCCCGGATCGTGACCGCGCTGGATGAGCAGCAGTCTGCCCTGGTCGTCGAACACGATGCCGCCCACGCAGGGCACTCGGATGTCCATGAGTGTCAACCCCTGGATTCGTCACGCTGTACACGGAGAGTAGCCATACGGTACACTTCGGACGGCCTGCTGACCCATGCGCGGGACTTTCCTGCCGCGTGGGTGGTTGGTGCGGTACAACGTAGAAAGTCAGTTTTCCGGTGCCACGTTTAGAGACGGGATTGATCGCTGTGAACGCGAAGAAGCTTGCGGGTCTCGTGGGTATCGCGTTGGTGCTGTTCTTCGTGATCGCTCAGCCGAACCAGGCGGCGGGACTCGTCGGCAACATCGTCGAATTCCTCCGTAGCTCGGCCGAATCGGTGGTCTCGTTCGTCAGCAACGTGTTCAACGGCTGACGGAGGATAACCTCGAGACATGTTCGCGCCACGCGACCCCGACGAGTACCTGCTCGACACCGAGCGGCGGGTCATTCGCATCCGCCGCCACTGGGCAGTGCTGCTCTGGGACACGTTCGAGGCGGCGGCCCTGCTCGCCGTCTGTGTGCTGGTCTCGTACCTGCTGCCACCGTCGTTGTGGGTGGTGCAGAACATCCTCTGGTACGTCGCGCTGCTGGTCGTGCTGCGGTTCGCCTACGCGGTCGTCCAGTGGTGGGTCGAGCGCCTCGTCGTCACGGACAAGCGCTTCGTGCTGACCAAGGGCGTCATCACCACGAAGGTGCTGATGATGCCCATCACGAAGGTCACCGACCTCACCTACGAGCGGCCCGGCTGGGGCCGGGTGCTCGGTTACGGGACGATGGTCGTCGAGTCCGCCGGTCAGATCCAGGCGCTGAACCGCATCGACTACCTGCCTCGGCCCGAGGAGTTCTACGACACGATCTCGGAGCTCGTGTTCGGCGACAAGCAGAAACAGGCCGAGCGCTTCTCCATGATCAAGGCGCAGCGTGCCGCGAGGGGCAAGAAGCCCGTCGGCTGACCTGCGGGCGTTGTCCCAGGTACCGGCGTCGCTGTGATGCAGCGCATCGTCGAGAATGGTCACGATGCGCATCGACCTGCACGCCCACTCCACGGCCTCCGACGGCACTGACAGCCCTTCCGGGCTTGTCCAAGCCGCCGTCCGGGCCGGCCTCGACGTGGTCGCGATCACCGACCACGACACCACCGCCGGCTGGGCGCCGGCGGCGGAGGCCGTCCCGCCCGGGCTGACTCTCGTCCCCGGCGCCGAGCTGTCCACCGTGTCCGTCGACCCGGAAACGGGCTGGCGGATCAGCGTGCACCTGCTCGCATACCTCTTCGACCCGACCGCGCCCGCGCTGGTCGCCGAGCAGACGCGCCTGCGGGCCGAACGCCGCACGCGGCTGCGCGCGATGGCGGCCCGCATGGCCGCCGACGGCCTCCCGATCGACGCCGACGAGATCATGGGCCTGCTGCCCGCCGACTCGCCGGCCGGCCGGCCGCACCTCGCGCAGGCGCTCGTGCGCGCCGGGCTGGTGTCGAGCGTCGACGAGGCCTTCGCGGAGTACCTCGGCAGCCGCCGCGGCTACTACGTGCCGCGCCACGACACCGCCGTCGAGGAGGCGATCGACATGATCGTCGCCGCGGGTGGCGTCACGGTGATCGCGCACCCGTTCGCCTACAGCCGCGGCGCGACGATCAGCGAGGACACCCTGCGCGACCTCGCCCGCCGAGGCTTGACCGGCGTCGAGGTGGACCACCCCAACCACGAGCCGGCCACGCGCGTCCGCACGCGTGAGCTCGCCGACGAGCTGGGGCTCATCCGCACCGGGTCGAGCGACTACCACGGCACGAACAAGACGATCGGCCTCGGCCAGGAGACGACCGACCCCGGTCAGTTCGAGCAGCTCGTCGCACGCGCCACCGGGTCGCAGATCGTGAAGGGCTGAGATGGGCGTCGCGCAGTTCTTCGACGCGAAGCTGTTCATCAGTGCCACCATCACTCTCATCGTCATCATGGACCCGCCGGGCACGGTGCCGGTGTTCCTGAGCCTGGTCGGCCGCAAGCCGATGGCCACGCGCGTGAAGGCGGCGCGTCAAGCGGTGCTGGTTTCGCTGCTGGTCATCACGCTGTTCGCCGTCGCCGGGCAAGCGATCCTCGCGTACCTCGGCATCGGCATCCCTGCGCTGCAGGGCGCTGGTGGCCTGCTGCTCCTGCTCATCGCGCTGCAGCTGCTCACGGGCAAGGGCGGCAACGAACCCGAAGCGACCGACGACGTCAATGTCGCCCTCGTGCCCCTCGGCACGCCGTTGCTCGCCGGCCCGGGCGCCATCGCGGCGACGATCGTGTTCGTCCGCCAGGCCGACGGCCACCTCGGCGCCTACATCGCGCTGGGGTGCGCGATCATCGCCGTGCACTTCGTGATCTACACGTGCATGCGCTTCTCGGGCGTGGTCATCCGGCTGATCAAGGAAAGCGGCATCACGCTCGTCGCGAAGATCGCGGGTCTGCTGCTGGCGGCGATCGCCGTGGAGCTGGTGGCGAACTCCGTGAAAGGCTTCATCGCCGGGAACTTCTAGGCTCGGCCGGCAGTCGCTGCCCGAGGCGTGGATCTCGCGCACCGACACGGTTTCGCGGTTGCCGGGCCACGAGCCGCGGCGTTCGGCCGAGGGCCGCCCCGCGCCGGAAAGTGTCGGTGGTGGTGCGTAGCGTGGACGCCGGAACCGAACGGGGGTCGAGTGAAGGAACAGCTGGGGTTCGATTTCGGCGTCGAGCAGCCGCAGCGGCTCACGAAGGTGTCGCCGGCGCGGCTGAGCACGTTCGAGGACTGCCCGCGCCGCTACCGCCTGAGCTACCTGCAGCGCCCGACGCCGCAGCGCACCGGCCCGTGGGCGCACAGCACGCTGGGCGCGGTGGTGCACAACGCGTTGCGGGCATTGTTCGACCTGCCCGTCGCCAAGCGCACCGCGCAGCGCGCGATGGCGCTCGTGGGCGAGTACTGGAAGGACGCGGGGTTCGAGGACGCCGAACAGGCCGCGCGCTACCGGGCGCGGGCCAAGGGCTGGGTCGGGGAGTACGTGGAGGACCACGACGTCACCGACGACCCGATCGGCCTCGAGCGCTGGGTGTCCGCGCCGGTCAGCACCACCGGCGGGCAGCCCACGATGATCATCGAGGGCCGCGCCGACCGCATCGACCGGCGCGGCGGCGAACTGGTCATCGTCGACTACAAGACCGGCCGGCGCGCTCCCGACGAGTACGAGGCCCGCGCTTCGCAGGCGTTGGCCATGTACGCGGTGGCTTCTTCTCGCACACTTCGCATGCCCTGCACCAAGGTCGAGCTCCACCACCTGCCCACCGGCACGATCGCCGCGGCCGAACACACGCCCGACTCGCTCCGCCGCCACCTCCAACGCGCCGAAGAAACCGCGGGCGACTTACGCCTCGCCACGGATACCCTCGACGCAGGCGCCGACGGCGACGCCCTGTTCCCCGCCCGCCCCGACCGCCGCTGCTCCTGGTGCGACTTCCGTCCGAGCTGTGCGGAAGGCCAGCAGGCCGCGCCCGCGTCCCAGCCGTGGGACCTCCTGGCGCCTTGACCGCCCTCCCTTCGAGCCGACGATTGGACGGACCCTCCACCGTGGCCTCACCCGACACCGAGGAACTGACCACCGCCCCCTTGGCCGCGGCGGACGTCGCCACTCGCGAGGGCACCGGTCCGTCGGACGCCCACGTCGAAGCTCCGCCGGCGGAGGCTGACGAGCACGGTCAGCCGTCGGAACCTGTTTCGGAAGCGTCTGTCGCCGAGTCGGCGGCCGTCGACGCCGAGCCCGACCCGGCCACGGCGACGCACGCGGCTGAGACGGCGGCCGAGTACCTGCCCGTCGCGGCGCCACAGCGGATCGACGCCGTCGGCGCGGGGAAGCCGCGTGGGCGGTGGTGGCGGGGGTTGACGGGGTCGATCGCCGCGGGACTGGCCGTGCTGGCGGTGGGCGTGCTGGGTGTCGGCGCGGCCTGCCTCGCCACCGGGGCGCCCGGGCCGAGCGTGCTGTTGCTGGTGGGCCACCCCGTCGCCGCGGTGGTCGCGTTGGTGCTGCAGCGGGTCGCGGATCGGCGCTACGGCCGCGCCGCCGGCCTGGCGGGCATTGGGGTGCTGGTGGTCGCTTTCGTGGCGCTCACCGTGTTCTGGTGGGCCTGACCCGCGTGCTCTCCGAGGACGACGCGGCGGAGCTGTACGACGTCCTCAACAGCTGGGGCGACTTCCCCGCGGATCACTTCTACGACGCCCTCGTCGAGAGCGCGCACAACGTCCTCGACGTCGGGTGCGGCACCGGCGGCATGCTGCACCACGCCCGCGACCGAGGCCACCGAGGCCGGCTCCTCGGCCTCGATCCCGATCGCGCGGCGCTCGCCCGGGCAAGGCGGCGCACGGACGTCGAGTGGCGGGAAGGAACCGCCGCCGCGCTCACCGCCGAAGCCGAGTTCGACCTGGCCACGATGACCGGCCACGCGTTCCAGTGCCTCACCACCGACGAAGAGCTGCGCGACTCCCTCACCGCCATCCGTCGCGCGCTACGACCCGGCGGAAGGTTCGCGTTCGAGACGCGCCACCCGCGGGCAAAGGCTTGGGAGGACTGGACTCCCGCTCACCCGGTCACCGTCTCCCAGCCGCGTCCCCTCCGGTTGTGGCACGAGGTCGAGTCGGTCGTCGGCGGCGTTGTCACGTTCACCGAGACCGCCGCCGACCCCGAAGGCACCGTGCTGCGCGTCGACCGCGCGGCGCTGCGGTTCCTCGGCCCGGCCGAGCTGGACGACTTTCTCGCCGCGGCGGGGTTCGTCGTCGAGGAGCGGTTCGGCGACTGCGAACGCGGCCCCCTGACGGAGCAGAGCCGCGAGATCGTCACGATCGCTAGCGCAGTGCGGCAACCACAGGACCGCGCTGCTCAAGCAGCACCGGCCCCAAAGCTGTAAGCCGTACAACCCCTCGGTATGCCCCACGGTCGACGCCGACCGTGCGGATCGTGGCGCCGTTGGATTCGTTGAGCACGGCCAAACCGCCGTTGATGGGGACGACGAGCTGGCGGGCGAAGGTGATGCCGGGGCCACGGGTGCTGTCGAGGGTCCAGCGCGGGGTGAGGTCGTCGCGCGACAGAGCGACGGTCTTGGTGCCCGTGAACCAGTACACGCCGCTGTCGGTGCGGGTGGTCTGTTCGACGCCGCCCGCGGGGTCGCCGGCCAAATCGCCGGCCGGCAGGTCCATCGGGTACGCGGAGCGCTCATTGCCGTCCGGGCCGTAGATGACCAGGAGCTTCTGGTCGGGCAGCAGCACGGCTGTGAAGTCGCCCGACATGGCAATCACGCGGGCGCGCGAGCCGGCCAGGATGGTGCTGAAGACGACCTGCGGCTCGTCCTCGTGTTCGGCCGTGGCCTTGTAAACGGTGAGGCGGTCGTGGGGATCGCCGGGGCAGCGCTCGATCACGCCGACCTTCTCGGCGGCCGCGGCGACCGTGCCGTACGTGCAGCCCGTGCGCGGCTGCTTGTTCGGGTTGACCATGAACGGGACCTGGCCGTACTCCATGCTCTTCACGAGGTCGTCGCGCCAGGTGTCGAGCAGGTGCTTGCCGGTGGTGGTCACGTGGCTGCCGTCGCTGACGAGCTGGGTGCCGAGCTCCGCGTCGCCGTTGCGCTGGGCCGTGATCTGGCCCGTGGTCGGGTCGAGCTGTGTGACCTCGCTGCAGCCCATTGCCTTGTGGTACACCGCGTTCACGCGGCCCCACGCGGTGTCCACAGTGCACAGTTGCAGGTTCTCGCGCGTGTAGTGCCAGCGGATCTGCCCGGTGAGCGGGTCGCGGCCCGCGATCTCGCCGCCGTCGGCGGTGGTCACGGTGTCGCCCTCGCCGATCGGCACGGGCGTGGCCGAACTGGGCGCCTGCCACAGCTGCGCCATCGAACCCGGCACAGCCGTGGGCGCCGGCGGCAACCTCGGCGGCGTGGAAGCGAGCGCGCGGCTCGTGTGCAGGTTGTCGCTGTTCAACACGACAACCAGCGCCACAACCACCACGACCACAGCGATCAACGCCGCGATCACGCGGTCCCGCCCGCGGTTCCACGGCGAGCGCCGCACGCGAACGGGAGGGCCCGTCACAGTGCTCGCAGAACTCTGCGACGGGGGCAAAACATCTTCGGTGCCGAGGGGACGGTGCGAAACCACCCCGGAGTCCGAAGGCGGTACAAAAGCCGGAACGTCCGGTTCAGACTGGTCCGGTGCGCCGTCTTCGTGGTCGCTCACGTACCTGGCTCCCGCCTTCGGCTCCGCTGGTCCCCTCAGTCTGCCGACGCAGGTGTATCAGACGTCGCGGAGGGGCGGCGACGACGGCGCCGACGTGCCGGACGCTCACCCGTTTCTCCGGTTTCGCCCGAAGCCGAGGCCGACGCGGTGGCCGCGCCGGCAGGGCCGGTCGACTCCCCACCGCCACCACCACGGGTGCGGCGACGCGACCGCGTGCGCTCCTCGCCCGAACCCGAACCCGAACCCGAACCCGAACCCGAACCCGAACCCGAACCCGAACCCGAACCCGAACCCGAACCCGAACCCGACGCAGCGGAGTCGGCGGCAGCCGCAGCGTGCGCCTTCTCGACCGCCTCAGCCGCATTCGCGCCACCACGGGTGCGCTTGCGCGGAGCCCGCGTGCGCTTGCGCGGCGCGGCCTCCTCGGCAGCGGCGCCCCGGCCACCACGGCCACGGCGCCTGCCGCCCAGGTCCTCTTCCTCCTCGGCGGCCAGCCCGGCGCGAGTCCGCTTCGCGAGCGGGAGCCGGCCGGTGGTGCCCTCCGGGATGCCGAGGTCGCTGAACAGGTGCGGCGACGACGAGTACGTCTCCACCGGCTCCGGCTTGTCCAGACCCAGCGTGTCGGAAATAAGCTTCCAGCGGGGCATCTCGTCCCAGTCGACGAGTGTGACCGCGACACCCGTGCGCCCCGCGCGGCCGGTGCGGCCGATGCGGTGCACGTAGGTCTTCTCGTCGTCGGGGCACTGGTAGTTGATGACGTGGGTGACGTCGTCGATGTCGATGCCGCGAGCCGCGACGTCGGTGGCCACCAGCACGTCGACCTTGCCCGAGCGGAACGCGCGCAGCGCCTGTTCGCGAGCGCCCTGGCCGAGGTCACCGTGCACGGCGGCGGCCGCGAAGCCGCGCTCCACCAGGTCGTCGGCCACCTTCTGCGCGGTGCGCTTGGTGCGGCTGAAGATCATGGTGAGCCCGCGGCCTTCGGACTGCAGCACCCGGGCGATGACCTCCGGCTTGTCCATCGAGTGCGCCCGGTAGACGAACTGCGTGGTGCGCTCGTGGATCGCGCTCGCGTCGTTTTCCTCGGCGCGGATGTGCGTGGGCTGACGCAGGAACGTGCGCGCCAGCGTGATGATCGGGCCCGGCATCGTGGCGGAGAACAGCATGGTCTGCCGTTCGTCCGGCACCATCCGCAGGATGCGCTCGATGTCGGGCAGGAAGCCCAGGTCGAGCATCTCGTCGGCCTCGTCGAGCACGAGCCCGCGGACCTTGCCCAGCACCAGGTGCTGCTGCTCGGCCAGGTCGAGCAGGCGGCCCGGGGTGCCGATCACGACGTCGACGCCCTTGCGCAGCGCCTCGATCTGCGGCTCGTACGGCCGCCCGCCGTAGATGGCCAGCGTGCGGATGCCGAGGTGCTTGCCGGCGCCCTTGAGGTCGTTGGCGACCTGGATGCACAGCTCGCGGGTCGGGACCACGACCAGCACCTGCGGGGTGCCGTCGCCGGGCACCTGCACGCGGTGCAGCAACGGGACGCCGAAGCCCAGCGTCTTGCCCATGCCGGTGCGGGCCTGGCCGATGAGGTCGTCGCCCGCCATGGCCAGCGGCAGCGTGAGCGCCTGGATGGCGAACGTGCGCTCGATGCCGGCCTCGCCCAGCGCCTTCACGATCTCCGGCTTCACGCCGAACGATGCGAAGGTGGGCGCCTCGGGCTCGACCTCGACGCCCGCCTGCAGCGGGTGCGAGGTGTCGAGCGCGGCCGGGCCGGTCTCGCTGTGCTCCAGCGCGACTGCGGGGGTGGTGGTTTCTTCGGTTGTGGACTGTTCTGCGGTCAGGGTGATCGCCTCTCTCGTGACCAGCGCGCACAGGCCGGTTGTCACTCGACACTCGACCGGGGGGTCTGGGCAGGCACCGTGAAGATCCGGCGCCGCAGCCGCCCTCCCGGGAATGCCGCTGGAGGCGTGCACGCACAATTGCAGCGAGCCCCGGCAGCCCTGGTGGCGCCGGTCGCCCGCCTGTTTCCCGCAGCCAGAAGACGTGCGGAAGCCTTGTCAATTCTTCCGCAGTGTACCTGGTCAGGAGTTTTTCAACACTACCGGGCGCGACGGCGCGGCGTGGGATCGGTCTCTTCACGGCGTCGACCACGGGTTCGGCGATACCCTCGTCGCCGTGACCGACCCGAAAGAGATCAGCGAAGGCGTCGTCGACCTGCTCGGCGTGATCGCCTATCTCGAGCTTTCCGCGTTCGACCGGATGGCCGAGGACGCCCGCACCGCGCCGACGCTCGCCGGCCGCGCCGCGCTCGCCTCCATGGCCGCGGCCGAGATCGGTCACTTCGACATGCTTTCGGCCCACCTCGCCGCCCACGGCGTGTCCGTCGACGACGCCATGCGCCCTTTCGTGGCCCAGGTCGACGCGTGGCACGCCTCGACGCGGCCCAAGTCGTGGCTGGAATCGCTGGTCAAGGCCTACGTCGGCGACGGCCTCGCGGCGGATCTGTACCGCGAGATCGCCAGCTGGCTCGACCCGGAGACGAAGGACCTGGTGCTCACCGTCCTCGCCGACACGGGTCATTCCGCGTTCGCCGAGCGCGAAGTCGCCGCAGGCATCAAGGCTGACCCGAAGACGCGCGACAAGCTCGCGCTGTGGGGCCGCCGGCTCCTGGGCGAGGCCCTCACGCAGGCCCAGTACGTGGTCGCCGAACGCGATGGCCTGGCCGAACTCATCGTCTCGGGCTCCGGCGACCTGTCGGGAATCGCCGGGTTGTTCCGGCGGTTGCAGCAGGGGCACACGAAGCGCATGCAGGCGCTCGGTCTCGGCTGAAGTGCCGGTTCACCACGCGGTGGCGCGACACCGCAGCGCTGCGGTTGGGCTAGCCTTGCCAGGCGTAACGACAACGAATTTCCAGCGGAGGTCCCACGTGGAGGTCAAGATCGGCATCAAGGACACGCCGCGCGAGCTGGTGGTGTCCAGTGGCCAGACCGCCGACGAGGTGGAGAAGCTGGTCGCCGAGGCCCTGACGGCCGGTGACGGGCTCTTCCGCCTCAACGACGAGAAGGGCCGCAAGTACATCGTCCCGTCCGACCGCATCGCGTACGTCGAGATCGCCCCCTCGGACGTCCGCAAGGTCGGCTTCGGCGTCGGCGACTGAGGCTCGCGAGTTCTGGCGGTTCTCGAGTTTTCGCGGTTTGACGAAAAGCCGCCCTGGGCTTTGGCCCGGGGCGGCTTTTTCCTGTCTTGGGGAGCTTTGATGAGTCGCTGGGCCCCGAATCAGGCAGTCGCCGCTTCGACTTCTTCCAAGCTCGTCGGCACCGAAAACGGCGGCGTGGACGTCCCCATGATCCGGTACCGCCCCCAGGGGTCCGGATCCGACAGCTCACCGTCAGCCGAACGATCCTCCACCACGACCGTGCAAGCCTTCTTCCGGCCGCCCACCGCCGCGGTCAGCTCGCCCGAAGCGGAGACCCGCCCGTACCAGTGGTAGTACCCGTCGATCGGCTGGAAGTAGCCGCGCAGGTCGACCTGCACAGCCATTTCCACGCCATCGACGACGAGGGTCGCAGTGCCGGCGTAACCGTCTTCGTCGCTCATGAAAAGCCTCCCAACGAGAGAAAACAGCTCAGCCCGCGTCGCTGTCCGCCGGGGCGTCGGTCTTGGCGCGTCCGAGCCGGACGACCTTGTTCTCCTCCAGCGGCAGGTTCGGGTCGATCACGACGCCGTGCTGGCGGGTGAGCCCGTCGATGGCCGCCCAGATGATCTGCGTGAGGTACTCGACCACGGAGTCGCGACTCATCGAACGGCGGTCGAGCCACCACTCGCCGGTGCTCTGGACCATGCCGACGATCCCGTGTGCCCACGGTTCGGCCGCGCCGGAGTCCATGGAGAACATTCGCATGTAGTCGCCGAGCAGGGCGGTCAGCGCGGTGGCGATGACTTCCTTGTCCTCGGCGACGACGTCGGAGTCGCTCACCGTCTTCTCGTGCAGACCGCCGCGGGCGAGCAGGCGGTAGAGGTTCGGGTGTTCCTCGATGACGGAGAAGAACGCGTCGAGCGCCATGCGGATGCGGGGCACCGGCGCGAGCTCCGCGTTGATCGCCGGGATCAGGCGTTCGAAGAGGATCTCCGTGCCGCGCTGGCCGAGGGCCACGTACAGGTCGGCCTTGTCCTCGAAGTGCCGGTACAGCACGGGTTTCGTGACGCCGGCCTCCGCCGCGACGTCCTCCATGCCCAGGTCCGGACCATGGCTGTCGAGCGCCCGCAGCGCGGCCTCCACGAACTCCGCCCGGCGCGCGATGCGGTGCTTGCGCCACCGGTCCCGCCGGGCGTCACCGGTCGCGGCCTCGCCCGGAGCCGGGTGCTTGCCGGACTGCTTGCTGGAGCGCTTGACACGTTCGATCACCCGGGTCATGCTACCAGAGGTAACTGTTACCTCAAGTTACAGCTAGAGGTTACCGCTACAGGAGAGAGGGCGAGCGATGACGCGGACGCTCAAGGAGACCGATCGGGAGAAGACCGCCGACCGGCTGCTGAAGTCTTCGGCGAACAAGTTCTACGACCCCGATGTCGACATCGACTGGGACGCACCGCTCGTCGACGGCAAGAACTTCATCCTCCCCGAGCGCTCGTCGCTCTACGGCACGAAACTCTGGGACGAGCTCACCCCCGAGCAGCGCATCGAGCTCGGCAAGCACGAGGTCGCGAGCGTCGCCACCACCGGCCTGTGGTTCGAGATCCTCCTTATGCAGATGCTGCTCAAGGAGGTCTACGACGAGGACCCCACGAGCTCCCACGCGCAGTTCGCCCTCACCGAGATCGCCGACGAATGCCGCCACTCCACGATGTTCGCCCGCATGGCCGCGCGCATCGGCTGCCCCGCCTATGGCCCGGTGCCGGCGCTGCGCCAGTTCGCGAAGCTCATGCCCACCATCTCCTACGGCCCCGCCCGCTACGGCGCGATCCTCGTGGCCGAAGAGGTGCTCGACCGCTTGCAGCGCGAGCAGATGGTCGACGAGAACGTGCAGCCGCTGGTGCGCATGGTCAACCGCATCCACGTGCTCGAAGAAGCGCGCCACGTGACCTTCGCGCGCGAAGAGGTCACGCGCGGGATGGCCAAGCTGGGCAAGCACGAGATCGCCTACCAGCAGTTCATCATCGCGTTGATCTCGTACTTCGTCACGCGCGCGTTCATCAACCCCAACGTCTACAAGGCTGTCGGCATCCGCCCGCGCGACGGCGTCGAAGCGGCGCTGAACAACCCGCACTGGCGCGCGACGATCGCGTGGGCCGGCGAGAAGATCATGCCCTTCCTGCAGGAGTCGGGCCTGGTCGGCTTGCCGGGGCGCTATTTCTGGAAGAAGTCCTTCCTGCTGCCGGAGGGCAAGTGACCACGCTCGAAGGGCTGCGTGACCCGGCGCGCGAGCACCGGTTCGTGGCCGGCGACGGTGCCGCCCTGCAGGTCGAGACGTCCGGTCCGGCAGACGCACCGACGACGCTCGTGCTGGTGCACGGCTGGACGCAGGACCACCGCACGTGGGACGGCGTCGTGCGGCACCTCGGTCCGGCCACGCGGGTGTTGCGCTACGACCTGCGCGGCCACGGGGGATCGTCGCCGGCTCGGCGGGGGGCTGCGACGATCCCGCGACTCGCGGACGACCTCGCCGAGCTGATCGCCGAACGCGTACCGAAGGGACCGCTCGTGCTGGCGGGCCATTCGATGGGCGGCATGACGATCATGGCGCTCGCCGAACGTCATCCGGAGCTGGTGAAGGCGCGCGTCGCCGGTGTGGCGTTCGTGGCCACGTCGTCGGGCCAGATGGACCGCATCACGCTGGGGCTGCCGGGCCTGGCCGGGTCGATGTCGGCGCGGTTCGAGCGGCGGCTGGCCAAAGCGCTGGCGCACCGCAAGGGCGAACGGCTGCCGTTGAGCCCGGCGATGGTGCGGTCCGGCGCGCGGTTCCTGGTGTTCGGCGACAAACCGAACCGCGGCGACGTGAACAGTGTCGTGGACCAGCTGCTGTGCGCGCATCCAGCATCATTGGGGGAATTCCAGGACGCGATCTCCGTGCACGACTGCCGCGTGGCCTTGCGCGCGCTGCGGACTGTGCCCGCAGTGGTGCTGGCGGGGGAGAAGGACCGGCTGTGCCCGCTGTCGCACGCGAAGGTGATCGCCGACGAGCTGCCCGACGCCGAGTTCATCCGCTACCCGGGCGCCGGCCACATGCTTCCGCAGGAACGCGCGGCCGAAGTCGCCGCGCGGCTCAAGACCCTGCTGCAGGCCGTGTCCGCTAGAACCCCTGCTGCATAAGGGACTTCAACGCCGCGACGGTCGCCGGCACATCCTCGAACACGGGGGTGTGCCCAGTGTCCACTGTGGTCAGTTCCGCGTCAGGCAGGAGCGCCACCAGGTAGCGCGCGTCCGCCAAGGACCGCGCTCGGTCGTGGACGCCGTGCAGTACCCGCACCGGACACCGGATCGACGCGAGCTCCGGTGTGAGGTCGAGATCGCGCTGGCTCGTCAGCACCTCCAGCGCGGCCTCCTGCGGCACGCGCGCGGCGTACGCGAGCAGGTCGTCACGCAGCTCCACCGGCAACGGTGAAGCGAACGACCGGTCCAGCACCGCCGCGTGCAGCTTCGGCCCCCAAGCCTGCGAAATCGTCTGAAGGATCCCGTCGACGTCACCGTGGCCCCGCATGTGCGCGCCGGTGTTCGCAAGCAGGAGCCCGGACACCAGCCCGGGGTGTTCGGCCGTGAGCCGCAACGCGATGCAGCCACCCGTCGAATGCCCCACGAGCAGCACCGGCCTGTCGATCCGCGCAGCGATCCGCTCGGCCACGTCCTCGATCCGCCACGGCCCGGGCGCCGACATCCAGTCCACGGCGTGCACGACGCCCGGCCACGCCCGCGCCAGCGGACCGAAGACCGCCGGGCTGCAGAGCGTGCCGGGGACGGCCACCACGAGCGGGGCCAAGCGCGTCAGCCGTCCTTGAGCGGGAAGCCACCGCCGATGCCGCGCCACGCGAGGTTGGCCGTGAGCGCCACGGCTTCCTCCTGCGACATCGCCTGGTTGTGCTGGAGCCAGTAGCGCGCGGACACCTGCGACATGCCCACGAGGCCGACGGCCAGCAGCCGCGCCTTGTGGTCGTCGAGCCCGGCGTCGGCCGTGATGGTCTCGGTGATGGCCTCGACACTCGCCGAAGTCGCGCGGTCCACCGCCTCCTGCACGGCCGGCTCGCCGCGCAGGTCGCTCTCGAAGACCATCCGGAACGCGCCGGCGTCTTCACTCACGAAGTCGAAGAAGGCACCGACCGTGGCCGGCACGCGCTGGCGGTTGTCGCTCGTCGAGTCGAGCGCCCCCTTCACACGGCTCACCAGGGCGTCGACGTGGCTTTCGAGCAGTGCGATGTAGAGGTCCAGCTTGCCGGGGAAGTGCTGGTACAGCACGGGCTTGCTGACGCCCGCCTCCTCGGCGATCTCGTCCATGGCCGCGGCGTGGTAGCCGTTTTCAGCGAAGACGCGTTGCGCGGCCGTCAGCAGCTGGGCGCGGCGTTCGGTCCTGGGCAGCCGGACGCCCCGTTGCTGCAGTCGCGCCATTTCCGTCATTCTTCCTCCCGTCCACGGCTTCGCCGGGCAGTAGCACCACCGCGTGAAGCGGGTTTGAGATTACTCGTGGGTACGCCCGGAACGCCAAGTGTCGGGCATCCTGGGGTGGTGACCACATCCACGACGCGCCCGGCGACCGCGACGGCGGTGCGCCCGGCTGTGACCCACGTGCCGCTGTCCACGGCGCCGCTGCCCGCGCTCGAGCCGGTGCTGCCGCCCTGGCCCGGCGTTGTCGAGGACGTGGGCGGTGTTTCGCTGAACGTACGCCGCACCCCTGGGCCCGACGGTACCGTCGCCGTCTACGTCCACGGGCTCGGCGGGTCGTCCAGCAACTGGACCGACCTCGCCGCGCTGCTCGCGCCCACCGCGAGCGGCCGCGCGATCGACCTGCCGGGCTTCGGCTTTTCAGAGCCCGCCCCCGGCTTCGACTTCAGTCTCGACGAGCACGCAGAGGTCATCGCGCGCTACATCGAGGGCCTCGACGCGGGGCCGGTGCACCTGGTCGGCAACTCGATGGGCGGCGCGATCGTGCTGCTCGTGGCCGCCGCGCGCCCCGAGCTGGTCCGCACGCTCACGCTGATCTCGCCGGCGATGCCCGACCGCCGCCCGGACCCACGGCGGCTGTCGGACCCGATGATGGCCCTGGCGTACCTGCCGGTGGTCGGCGCGCGCGTGCGCCGCCGGCTGGCCTCGACGACGGCCCGCGAACGTGCGGCGCAGGTCATCAAGCTGTGCTTCTACGACCCGGCGAAGTTCCCCGAGCAGCGGCTCGACGAGCTGACCGAGGAGCACGGCGCCCGCGCCGCGCTGGCCTGGGCCGCGCCCGCGATGGCGCGCAGCACGTTCGGCATCTTCCGGCGCTGGAGTGCGGTCGGCGACGCGTCGCTGTGGTCCGTCGCGGCGCGGGTGAGCATCCCCACACTCGTCGTCTGGGGCCTTCACGACCGGGTGATCTCCGTGCGGCGCGCGCCCCGCACCGCCCGGCTGCTCCGACACGCCCGGCTGCTGGTCCTTCCCCGAACCGGGCACGTGGCTCAGATGGAGCGCCCGAATGTCGTAGCCCGGGCCGTTCTGGGGTTGTGGGAGGCCGCCGAGAAGGGCACTTGGTAGTCCGAACGAGTGACAGATCATCTCTCGGTCATCAGCCAGTCGCCGAGAGCATCACGGTTTGGATATGGCACCCTGGGGCGGTGGACCGGCCGAAGGACGCACGAGGAGACGACCGGCGAGCCTCGTACGCCGGTTCAGCCAGGCGTGCGACGTCGGCCTCGTCAAAGAATTCGTCGAGTAGTTCGTCATCCAGCTCGAGGAGCTCCGGCAACTCTCCACTCACGGACACGGGCTCCCCGCGCGTCGGCCAGTTCCGGCCGTCGAAGCCGCCCGCCCAGCGCGTGGGCGAGGACCGCTACCGCCCCGGCTCCCGGCGCACCAGCGCGGAGCCGCTGAAGGCGTCGTGGCAGCCGAAGGGTGATGAGGAGAAGCCCGCCGCCCGCAGGCCGGCCGCGAAGAAGCGCGGCGTCGGCGGGTTCGTGAAGACCTACGGCTGGCGCGTGTACGCGCTGCCGATCCTGGTCGTCATCACCGCGCTCGTCGTGGTGAACACGGCCACCAGCCCGGCCGAGCCCGGTTCGACCACCACCGCGGGCAGCGGCGAGTCGGCGGTGGGCGACGCGGCGGCCGGCGCGATCGACGGTGGCCAGGCCATCCCGGAGAACCCCGCCAAGCCGGCGGACGTGAACGTGCCGACGGCCGAGCTGCCCACAGGCGGCAACTACACCGAGAGCGGCAAGGGCACCTGGCACGTCGTGCCGGGCTCCGGCCCGACGGTCGGCAAGAGCGGCAAGCTGTACACCTACACCGTCGAGGTCGAAGACGGCATCGACCCGTCGAGTTACGCCGGTGACGACAGCTTCGCCACGGCCGTGCAGGGCATCCTGTCCGACCCGCGCAGCTGGACGTGGAACGGCAAGATCCGGCTGCAGCGCGTGGACGCGAGCTACCCCGACCCGAGCTTCCGCGTGAGCCTCACCACGCCGAACACCACGCACCGCGCCGACGCGTGCGGGTTCCAGATCAAGTTCGAGGCCTCGTGCTACCGCCGCAGCATGGGCCGGGTGCTCATCAACCTCGCCCGCTGGGTGCGTGGCGCGAAGGCCTACGGCGCGGACATGACGGGCTACCGGCAGTACGCCATCAACCACGAGGTGGGCCACGCGCTCGGCAACATCCACGTCGGCTGTCCCGCGACCGGCGACCCCGCGCCCGTGATGATGCAGCAGTCGTTCGGCGTGGCCGACGACTATGTGGCGATGCTCAACAACATCCCCGGCGGTGACAAGGGCAAGGTGGCGTCCGACCACCACGTCTGCGTGCCCAACGCCTGGCCGAACCCCACGCCGCCGGCGCAATAACGGTCTCGCGTTACAAAGCAACCCTCGTCCCACGATCCGGACGCCGGGAAGCCCACCTTGCCTGTGGGCGTTGTGGATACTGGGATTGACTACGCGATCCACGCGAGTATGGAGGACCCGATGTCAGACACGGCACTGCCGCCGCTCGTTGAGCCGGCTGCGGAGCTCACGAAGGAAGAGGTGGCCCGGTACAGCCGCCACCTCATCATCCCGGACGTCGGGGTGACCGGGCAGAAGCGACTCAAGAACGCGAAGGTCCTGGTCATCGGTGCCGGCGGCCTCGGCAGCCCCGCGCTGCTGTACCTCGCCGCGGCGGGTGTCGGCACGCTCGGCATCATCGACTTCGACGTGGTCGACGAGTCGAACCTGCAGCGCCAGGTCATCCACGGCGTGTCCGACGTCGGCAAGCTCAAGGCCGCGTCGGCGCAGGAGTCGATCGCCGAGATCAACCCGCTGGTCAAGGTGCACCTGCACGTCGAGCGGCTGGAGTCGGCGAACGCGCTCGAGATCTTCGAGCAGTACGACCTGATCCTCGACGGCACCGACAACTTCGCCACTCGCTACCTGGTCAACGACGCCGCCGTGCTGCTGGGCAAGCCGTACGTGTGGGGCTCGATCTTCCGCTTCGAGGGCCAGGTCAGCGTCTTCTGGGAAGACGCGCCCAACGGCAAGGGCCTGAACTACCGCGACCTCTACCCGGAGCCGCCGCCTCCCGGCATGGTCCCCTCGTGCGCCGAGGGTGGCGTGCTGGGCGTGCTGTGCGCGTCCATCGGCTCGATCATGGTGACCGAGGCGATCAAGCTCATCACCGGCATCGGTGAGCCCCTGCTCGGGCGGCTCATCAGCTACGACGCGCTGGAGATGAAGTACCGCGAGGTCAAGATCCGCAAGGATCCCGAGACCCCGAAGATCACCGAGCTGATCGACTACGAAGCCTTCTGCGGTGTCGTGTCCGACGAGGCCGCGCAGGCCGCCTCGGGCAGCACGATCACGCCGGCGGAGCTCAAGGCCAAGTTCGACAACGGCGACGACTTCGCCCTCATCGACGTCCGCGAGCCCGGCGAGTACGAGATCGTGAACATCAAGGGCGCGACGCTGATCCCGAAGGACCGCATCCTCTCGGGCGAGGCGCTGGCCGAGCTGCCGCAGGACAAGCCGATCGTGCTGCACTGCAAGTCGGGTGCGCGTTCGGCGGAGGCGCTGGCCGCTCTGCACGCGGCCGGGTTCAAGGACGCCACACACCTCGGTGGCGGCATCCTGTCCTGGGCCAAGCAGATCGACCCGAGCCTGCCCACCTACTGACGGTTTCCATCCACGATGGCCTTCCCGGTTCGCCCGGGGAGGCCATCGTGGCGTTTTGGGCGCGCGGCGGCGGGTGTGTCGGAAATATGAAAGCGGTCCGTGACCAGCGCGTCTTCTCGTTCGTGGCGCGCACGGGCGGGTACCTTCGGTTCTCGTGCGGTCCACTCTCGAACGGCCACCCGAGCGGGTGTGCGCGGCCTTCGGCGGCGACATCGGCCTCGTTTCGGCGTTGCCGGACTCGACGGCCTGGCGCTGTGGGGAGCTGGTTTTGAAGCCGGTTTCCGACCGCTCGCGCACGCTGTGGACCGCCCGCGCGCTGGAGCACGCCGACGACCCGGGCCTGCGGATCGCGAAGCCGGTGCGCGCGAGTGACGGCCGTTGGATCGTCGGCGACTGGTCGGCTTGGCGCTACGTCTCGGGCACGGCCGAGAACCACGTCGACGGCGCCATGCTCGCCGCCGTGAAGCTGCACCGCGCCACGGCCGACCTGCCGCGGCCCGATTTCCTGTCCGCGCGCGACGACCTCGACGCGGTGGCCGACCGCATCGCGTGGGAAGAGCTCGACCGTCCGCTCGACGAGGCCAAGGGCGGCCGCTGGTTCGAGGTGCTCGCGCCGTCGCGCCGGCCGATCAAGCTGCCGTTGCAGGTCGCGCACGGCGAGCTGCTCGCGGGCGTGCTCTTCGACGGTGATGCCGCGCCCGGCATCGTCGACTTCGTGCCGTACTACCGGCCGGGCGAGTGGGGCGCGGCCATCGTGGCCGTCGACGCCATGGCTTGGGGCGGTGCCACCGGCGAGCTGCTCGACCGCTGGGCGCACCTGCCGGAGTGGCCGCAGCTGCTGCTGCGCGCGGTGCTGTTCCGCTTGGCGGCCAACGCGTTGAACCCGCGTTCGACGGGTGCGGCGCTCGACGGTCTGCGCGCGGCGGCGCGTGAGGTCAGCGCGATCCTCTGAGTTTTTCCGACCTCACCGTGGGGTCGCGGGAAGTGGCGAGTGATGTCAACTGCCTGAAACAATCAGGCATCTCCAGGTAACACGGCGTGCTTAGCGTCGGGGCCATCGCCGACCCCGAGGAGCGCCCGTGCCGCACGTCGACACGCACTGCCCCTACTGCGCGTTGCAATGCGGGATGCGCTTGGCGGGCACGCGCGTCACGCCGCGCGACTTTCCGGTCAACGCGGGTGGCCTGTGCCAGAAGGGCTGGACGTCGGGGGAGCTCCTGCGTTCCGGCGATCGGCTGACCACACCGCTGGTCCGGCGCGACGGTGAGCTGGTGCCGGCGAGCTGGGCCGAGGCGCTGGACCTCGTGGCGGCGAAGCTGCGCGACCTGCGGGTTTCGCACGGGCCCGACTCCGTCGCGGTGTTCGGCGGCGGTGGGCTGACCAACGAAAAGGCTTACCTGCTGGGGAAGTTCGCGCGGATCGCGCTGGGCACCTCGCAGATCGACTACAACGGCCGGTTCTGCATGTCGTCGGCCGCGGCGGCGGGCCTGAAGGCGTTCGGCGCCGATCGCGGGTTGCCGTTCCCCGTCACGGATCTCGCGGACGCGGACGTCGTGCTGCTGGCCGGGGCGAACCCGGCGGAGACGATGCCGCCGTTCGTGCAGCACCTGCGAGGTGCCGAGCTGATCGTGATCGACCCGCGGCGCACGCCGACGGCCGAGCTCGCGACCCTGCACCTCGCGCCGGCGCCGGGGACGGATCTGGCTTTGGCGTTGGGAATCCTGCACGCGGTGGTCGCCGACGGGCATCTCGACAAGTCCTATGTGGATCTTCGGACGGCCGGGTTCGACGAAGCCTGGCGCCTTGCCGCTGCGTGGTGGCCGGAGCGGGCCGAGCGCGTGACCGGGGTCGCGGCGGCCGATCAACGCCGAGCTGCCGCGATGCTGGGTGAGGCGCACAACGCGTACGTGCTGACTGCGCGGGGCACCGAGCAACACGCGACGGGGACGGCGAACGTCGGCGGGTGGATCAACCTGGCGTTGGCGTTGGGGCTGCCCGGTCGCGTCGGCTCCGGGTTCGGCTGCCTCACCGGGCAGGGCAACGGCCAGGGCGGGCGCGAGCACGGGCAGAAGGCGGACCAGCTGCCGGGGTACCGGAAGATCGACGACCCGGCCGCGCGCGAGCACGTCGCCGGAGTGTGGGGTGTCGCGCCGGAAAGCCTGCCGGGGCCGGGGCGTTCGGCGACGGAATTGCTCGAGGCGCTGGGGCAGGAGGGCGGGCCGAAAGCGTTGCTGGTTTTCGGCAGCAACGTCGTGGTATCGGCGCCGCGGTCCCGGCGGGTCGAAGATCGACTGTCCGCTTTGGACCTTCTCGTGGTCGCCGACTTCGTGCTGTCGGAGACGGCCGAGCGCGCTGACATCGTGCTCCCCGTGACGCAGTGGGCCGAGGAAGACGGCACGCTCACCAACCTCGAAGGCCGAATTCTCCTGCGCCGCAAGGCCGTCGACGCGCCGGTGGGCGTCCGGTCCGACCTCGACGTGCTGCAGGAGCTCGCCACCCGCCTCGGCCAGCCCGCCGAGCGGTTCCCGGTGGACCCCCCGGCTGTCTTCGAGGAGCTGCGCGCGGCGTCCAAGGGCGGCACGGCGGACTACTCCGGCGTCACCTACGACCGGCTGCGCTCCGGTGAGGCGCTGCACTGGCCGGTGCCTTCCGCGGAGCACCCCGGAACCCCGCGGATGTTCCTCGATCGCTTCGCCCACCCGGACGGCCGGGCCCGGTTCGCCGCCGTCGACCACACCGGGCCCGCGGAGCTGCCCGACGCCGAGTTTCCCTTGCAGGCCACCACGGGCCGGGTGCTCCAGCACTACCAGTCCGGTGCCCAGACGCGCCGGATCGCGGAGCTGGTGGACGTCGTGCCCGAGGTGTTCGTGGAGATCCACCCCGACACCGCCGCCCGCGCGGGCCTCGCGGAGGGAGAGCGGGCGCTGGTCCGTTCGCGACGCGGGGAGACGGTCGCCCGAGTGCGGTGCGTCGCCTCGCTGCGGCCCGACCTGGTGTTCCTGCCGTTCCACTTCCCCGGTGCGGGGCGCGCGAACCTCCTGACGAATCCGGCGCTCGACCCGGTGAGCCGCATGCCGGAGTTCAAGGTCTGCGCGGTCGCGCTGTCCAGAGTGGACGCCGGGGTGGACGCATGAGCGCCCGGCACGTGGTCGTGGCCGGTTACGGCATGGCCGGCGCCCGGCTGGCCGACGAGCTCCGGCGCCGGGACCCGTCGGCGGAACGGGTGCGGCTGACGATCGTGGGCGCCGAGCCGCATCCCGCGTACAACCGGGTGCTGCTGTCGTCCGTGCTTGCGGGCGGGCTGAGCGCGGCGACAGTGCGGCTGCACGACGAGGACTGGGCGGCTCGGGCTTGCGTCGACCTGCGGCTGGCCACGTCCGTCACCGGGGTCGACCGCGCGAACCGTCGCGTGGAGACCACCGACGGCCCGCTGGCGTACGACGCGCTCGTGCTCGCCACCGGCGCCACGCCGTGGCTCCCACCGGTCGAAGGGCTCGAGCCGGGGCCGGGCGTCGCGACGTTCCGGACCCTCGACGACTGCACCCGCATCCTCGACGCCGCCCGGCCCGGTGCTCCGGTCGTGGTGCTCGGCGGCGGGCTGCTCGGCCTCGAAGCGGCACGGGGCCTGGCCGGGCGCGGCGCGAACGTGACCGTGGTGCACCCGCACGGCCACCCGATGGAACGTCAGCTCGACGCCGGCGCCGGCCGCGTGCTCGCGCGGCGGCTCGCCGAGCTGGGCGTGACCTTCCGCTTCGACGCGACGGCCGCGCGCCACCTGCCCGGTGACGGCGTGAAGCTCGACGACGGCAGCTTCGTCCCGGCCGACCTCGTGGTGGTCGCCGCCGGCGTCCGCCCGGACACGGCGCTGGCCGAGGCCGCCGGGCTCGCGGTGGACCGCGGCGTGCTCGTCGACGACCTGCTGCGCACCAGCGACGGCCGCATTCACGCACTCGGTGACTGCGCGCGCCACGCCCACGCACCGGCCGGGCTCGTGCAACCCGCCTGGGAGCAGGCGGCCGTGCTCGCGGACCTACTCACCGGCGCCGACACCGCGGCGCGCTACCGAGGCACGACGGTGGTCACGCGGCTGAAGGCCCGCGGTGTCGACTTGACCGCGCTCGGCGAGACGCATGCGAGTGACGACGCCGACGTGCTCACGATCGACGACCCGTCCGGCGGCCGCTACGGCAAGCTCGTGGTCCGCGGCAACCGCGTGACCGGCGCGATCCTGCTCGGCCTGCCCGATGCCGCGGCCACCGTCACGCAGTTCCACGATCGCGGCATCCCACTGCCCGAAGACCGGCTCGCCGTGCTGCTCGGCCGCGCGCTGCCCGCGGGCGCGCCGGCCGCCGCGAGTCCCGCCGACCTGCCGGCGTCGGCGCTGATCTGCCGGTGCAACGCCGTGACCAAGGGCCGGCTCGTCGACGCGTGGCGCGGTGGCGCCACCGACGTTGCCGCGCTTGCCCGCACCACCCGCGCCACCACCGGCTGCGGCGGCTGCCACGACACCGTGTCGGCCGTCGCGGGCTGGTTGGCGGCGCAGTGAGCACCCGACTCTCTCTCGCCAAGGAGGACGCCGTGAAGAATCGCTGGATCGAGCACTGGACACCCGAGGACGAGACCTTCTGGGAGACGACCGGGAAGCGGATCGCCCGCCGCAACCTGTGGTTCTCCGTGTTCGCCGAGCACATCGGGTTCTCGATCTGGACACTGTGGTCGGTTGTCGTGCTGTTCATGGGCCCCGCGTACGGGTTCTCGGCGGCGGACAAGTTCCTGCTGGTGTCCACGCCGACGCTCGTGGGCGCGATTATGCGGCTGCCTTACACGTTCGCGGTGGCGAAGTTCGGTGGCCGCAACTGGACGATCTTCAGCGCGACGCTGCTGCTGGTGCCGACGGTGCTGACGGCGATCGTGCTGCACCCCGGAACGTCGCTCGGCACGTTCGTGCTGATGGCCGCGCTGGGCGGGGTCGGCGGCGGGAACTTCGCGTCGTCGATGACGAACATCAACACGTTCTACCCGGAGCGGTACAAGGGCTGGGCGCTCGGCCTCAACGCGGGCGGCGGAAACCTGGGTGTCGCCGTGATCCAGCTGGTCGGCTTGCTGGTGATCGGCACCGTGGGGGCGACCGCGCCGCGACTGGTGTTGTTCATCTACCTGCCGCTGATCGTGATCGCGGCCTTGTGCGCCGCGCTGTTCATGGACAACCTCGCCACGGTCCGCGGAGACACCAAGGCCATGCGTGAAGTCGTCCGATATGGACACACGTGGGTGATGTCGCTGCTGTACGTCGGCACGTTCGGGTCGTTCATCGGCTACAGCTTCGCGTTCGGGCTGGTCCTGCAGAACCAGTTCGGCCGCACGCCGTTGCAGGCCGCGGCGGTGACGTTCCTCGGGCCGCTGCTCGGTTCGCTGGCACGACCGCTGGGCGGCCGGCTGTCCGACCGGCTCGGCGGCGGCCGGGTCACGTTCGCGACGTTCGGCTTGATGGCGCTCGCCACGGTGGTGCTGGTGCTGGCTTCGTCGGCGAACTCGCTGGGGTTGTTCACGGTCGCGTTCATCGTCCTCTTCGTCCTGACGGGCATCGGCAACGGTTCGACGTACAAGATGATCCCCGCGATCTTCCAGGTGAAGGCGCGCGCGGCCATCGACCTCGGTGGTGACGAGGCCGCGGAGCTGCTCAAGGCCCGCCGCCTGTCGGGTGCGTTGATCGGGCTCGCGGGGGCGATCGGCGCGTTGGGCGGGCTGTTCATCAACCTCGCGTTCCGGCAGTCGTTCGCCGACGCGCACAGCGGGATTCCCGCGTTCGTCGGCTTCCTGGTGTTCTACGCGGTGTGCGTGGGGGTGACGTGGGTGGTGTACCTGCGCAAACCCGCGGTGCGGGCGCAGGTCGCACTGGCCGGGGCGGAGGTCTGATGAGGACTCTCGTAGTGGCCGGGCACGGCATGGTCGCGCACCGGCTCGTGGAGGCGCTGCGCGCGGCGGACACAGCCGGCGAGTGGCGGGTCGTGGTGCTGGCCGAAGAGAACCGGCCCGCGTACGACCGGGTGGCGCTGACGTCTTATGTGGACACGTGGGATCCGGCCGCGCTGGCCCTGCCGGGCGCGGACTACCCGGAAGATTCCCTTGTGGATCTTCGCCTCGGTGATGCCGTGGTGGCGGTGGACCGGGCTGCCCGCACGGTGACGACCGCGTCCGGTCGCGTGCAGGAGTACGACGCGCTGGTGCTGGCCACGGGCTCGCGGCCGTTCGTGCCGCCGGTGCCGGGGCGGGAGCTGCCGGGCGTGTTCGTGTACCGGACGATCGAAGACCTGGATGCCATCCGGGTGGCTGCGTCGAAGCCGGGCCGTGGGCGTCGGTCCGCGGTGGTGATCGGCGGCGGGCTGCTCGGGTTGGAGGCCGCGAAGGCCTTGCGGGACATGGGCTTGTCGCCGCACGTCGTGGAGATGGCGCCGCGGCTCATGCCGCTGCAGGTCGACGAGGGTGGTGGCGCGCTCCTGCGGCGGCTCATCCAGCAGCTCGACGTGACCGTCCATACCGCAACCTCGACGGACTCTCTCGAAGCTGACGGATCCCGGCTGTTGGCCAAGCTCGGCAACGGTACGGAGCTGGACGTCGACCTCGTGGTGTTCTCCGCGGGTGTCCGCCCGCGCGACGACTTGGCGCGTGAGTGTGGCCTGGCAGTGGGCGAACGCGGTGGGGTGCTGGTGGACGCCGAGTGCCGCACCAGCGATCCGGCCGTGTTCGCGATCGGCGAGTGCGCGGCCGTCGAGGGGCGGGTGTACGGGATCGTCGCGCCGGGGTATGCGATGGCGGAGGTCGTCGCGGCGCGGCTCACCGGGGGAGTGGCGTCGTTCCCGGAGCCGGACACGGCCACGAAGCTCAAGCTGATGGGTGTCGACGTCGCCAGCTTCGGCGACGCGCACGCGGCGACCGAAGGCGCGCTGGAAGTCGCGGTGAACGACGCCGTGGCCGGGACGTACAAGAAGCTCGTGGTCACCGACGACGGCCGGACACTGCTCGGCGGCGTGCTCGTGGGCGACGCGGCCGAGTACCACACGCTGAGAGCGCTCGTCGGCCGTCCGTTGCCCGCGGAGCCGGGTGCGCTGCTCGCCCCGGCCGGCGGAGGCGCGGCGGTCGGGGTGGAGGCGTTGCCGGACGAGGCCCAGATCTGTTCGTGCAACGGCGTTTCCAAAGGCGCGCTGACGCGGGCCGTCCACGAGGACGGCTGTGACTCGGTCGGCAAGCTCAAGGCGTGTACGCGGGCGGGCACGTCGTGCGGCTCGTGTGTGCCGATGTTGGCGAAGTTGCTGAACGCGTGCGGGGTTGAACAGTCGACGGCGCTTTGCGAACATTTCGCGCAGTCGCGGGCCGAGCTGTTCGAGATCGTGCGGGCCACGCGCATCTCCACGTTCAGCGAGCTGGTCAGCCGCTACGGCACGGGTTCGGGCTGCGCGGTGTGCAAGCCGGCCGTCGCGTCGATCCTGGCGACGCTCGGCAACGGCCACATCCTCGGCGGCGAGCAGGCGACGCTGCAGGACACGAACGACAAGTTCCTGGCGAACCTGCAGCGCAACGGCAGCTACTCCGTGGTCCCGCGTATCCCCGGTGGCGAGATCACACCGGAGAAGCTGATGGTGATCGCGCAGGTCGCGAAGGACTTCGGGCTGTACACGAAGATCACCGGCGGCCAGCGGATCGACCTCCTGGGCGCGACGGTGGACCAGCTGCCGGAGATCTGGCGGCGGCTCGTGGACGCGGGGTTCGAGTCCGGGCACGCCTACGGCAAGGCGCTGCGGACGGTGAAGTCGTGCGTCGGGTCGACCTGGTGCCGCTACGGCGTGCAGGACAGCGTCGGCCTCGCGATCGAGCTGGAACTGCGCTACCGCGGATTGCGTTCGCCGCACAAGATCAAGTCCGGCGTCTCCGGCTGCGCGCGGGAATGCGCGGAGGCGCGCGGCAAGGACTTCGGCGTGATCGCGACCGAGCACGGCTGGAACCTCTACCTGGGCGGCAACGGCGGCGCCACCCCGCGCCACGCGCAGCTCTTCCTGTCCGATGTGGACACGCCGACGTTGATCCGGACGATCGACCGGTTCCTCATGTTCTACATCCGCACGGCCGACCGGCTGCAGCGCACGGCACCGTGGCTGGAGGAGCTCGACGGCGGCCTGGAGCACCTGCGCGCGGTGATCGTGGACGACAGCCTCGGCATCTGCGAGGACCTCGACGCCGCGATGGCCAAGCACGTCACGGACTACGAAGACGAGTGGCGCGGCGTGCTGGAGGATCCGGAGAAGCTGGCGCGGTTCAGCTCGTTCGTGAACGCGCCGGGCACGCCGGACCCGTCGATCTCGTTCCGGCCGGAGCGCCTCCAACGGGTTCCGGTACTGCTGGGTGTACCGCTGCTCGAGAAATCGGAGGTGCGGCGATGACGACATCGATCGAACGGACCTGGACGGCGGTGTGCGCGGTCTCGCGGGTGGGCGACTGCTCCGGCGTGGCGGCGCTGGTGGAGGGCGAGCAGGTGGCCGTGTTCCACGTCGGCTCGGAGTGGTTCGCTCTGTCCAACTGGGATCCGTGCAGCGCCGCGGCCGTGCTGTCGCGCGGGATCGTGGGTGACGCCGGTGGTGAGCCCGTGGTCGCGTCCCCGGTCTACAAGGAACGGTTCTCGCTCCGCACCGGACAGTGCCTGGACTCGCCGGACGTTTCCGTGCCGGTCTACCGCGTGCGTGTGCGGGAAGGGATCGTCGAGGTGGGCTCCCCATGACGGACGTGCTCCCGCTGGCCGGTTTCGTCGCCGGCATCACCGCGGCGCGCCGGGCGGACGAGCTCGGCGCGCTGCTCGTGCGCAAGGGGGCCGGCGTTCGGTACGGCCCGGCCATCCGGATCGTCCCGCTCGCCGACGACACGGAACTGCACGCGGCCACCGTTCGGTTGCTGGAGTCCACGGTGGACGTTGTCGTCGCCACCACCGGCATCGGCTTCCGCGGCTGGGTGGAGGCCGCCGAGGGCTGGAACCTCGGCGACGCGCTGCTGAACCACCTCGCCCGCGCCAGCCTCGTCGCCCGCGGCCCGAAAGCCACAGGCGCACTGCGGGCGGCGGGCTTGTCGGAGGACTACTCCCCGCCGTCCGAAAGCAACGCGGGCGTGCTGCAGCACCTGCTGGAATCCGGTGTGGACGGGCTGACGATCGCCGTCCAGCTCCACGGCGAGCCGCTGCCGTTCTTCACCGAGACCCTGCGCGCGGCGGGCGCGTCGGTGATCGAGATCCCCGTCTACCGCTGGGTCGGCCCGGCCGACCCGGGCCCGCTCGACCGCCTGGTGGACGCCGTGCTCGACGGCACCGTCGACGCCCTGCCCTTCACGTCCGCGCCGGCCGCCGCGTCGACGCTCGCCCTGGCCCGCCGCACCGGCCGCCTGCCTGCCTTGGTCGACGCCCTGACGTCGCGCGTGGTCGTCGCCTGCGTCGGCCCCATCACGGCCGCACCCCTTGCGGCGCTGGGCATCCCCACCGTCCAGCCCGCGCGCTCCCGCCTCGGTGCCCTCGCCCGCACCGTCGCCGACGCGCTTCTGGCCCGCACCCCGTGCCTCTCCGTCGCCGGCCACGCGCTGGAACTGCGCGGCCACGCCGTCCTCCTCGACGGCGACTGGCACGACATCGCCCCCGCCCCCATGGCCTTGCTCCGCGCCCTGGCCCACTCGCCCGGCCGCGTCGTCTCCCGACGCGAACTCACCACCTCCCTCCCGGGCGGCGGCGAGGAACACGCGGTGGAGACGGCGATCGGCCGCCTGCGCACTGCCCTCGGCGGCCCGGCCGTGATCCAGACCGTGGTCAAACGCGGCTACCGGCTTGCCGTCGACCGGTGAGGCCGGCGCGGATACTGGAGCCATGCCGCAGCCGCACGAGACCGCGATCGCCCACCTGGCAACCCTCGCGACCGGGGCGCCCGCGGACCCGTCGTGGCGGGTGACCCTGCACTTCCACCCGGATCGCCTCGTCGCGGAGACACCGATTCTGGAACTGCTGGCTCGTGACGGGGTGTACCGGTCGCAGTTCGAGACCGGCACGGGCAACGGGGGCCTCACCGCGCACCCCGGCGGCGCCCGCTGGCAGTGGGAGAGCCGGATCTTCGCCGGCGCCTACGACGACGCACCGCCGGCGCAGCGGCCGAAGTACGGTTCGCTGAACTTCCGCCGACGCCGGATCGGCGGCTCACCGCGTTTCGGGTCGGCCCACCTGCGCCTGGCCGGGCCGGTGCTGGCTCGCACCACGTTCTGCTACCCCGACAGCTTCTTCGAACCCCGGCGATTCGGCGTCGCGTCGAGCCTGTCGGCGTTGATCGCGGCAGCACTGGCGGACGACCCGGATCCGCTCGACGACTACGTGGAAGCGCACGTCCACGGTGTGCTCGATCTTCATACCGACGTCGAAGCTGTGGTGCTGGACCCCTGCTACCGCGGCACTCCGATCGAGGCCGCTGCCGCCCGGTTGCCGTGCGCCGTCGAATGGCACGGCGGCTTTGCCCTGGCTACGAGCGAACTGCGTCGGCATCCGGAGTACCGAGGCCCGGAGTTCGTGCGGCTCGGGGAATCGCTGGCCCGCGACGGCCGCCTCGATCCCCGCGTCCTCGGCGACGCTTCGCGCGCCGGCCGTCACGACGAGCAATCGCTCAAACGGGTCTGGCACTACGTGGCGAGGTTCGGCTCCGCCGAGCTTCGCGGGTGACGCACTCGACTGTCCGAAAAGGACTCGACTCCGTCAAGCTCGGCTGCCCGCCACTCGTCGACCACTGAAATCGGGCAGCTCCAGCGCACTGTGCTCCGGCCGACCCGGCCCGACCGGCAGCGTCGTGAGTTCGCGCAGGTGGGCGTTGCGTTCGGCGAGGGCGTCGGCCGTAGCGGGGAACATGGTGGCGTTGCCGACGGAGACGAGGGCCTGGTTGGCCTCGACGAACGGGCGCGCCGTGCGCTCGTAGCCGTCGAACGCCGCCGTGTGGTCGGCATGGGTGGCCAGCTCGCCCGCCAGCACGTAGGCGCCGACCAACGCGGTGCTGGAGCCCTGGCCCGTGAGGAACGACGGGGCGTGCGCGGCGTCGCCGACGAGGGCGACGCGGCCGGAGGACCAGCGCGGCAGGTGGATCTGGCTGACGATGTCGAAGAACAGGTCGTCGGCCGTGCGCATCGCCGCGACCAGTCGGGGGAGTTCCCAGCCGTCTCCGGCGAACACCTCGGCGATGAGTTCGCGCTGCGCGGCCGGGTTGCGGAAGGCGTCGAAGGGCGGCTCGGGGCGGGTGAAGTTGAGGAAGCCGAAGATGGTGTCGCTGTCGCCCACGGCGTAGAGGGCGGCGCCGCGGCCCGGGGTGGACCAGAGGACGCCCTCGTGGGCCAGGCCGAAGTCGTTGTGCATTGTGAAGCCGGCGAAGCAGTAGCCGAGGTAGCGGTGGGACTGCTCCTCCGGGCCGAACGCCAGCGCGCGGACACCCGAGTGCAGGCCGTCGGCGCCGATGACCAGGTCGAACGTGCGGCGCCGGCCGCTGCGGACGGTCACGTCGACGGCGTCGCCGCGGTCGTCGAGGGTGGCGAGGCTGTCGTTGAAGAGGAACTCGACGTCGTCGCGGATGGTGCTGTAGAGCGCCTCGGCGAGGTCGCCCCGGCGGACCTCCAGGTCGCGGCCCTCGACGCCGCCGGCGATGGCGTCGGGGCTGAGCGACGCGACTGTGCTGCCGTCTTCGTTGAGGAAGGTGAGCCTGCGGCTGTCGACGTGGGCTTCGCGCAGCCGCGACATCAGGCCCATGCGCTCGACGACGCCGAGAGCGGTGCCGCGGATGTCGATGGGGTAGCCGCCGCCGCGCAGGGCTTCGGCCTTCTCGACGACGGTGACGTCGAAGCCGTATTCACGCAGCCAGTAGGCCGGGGCGGGGCCGGCGATGCTGGCGCCGGAGATGAGGACGGTGGTCATGATGTCTCCTCGATAGCTAAGTTAGGTATGCTTCTTGCGGGCGCGCTGGGCCTGGGAAGACTCCTGCGCTCGAGGCAACTGTATAACTAACTTAGGTATGTAAGGGGTGTGATGAGCGACACAGAAGGTCGGCTCGACCCGTTGACGGTGCTGCCGCGCCTGATGCAGCTGAGCACGGTGCTCAACCGCAGCCACCTCGCGGAACGAGCCATGGAGCAGGCCGGCCTCGCCCTCGACCGGCCGGCGCTCACCGTGATCATCACCCTGCAGATGGCGGGCAAACCGCTGCGCGTCGGTGAGATCGCGACGCGCATGCAGGTCGTCGGCCCCCACGTCACGCGCCACCTGAACGAACTGGAGAAGCGTGGCCTCATCCACCGCGTCACCGACCCGGACGACCAGCGCGCCCGCCTCATCGAACTCACGCCGGACGGCGCCGCCGCGGCCGGGCGCTACCTGCAGACCGTCCTGAGCTGGTTCACCGAGGCCGTGGCCGACTGGTCGATCGAGGACCAGCGGGCCTTCGGCACGCTGTTGAACCGATTCGTCGACGACCTGACGGCCCGGGTGTCCGAAGTGGATTAGGCCCAGGTGACGGAGAAGTCCGCGTACCCCCGAGCCGTGGCAGCCCGGGAAGCTTCTTCCTCAGCCGCATTCCGGTCCGCCGCGCGAAGCGGATCGAACGCCGTCATCGTGAAGGCGAGACGTTTGCCTGAACCGCGGGTGCGCCAGACGCCCATCAGCTCGCCGTCCACCAGCAACGCGCCGGGGCTGCCGAGAATCTTCCACACTTCCTTCGCGCGGGCCTTGTCCGGCACCAGCACGGCTTTGTCGCGGGCCTGCGTGAACGGATCCAGCGGCGGCAGCAACCGAACCACCGACGGCGACGGCGGATTCTCCAGCGTGGCCACCTGATCGGCGGGCAGGAACGCCCGGCGACCGTCCACTTTGACCTCGACCAGATCATCAGGCCAGGCAGCCGACAGAGCCGTCTTCGCCGTGCCCACGAAACCCGCCGCGTCGCCTTGGGTGGCGGGGCCGTTGAATGTCAAGTAGCCGCGCACCACACGCGACACCGCGGCCGCGTCGGGCGAAGTGCGCATCCGGCCGCGGTTCTCCAGCGGTGCCAGTGTCGCCGGGGATTGGTCGGCTTCCAGGCGCACGCCGCCGTGGAGGGTGGCCAGGCGCATGAGCTGCTCCTGGATGTGCGTGGCGTTGCAGGGGCGGCACCAGCGGGAGTACTCGGGGGGTAGCTCGCGCGTGGCGGCGGCGCTCACCGCGCCCTTCGACATCGGCTGCGTCACGACCTTGCGGATGGCCCGCGCCGCGGTGAAGAGCACCTCCGACGCGGGCACGCCCGTCGCGCCGATTTCCTTTTTCTGCCAGAGCATCCGGGCCAGGGCGTCGGCGTCGTCGAGGGGGATCAGCGACGTCACGAGCTCGCGCAGGTCTTCGCGCCGGTGGAAGTGCGGGGCGCCGCGGTGGGACCAGACGAGCACCACACGCGGATCGTCAACAAGGGACGTCGGCTCGACCGGTGTCGAAGACCGCGCCGAGAGGGCGAGCAGGGCGGTGTCACGCATGCTGTCCTGCAGGCCGAGGTCGAACAGCGGCGACGCCACCGGGTCCGCGAAGTCCCGGTGCAGCCCGTGCCGCGCAACCCGGTACGCCATCACCTGCTTGCGGGACACCTCGAGCACAGCGGCCTCCTTCAGCTCAGCGCGTAGTCGAAGGTGTACGACACCGTCGGCTCGCCGATCGTGCCCTTCACCGTGCCCGACCCGGTCAGGCCGGTGAGCTCGCCCGTCGCGGAGCCGGCCACGACATCGAACTTCGACCAGATGCCCTTCGGGTCGAAGCCGCCCTCGTGCCGGACCACGAACGTGCCGCGACGGCCGTCCACGGCCGCGTCGAACCGCTCGAAGCTCGGCGACGTGGTGCCGCCGCCGTCGTAACCCTCGCCCGCGTAGTACAGCAGGTAATCGCAGATCGACTCACCTTCGATCACGCCGCTGTACTCCATCGTGGCGTGCGCGTAGGCCACGCGCGGGCCGCCTTCGCTGCCGCTGGCGAGGTGTTCGTCCCAGTTCTTCATGCTGAACGTGTTCATGGGGACCACTCAACCGCCCATACCTGTCAGCTTGTGTCAGGGTTTTCGGTCATACTCGATTCATGCGCGCGTCCCGGCTGCTCACGGTGCTGCTCCTGCTGCAGAACCGCGGCCGGATGACGGCCGAGGAGCTGGCCGCCGAGCTGGAGGTCTCCGTCCGGACGGTCTACCGCGACATCGACGCGCTGTCGGCTTCCGGCGTGCCCGTCTACGCCGACCGCGGCCGCACCGGCGGCTATCAGCTGGTCGACGGCTATCGCACGCGGCTGACCGGGCTCACCGAGGAGGAGGCGCAGTCGCTTTCGCTGGCCGGCCTGCCCGTGGCCGCGGCGGAGCTGGGCCTCGGCACGGTGCTGGCGGCGGCGCAGCTCAAGCTGTATGCCGCGTTGCCGAAGGAGCTGCGCAGCCGCGCGGGTCGCGTCGCCGAGCGGTTCTACCTGGACGTGCCCGGGTGGCACCGCGGGATCGAGAGCCTGCCGGTGCTGTCCGCGGTCGCCGAGGCGGTGTGGTCGAGCCACCGCATCCGGATCCGCTACGAACGCTGGGGCCAACGCGAGGTCGAGCGCGTGCTGGAGCCGCTCGGCCTAATCCTCAAGGCGGGCAACTGGTACCTCGCCGGCCGGTGCGAGGGGTCCGATCGCACGTACCGGATTTCCCGGATCCTCGAGCTGGTGGACCTCGGCGAGGCTTTCGAGCGACCGGCGGATTTCGACCTGCCTCGTTACTGGCAGGAGTGGTCGGAGCAGTTCGAGCGGCGCATGTACCCGCGGCTCGCGACCGTGCGCCTGTCGCCGCGGGCGCAGGGTCTGCTGCCGTTCTACGCGGGCAGCGTCGGGGCGCGGGCGCTGCGCGAGGCCCTGGACGGCGGCGCGGTCGCCGATGAGGAAGGCTGGCTCACGATGCGGCTGCCGGTCGAGCCGGGGGAACCCGCGATCGGCGAGCTGCTGCGGTTCGGGTCGCACCTGGAGGTGCTCGAGCCGGCGGACCTGCGGGCGCAGCTCGCGGAGGCGATCAGGGAGATGGGCGCGACCTATGGGTGAGCTGGACGGGGTGCGGATCGGCGTCACGGCCGAACGCCGCGCCGACGACCTCATCTCCGCGCTGCTCCGCTACGGCGCGCAGGTGCGCCACGCGCCGACGATCACCATCGTGCCCCTCGCCGAAGACCCCGAGCTGCGGCTCAGCACCGAAGCCGTGCTCGCCGCGCCGGTTGCTTTCACGGCCGTCACGACCGGCGCCGGCTTCCGCGGCTGGCTCGCCGCCGCCGACGGCTGGGGCCGCAAGGACGACCTGCTCACGACGCTGGGCTCCTCGCGGATCTTCGCGCGCGGCCCGAAAGCCGTGGGCGCGGTGCGGGGCGCGGGGCTGCGCGAGGAGTTCTCGGCACCGGGGGAGAGCAACGCCGAGCTGTTCGCCGCGTTGGTCTCCGCGGGTGTGGTCGATTCCCGTGTTGCCGTCCAGCTGCACGGCGCTCCACTGCCGGAGTTCACCGGGCAGCTGGTCGGCGCCGAGGTCGTCGCGGTGCAGCCCTACCGCTGGCACTCGCCCGCCGACACCGCCCCGGTTCTCTCGCTGGCGCGCGAAATCCTGGCGGGCGAAGTCGACGCCCTCGTGTTCACGAGCGCCCCGGCAGCCACCAACTTCCTCACCCTGACCGCCGACACCGGCGCCCTCGACGTGGTGCGCACGGGCCGGATCAAGACCTTCTGCGTGGGCCCGGTGACGGCGGCACCGCTGGAAGCGCAGGGCATAACGACGTGCCAACCGGACCGGCAACGGCTCGGTGCATTGGTGAAGCTGGTGGTTTCGACGCTGGGGAGGGCTTGATGGGTGAGTTCAGGGGTTCGTTCGCGGTGCCGCTGGACGGCGAACGCACCCAGCTCGAGGCGTTCATCGAGGAATACCGCGTGGGCATCGAGATGACGCTCGACGGGCTCACCGAGGAGCAGGCCCGCCGTCAGCTCGTGCCGTCGGCGACGACGCCGCTCGGGCTGCTCAAGCACGTCACCTGGATGCAGCGGGTGTGGTTCGAGGAATGCGTCGGCGGCACGTCCCGCGGTGAGCTCGGGCTGGTGCGGAGTCCGGACGAGTCGTTCCGGCTCGCCGACGACGACACCGTCGCCTCGGTCACGGCGGCCTACCGGGAGGCCTGCGCCACGGCCCGGACGACGGTCGCGGACCTGGCGCTGGACGCCGTCGTGACCGGCCACCGGTCCGGCCCGCGCACCGTTCGCTGGGTGTACCTGCAGGTGCTGCGGGAGCTGGCCCACCACTGCGGCCACGCCGACATCCTGCGCGAACAGATCCTGGCCGCCTGAGCGCGGGAAGCCACAGCTCAGGAAATTGCAGCCACGCGCTCGCGCCCGACCGCTTCCTCGCTGAGGCCGTGGCGCAAGTAGCCGGTGAAGCAGATCGTGTCCTTGTCGAAGCCTCGTTCGCGAACGAGGTGGCGGCGGACGCGCTTCACGATGCCGGCCTCGCCCGAAACCCAGGCGTACGGCGCGCCGCCGGGCAGGTTCGCGGCGCGTACGGCATCGAGCAGAGCTTCGCCGTGGGGCCGGGTGCCTCGCACGACCCAGTGCAGCTCGACGGCACCGGCGGTGTCGAACGTCTGGCGTTCGGCGCGGCCGGGGATCTCGACGTAGATCGAAGCCCGCGCCGATCGCGGCAGGTTCTCCACGATCGCGCCGATCGCGGGCAGCGCCGTCTCGTCGCCGACCAGCAGCTGCCACTCGGCGGTTTCCGGCACCTCGTACAGGCTGTGCGGCCCCACGAACGCGACCCGGTCGCCCGCCGCCGCCCGCGCGGCCCACGCCGAGGCCGGGCCCAGCGTGTCGTCGTGGAGCACGAAGTCGATGTCCACCTCGCCGAGCGCGGGCCGGAACGCGCGCACGGTGTAGGTGCGCATCGGCGGCCGGACCTCCTCGGGCATCGCGAGGTAGGACTGGTACCAGGACACCACGTCGCCGCTCGTCGGCGGGGGCGGCAGCGGCGGCTCGTCCTGACCGTCGAGAGGGAAGAACACTTTGAGGTAAGCGTCGGGTCCAGAGCCTTCGGTCGCGGCGAGCGGGCGCAGTCGAAGGTGACCCTGGCCATGTGCGGGGTGACCCGCCGGACCGCGGTGACCCGGCCGCGGTGCGCAGTCAGCAATGCCATTAGGTAAGCCCACCTAAGTGTCAGGGTTAAAACAGACCTCCGGGTTCCTCCGCTTTCGGCAGTCCATCGGGCCGCCAGCGGTACTCGCGCAGGTTCACGCGCTGGCCGTCGGCGAGCACGCCTTCCGCGCGCAGGAGTTCGAGCTGTCGGTGGGCCAGATGCGGCGCCGGAGTGCCGTTGGCGCGCAGGATCCGCTGCCACGGCAGGTCGTGCCCGTCTTCAGCGAGCACGCGCCCGACGAGCCGGGGTGAAGGAGCGCCGCTGAGCGCGGCGATGTCACCGTAGGTCGCCACCGTGCCCGCCGGCACGTCGCTGATCACAGCCCGGATCCGTTCGTGAAGTTCGTCGTCCACCCGAGCACTGTGCCGCACGCCACCGACAGTTTCGACCGCCGGTCGCGCAACTGCGTGCCGGTGCGCCACCCGTGCGTGTCAGCGTGCTTCCATCGTAGGCGTGAACGGGCGGAGAACGGCGCAGGGCAGGGCGCGGCTCGTGCGCCCGCCCGCCGTCGGCGCACCCACGTTCACCTGGGACGCAGGCGCGCGCCGGCTGCTGTCCGCACCCGCCGGGTTCCTCCGCGTGCTCGGCGGCCCCGGCACCGGCAAGACGACCTTGCTCGCGACCGCGGCCGCGCGCCGCATCGCCGACGGAGCCGACCCGGAGAGCGTGCTCGTGCTCACCGCGTCACGGCGCGCGGCCGACGCGCTGCGGGCCGACATCACGCGCCGCCTCACGGCCGATCCCGAGCAGTCGTCGGTGTTGCCGCGCACGGTGAGTGAACCGCTCGTGCGCACGGTGCACTCCTACGCGTTTTCGCTGCTTCGCCTCGAAGCCCGCGCCGAAGAGCTGCCGCCACCGCGGTTGCTGGCCGGCGCGGAGCAGGACGTCGTCGTTCGCGACCTGCTGCAGGGCGATCTCGAGATCGGCGCCCCCGACTGGCCCGACCAGCTGCGTCCGGCGCTGCTCGTGCCGGGCTTCGCCGAAGAGTTGCGCGACCTGCTGATGCGCGCGGCCGAGCGCGGGCTCGGCCCCGAGGACCTCGTGGCGCTCGGCCACCGCAAGGACCGCGAGGAGTGGGTGGCGGCGGGGCACTTCTGGGCGCAGTACGAGGAGGTCACGCAGCTGCAGGGCGCGGGCGGCAACGCGCTCGGCGTCCGCAGTGCCCCGGCGCTCGACGCCGCCGAGCTGGTCACCTCCGCCCTGCTCGCCCTCGAAGACGACGAGGAGCTGCGCGAGCGCGAACGCGGCCGCGTGCGGCACCTGTTCGTGGACGATGCCCACCACCTCGACCCGCTGCAGGTCCAGCTGATCCGGCAGATCGGCCAGACCGCGGCCGAGTTCGTGGTGGCCGGTGACCCCGACCAGTCCGTGTTCTCCTTCCGCGGAGCCGATCCCCGGCTGTTCGCCGACGCGGACTCCGACGGCGATCGCACGGTCACGCTCACCACCTCCCACCGGCTCGCCCCAGCCGTGCGCGAGGCCGTGACGAAGCTCGGCGCCACGCTGCCGGGCGCGTCGCAGCACCGGAAACTCGTGTCTCCCCAGGGAAAACGCGGGGGCAAAGTCCGTGTCCGGCTGATGCCGACGCCGGCCGCCGAGGCGAGCTGGATCGCCGACCAGCTGCGCCGCGCCCACCTCGTCGACGGCGTGCCGTGGTCCGAGATGGCGGTGCTCGTGCGTTCGCCCGCGCGGACTTTCCTGGTGCTGCAACGAGCTTTGCGCGCAGCCGGGGTGCCGATCGGCTCGGCGACGCAAGAGCTGCCGCTGGCCAAGCACTCCGCCGTCCGGCCGTTGCTGGCCGTGCTGCGGATCGCGGCCCAACCGGAGCTGCTCGACGTCGACCTCGCCGAAATGCTGCTGTCCTCCGCGCTCGGCGGGGCGGACCCGCTCGCGTTGCGCCGGGTCCGCCGCGGCCTGCGCCGGCTCGAGCTGGCCGGCGGCGGCCAGCGCTCCAGCGACGAGCTGCTCGTGGAAGCCCTGCGCGGCGGCGACATCCTGGTCGGGCTCGCCGACGCCGAGGCGACGCCGGTGCGCCGCGTCGGCAAGCTGCTGAGCGTCACGCACCAGGCGGTCGCTCGCGGTGAAGGCGTGGAGCAAGTGCTGTGGGAGCTGTGGGAGGCCAGTGGCCTGCAGGAACGGCTGCTGCGGTTCGTCGACCGCGGCGGCTCGCTAGGTGCGCAGGCCGACCGTGACCTCGACGCCGTGGTCGCGTTGTTCGACGCCGCCGGTCGTTATGTCGACAGGCTGCCGCGCGCGAGTGTCGCGTCGTTCGCCGACTACCTGTCGTCGCAGAACATCGCCGGGGACACGCTGGCACCCGCCGCGATCCCGGGCGAGGGCGTGTCGCTGCTGACCGCGCACGCGGCCGCGGGCCGCGAGTGGACGGTCGTGGCCGTCGCGGGCGTGCAGGAAGGCGCGTGGCCGGATCTGCGCCTGCGCGGCTCCGTGCTCGGCGTGGAGCGGCTCGTCGACCTGCTGTCCGGAGTCGATGACGGCGACAAGGTCTCCGCCGTCGCCCCGATCCTCGCCGAGGAGCGGCGCCTGTTCTACGTCGCCGCCGCCCGCGCGCGCCGGACGTTGCTGGTCACGGCCGTGGCGGGCGAGGACGAACAGCCGTCCCGCTTCCTCGACGACCTGGAAGAGAACGGCGCCGACGACGGTGCGCTCGACTCCCGCATGAAGCCGCCCGGCCGTTCACTGGTGCTGGCCGAGCTCGTCGGCGAGCTGCGCGAGGTCGTGTGCGACGGCAAGGCCGACCCCGAACGTCGTGCCCGCGCGGCGAAGCAGCTCGCCCGGCTGGCCGACGCCGGCGTGCCCGGCGCGCACCCGAGCACGTGGTACGGCCTGCTGCCGTCTTCCACCGACGAACCGGTGCACAAACCCGGTGACCTCATGCGGATCTCACCGTCCACAGTGGAAATCCTGGTCAAGTGCCCGTTGCGCTGGCTCGTCGAACGCCATGGGGGCAGCGACCCCGCGCAGCTCGCCGCGGTCACGGGAACACTGGTGCACGGCCTCGCGCAAGCCGTCGCGGGCGGGCGCACCGAAGACCAGATCCAGGCCGCGCTCGACGACGCGTGGGTGCGCGTGGACGCCGGCGCACCGTGGTTCTCCCGGCGGGAGCGCAACCGCGTGGAGCAGATGCTGCGCAACTTCGTGGCGTGGCTGGAGGGCAGCCGCAAGGAGCTGATCGAGGCGGGCGTCGAGCAGGACATCGAGGTCGAGCTGCCGATGGGCGACGACGAGGTGCGCGTGATGTTGCGCGGCCGCGTCGATCGCGTGGAGCTGGACAAGGACGGCCGCCCGGTGATCGTGGACATCAAGACCGGCAAGGTGCCCGTGTCCAGCGCCGACGCCGAGCAGCACCCGCAGCTCGCCGCGTACCAGCTCGCCGTGCTGCTCGGCGCGATCGAGGGCAAGAACACCCCGGGTGGGGCGCGGCTGGTCTACGTCGCGAAGACAAACAACAAGACCGGCGCCACGCAACGCGACCAGCCACCGCTCGACGACGACGGCGGCCGGCAGTGGCTCGACCTCGTGCGTTCGGCGGCGGCTGCCGCGGCCGGGCCCGACTACCAAGCCCACGAGAACCCCGACTGCGACCGCTGTCCCGCCCGCAGTTGCTGCCCGCTGCGGCCCGAGGGCAGGCAGGTGACCGGCCCGTGAGCTTGCGGCTCATCGCCAACCCGGTCGAGCCCGCGGAGATCGCCGACGCACTGGGCCTGCACCGCCCGACCCCCGAGCAGGCCACGGTCATCGCCTCGCCCGTGGAGCCGTCGCTGGTCGTCGCGGGCGCCGGCGCGGGCAAGACGGAGACGATGGCCGCGCGGGTGGTGTGGCTGGTGGCCAACGGGATCGTGAGCCCCGAACGCGTGCTGGGCCTGACGTTCACGCGTAAGGCCGCGCGCCAGCTCGGCGAGCGCGTGCGCGCCCGGCTGCGCCGCCTGGCCGGGTCCGGGCTGCTGGAGAAGCTCGACCCGTCGGGCGGGTTGCGCGCCACGGTCGTCGCCGGTGAGCCCACCGTGCTGACCTATCACGCGTACGCCGGGCGGCTGTTGTCGGAGCACGGTCTGCGGTTGCCGGTGCAGCCGGGCGTGCGGCTGCTTTCGGAGACGTCTTCGTGGCAGCTCGCGCACCGCGTGGTGTCCACTTGGGACGACGATCTAGACACCGACCGCGTGCCGTCCTCGGTCACGGCGCAGCTGCTCGCGCTGGCCGGGGAGCTCGGCGAGCACCTCGTGTCGACCGAACGGCTCGCCCAGTACACGACGTGGCTGTGCGAGGTGATCGAGAACGCGCCGCGCGCCAAGGGGCAGCGGGCGGCACTGCCGCAGAAGCTGCAGGAAGTGATGGCGGCGCAACGATTCCGGCTCGCGCTGCTGCCGCTCGTCGAGGCCTACCACCGGCGCAAGCGGGCCGAGGGCGCGCTCGATTTCGCCGACCAGATGTCGCTCGCGGCGCAGCTGGCCGACGGCTACCCGGCCGTGATCACCGGTGAACGCGAGCGCTACGGCGCCGTGCTGCTCGACGAGTACCAGGACACCGGCCACGCGCAACGCGTGCTGCTGCGGTCGCTGTTCGGCGGGGGAGACCACGCGCCGATGCCGGTCACCGCCGTGGGCGACCCGGCGCAGGCCATCTACGGCTGGCGCGGCGCTTCGGCGGCCAACCTGCCTCGCTTCACCACCGACTTCCCGCGCCACGCCGACGGGCGGCTCGCGCCCGCGCACGAGTTCGGCCTGCTCACGAGCTTCCGCAACCCGCCGCAGATCCTGGACCTGGCCAATGCCGTGGCCGAACCGTTGCGGGCGCGCGGCCTCGGCGTCGAGCCGCTGCGGGCGCGTGAGGGCGCCGGTCCGGCGGACATCGCCGTGGCACTGCTGCCGGATGTTCGAGCCGAACGCGAGTGGGTGGCCGACGCGCTGGCGCGGCGCTGGCTCGCCGAGAAAGAGGAGACGGGCAAGCCACCGACGGCTGCCGTGCTGGTGCGCCGGCGCGCGGACATGGCGCCGATCGCGGCCGAGCTGCGGATGCGCGGGCTGCCCGTGGAGGTCGTCGGCCTCGGCGGGCTGCTCGACGAACCGGAGGTCGCCGACCTCGTCAGCACGCTGCGGGTGCTGGCCGACCCGCTCGCCGGCAGCGCGGCGGCCCGCCTGCTCACGGGCGCGCGCTGGCGGCTCGCGGCGGCGGACCTGGCCGCGCTGTGGCGGCGCGCGGGGGAGCTGTCTTCGCCCGTGCCGCAGGCGGATTCCGAAGACGAACCCGTGCTCGTCACCGAACGCGCCGAGCAGGCCGGGCTCATCGACGCCGTCGACGAACCCGGCAAGCCCGAGCGCTACTCCGAGGACGGCTATCGGCGGATCCGGCGCATCGGTGCGGAGCTGGCCGCGTTGCGCCGGCGCCTCGACCAGTCGTTGCCCGAGCTGGTGGCCGACGTCGAACGCACGATGCTGCTCGACGTCGAATCCCTGGCGCGCCCGGGCTCCGCCGGCCGCGCGCACCTCGACGCGTTCGCGGAGGTCGTCACCGACTACGCCGAGACCGCCCCGACCGCGACCCTCCTGTCCTTTGTGGACTATCTCAACACCGCCGCCCACGCCGAAGACGGCCTCACGCCCGGCGAGGTCGAGGTCGTGCCCGACCGCGTGCAGGTGCTCACCGTGCACTCCGCCAAGGGACTGGAGTGGGAGGTCGTGGCCGTGCCGCACCTCGTGGCGGAGGTGTTCCCGAGCAAGCGCCGGTCCTCGTCGTGGCTGCGCACGGCGACGTCGCTGCCCGCGTTGCTGCGCGGTGACTCGGCCGACCTGCCTGAGCTGCACGTTTCCGACGGCTTCGACCGCAAGGAGGTGCAGGAGGCCCTCGAACTGCACGAGGAGGGTTTCGCCGAGCGGGAGGCCGACGAGGAACGCCGGCTCTGTTACGTCGCGTTGACGCGGTCGGAACGCTCGCTGATCGTCTCCGGCCACTGGTGGAACGAGAGCAGCACACGCGCGAAGGGACCGTCGGTGTTCCTCACGGAGATCGCCGACGTACTGCGCGCGGCCGATCCGCCGATCGGCGTGCTGGACGCGTGGGCCGACGAACCTGCCGAGGACGAGGAGAACCCGCTGGTCGCGGACTCCCGCAAGGCGAGCTGGCCCGTCGACCCGCTGGGCGACCGTCGGACCGGGGTGTCGACGGGCGTCGAGATGGTGTTCGCGGCGATGGCGGCGTTGCCCGAAACGCCCGAAGAGGCAGGACCCGCGGCGGCGAAGGCCGAACCTGAGCAGCCGGAACTGTTCGGCGTCGCCGAAGACGACGAGGTGCCGCTGCCGCCCGAACCCGACGAGTTCGACGAAGAACCTTACGAGGACGAAGAAACCTACGAGGAAAACGACGAGGACGACGAAGACGACGTCGACCCCGAAGACCCCGACGGCTGGGCCGCCGACACCGACGTGCTGCTCGCCGAACGCGCCCGCGCCCAGGCCACTGTGGACCGAGTCGTGCTTCCCGCCCAGCTTTCCGTGAGCCAGCTCGTGGAGCTCGCCGCCGACGCCGAAGCACTCGCCCGGAAGCTGCGGCGCCCGCTTCCGTTGCCGCCCAACACCTTCGTCCGCCGCGGCACCGCGTTCCACACCTGGCTCGAACAGCGCTTCTCCGGCGAGGGCCTGCTGGAGATCGACGACTTGCCCGGCGCCGCCGACGTCGGCGAGGCCCCCGACTCCGATTTCGAAGAACTGCAAGAAGCCTTCGAACGCAGCGAGTGGGCCGAGCGCGTGCCGCTGGCCGTGGAGGTGCCGTTCTCGGCCGACGTCGAGGGCATCACCGTGCGCGGCCGGATGGACGCCGTCTACGCGGATCCCGACGGCGGCTGGACCGTGGTGGACTGGAAAACCGGCTCCGTCCCGTCAGCCGACCGCCTGCCCGCGCTGGCCGTGCAGCTCGGCGCGTACCGGCTCGCGTGGGCGGCGCTGAAGAACGTGCCGGTGGACCGCGTGCGTGCCGCGTTCCATTACGTCCGCCACGGCCACACGCTCAGCCCCGCCGACCTCCTGGACGCCGAAGGCCTGCGCGACCTGCTCCGCAGCGTCCCGCGCGAGTGACTGTGCCGCGCGAGTGACTGTGCCGCGCGAGTGATTCAGGCGTTGTCGCGAACCTTCAACGCCCACTTCACGAGCGGCCACTGCGCCGTCAACCGGAACCAGGCGCCCGCGCGCACCGGCGCCGACAGCTTCTTGCGTTCGAAGTCCAGCGCCATCTTCACATTGCCGGGGAACACACCCACGAACAGCAGCGCCGCCGCGAGCCCGCCCAGCCGGCGGGTCCGGGGCAGCGCGATGGCCGCCGCCACGCCGAGCTCGGCGGCGCCCGAGGCGTACGTCCACGCGCGACGCGAACCGGGGAGCTCCTCCGGTACCAGCGCGTCGTACTGCTTGGGGCGCAGGAAGTGCGTCAGGCCCGCGGAGGCGAGGAAACCAGCCAGCCAGTACGCGGGCCGTTGCGGCCTGCTCGAGTCGGACATGCGTCCAGCCTGCCACAACGTGATCACCGCGACGGGTGTGCGGGCGATGACCTTCGGCTATCCTCCCCGCTGTGAGTGACGCCGAACACCCGCGGGGAGCCGGTGCATGAAAGCCTTGAAACGGCTGCCCCTGAACGTCCGGCTCAACGACCGCCCCGACCACGAGCTCGTCGGCGTGATCCGGATGCCGGAGTTCACCACCAGCCCGATGCGCTCGATCGTCAAACGGATCATCGGCGCGCTGCTCGCCCTGCTGGCGACCGTGCTGATCGTGTTCGCCGACCGCGGCGGCTACCGCGATGTCAACGGCGACGGGGTGTCCTTCCTCGACGCGATCTACTACTCCACCGTCTCGCTCTCCACGACCGGCTACGGCGACATCGCGCCGGCCTCGGCCTCGGCGCGGCTGGTGAACGTCCTCATCATCACGCCCCTGCGCGTGCTCTTCCTCATCGTCCTCGTCGGGACCACGCTGGAGGTGCTCACGGAGCGCTCCCGGCAGGCATTCAAGATCCAGAAGTGGAGGACGAAGGTGCGTGACCACACCGTCGTCGTCGGATTCGGCACCAAGGGCCGCTCGGCCGTCAACGCGCTGCTCGGTGACGAGGACGTGCAGCCCAGCCGCATCGTCGTGGTCGACACCGACCAGCAGGCGCTGGAGGCGGCGAGTTCGATGGGCCTGGTGACCGTGCACGGTTCCGCGACCAGGGCTGACGTGCTGCGTGTGGCCGGCGTGCAGCACGCGAAGGCCGTGGTCGTGGCCCCGAACCGCGACGACACCGCCGTGCTGGTCACGCTCACCGCGCGCGAGCTGGCGCCGAAGTCGCACATCGTGGCGTCGGTGCGGGAGGCGGAGAACGTCCACCTGCTCAAGCAGTCGGGCGCGAACCAGGTCGTGGTCTCGAGCGAGACGGCCGGGCGTCTGCTGGGAATGGCGACGTCGACGCCGCTCGTGGTCGACATGGTCGAGGACCTCATCACGCCGGAGTCGGGCCTGGCGATCGCCGAGCGCGCCGTGGAGCCGTCCGAAGAGGGCGGTTCGCCGCGGCACCTGCCCGACATCGTGCTCGGCGTGGTCCGCGACGGCGTGCTCTACCGCGTCGACGCTCCGCAGGCCGATGCGATCGAACCGGGTGATCGGCTGCTGTACGTCAAGAAGGTCACCTCGGTCGACAAGGTCGAATCCTGATCCGTGACTTCTTGACCATTGGGTGACGTCCGATCGGCGGAGGGTGACGCCGGTGGTCGGGACCTCACTGGGTTTTGCCCCGTGGATCTGGAACCATGGCGGCGTGCAGCTCTCCGACCTCACGAGCAAGACCTCAGTCCAGAGGTGGCTGCAGGTGGGCATCCCGGCTGCCGCCGGCGTGCTCGTGGTGGTGCTGGCATGGCTCGCCGGGCCCGGCCTGTTCGGCATCGCGGGCGACGCGGCCGGCGCGCCCGTGCAGGCCGAGGTGACCCAGCCGGCCGCGTGCTCGGCGGGGAATCCGGTCGAGTCCGTCACGTTCAGCCTCGGCGGCAAGCCGCGCCAGGGCACGCTCAACGGTTGTGGCCACGCCAAAGGCGAACGCGTCGAGGTCGGCGTGCCCGTGGACGCTCCGGCCGACGGCCCGATCACCGTCAGCGCGGCCGACACCTCGGCGGGCGCTCAGGACTCGCGCGGCCCGGTCGCGCTCGTGCTGCTGGTCTTCGCGTGCTTCGCCGGCGGCATGTACGCGTTCCTGGTCATCAAGGGCTCGGGCAAGCTCGCGCTCCTGCACTGAGCCGGCGCGTCAGCCCGCCGTACCGGCGTCGAGCCGCTCCCGGATGTCGTACGCGTCCGGCAGACCGTGCTCCCCGCTCACGGGACTTCAGCCGGCACCGGGTCCCTAGCTGACCAGGGACGACGGCGCCGCGAACGTGTTGCAGTCGGCGATCCGGTTGGCCTTCGCGCCCTGGCGCCACCAGTAGGCGTAGTGGGCGTTGGTGCCGTGGTCGTGACTGTGGGAGGTGTTGTCGCCGCGGGTTTCCTGGTCGTTCCAGGCCTTGTTGTACATGTCGCGGGTGATCGTGCCGCCCTGGTCCACGTGGGCACCGAGGAACATGCCCGAGAAGCACTGGGCCTGAAGCTCCTTGCGCCGCGACATCTCCAGGCCTTCGGGGCTGTTCTGGCCGGCCGCGTAGATCTTCTGCCACGCGGCGTCCATGATCCCGGCGACCTCCTGCACGTGGTGGCCGTACTCGTGCGCGAACAACGCCAGGTAGACACCCGGGTTGTTGCCGTACTGGTCGGTCTGCAGGCCCGCGAAGGGCACGTACAGGTTGTCCTCGCAGTAGTACGCCGCCGTCGCGATGCCGACCTGGATCGTGCCGCACGCGGTTTCGAAGCTCGGCCCGGTCGGGAAGTGCAGCGCGGGCGGGGTGAACGGCAGGTCGTAGGCCTGGAGGAACGGGCCCCAAGCCGCGTCGAGGCACTTGCTGGCCGCGGTGAAGAACGCTTCGGCGCCCGACTGCGTGCTCTGCCACGTCGGCAGGTCGCAGACGCGGTTCTGCAGCCCGGCGTTGGGGTCCTGCAGGATCGGGTGGTCGGCCAGCTTGAGGATCTTCTGCGGGCCGGTGGAGCTCGGCTCGGAGGATTCCGTCGGCGCCGAGGACGCGGTGGAGGACGAGCCGTTGTTGGGCGGCAGCTCGAACGCGCTGGTCGGCGCGGGTGCCGGCGGGTTCTGGTAGCCGGTGGCGTTGACGTTCTGGCTCGGCCGGTTCAGCGCGACGATCGCGACGACCCCGAGCACCAGCACCGTGACGGCACCGAGCGCGATCCCGATGATCGCGCCCGGCGACTTCTTCTGGTGCTGCGGCGGGAAGCGCTGCGGCGGGTACTGGCTCATCCATGGGCTCTGTGGCGGCGGCCCTTGCGGAGGTCCCTGCGCCGGGCCCCGCATCGACGGACCCTGCATCGACGGACCCTGCATCGACGGACCCTGCATCGACGGACCCTGCATCGACGGACCCTGCGGCGGGGGACCCGCGGGTCCCTGCCTGCCAGGCCCGTGACCCGGGACCGGCGGTGGTTGAACGGTCCCGCGAGGCGGCACCTGGCCGTAAGGCGGTTGCGTCATCAGGGCAGTCCCGGAGGGTCTCGGCACGGGCCGGGCGGCCCCCGGCTTCCGTTCAGCATATCGGGGGAACGGGGGCCGTACGCAGCACTCGTGCCGACGCCGTCACCCGACCCGGGTGTCACCCCAGGTCTGGCCCGGTTTGGGCGCCTCTGGAAGAGTGAGCGGCAGCAAGTGACGGGTCGTGATTACGAGGGGCTTCGATGACAGACACACCCGGTTCGCCGGGGTCCGGCGCACCCGACGACGCGCCCACCCCGAGCCAGGGTTTCCAGCGTCCCGAACCGACCAGTCCTGAACAGACCGGTTCCACGGGTACGCCCGCTTCCGGTGCGCCAGCGTCCGGCAATGCGCGGCCCGAAGGCTCGCAGCAGACGCCCGGCTCCGGCGGCGTTTCGCCGCAGCAGCCCCAGACCCCGCAGACTCCGCCGTCCGGCGGCTGGCAGTCGCCGGGGCAGCAGCAGGCCCCGCCGCCCAGCGGTCAGTGGCAGTCGCCCGGCCGGCAGTACGGCCAGCCGATGCCGCAGTACCCCGGCGGCGCCTACGGGCAGCAGGGCGGCTGGACCCCGCACGGCCTCGGCAAACCCGGCGTGATCTCGTTGCGCCCGCTCAACGTCGGCGACATCCTCGACGGCGCGATCACCGCCATCCGCCGCTACCCGGTGCTGATCCTGGGCACGTCGGCGGTCATCGCCGTGTTCGTGGCGGGCCTGAACCTCATCGTGCAGCTCGTGGTGCAGCCCGACCTCAACCGCGTCGCGACGCTCGGTCCGGCCGCCACGCAGCAGGAAGCGCTCGACGCGATGTACAACCTGCTGGGCACCACCGCGTTGTCGCTGATCCCGACGCTGATCATCACGCTGCTCGGCCAGACGTTTCTCACCGGTTTCCTCACGGTCGTGATGGGCAAGGCCGTGCTCGGCCGTCCGGTCGACTTCCGCACGGCGCTGCGCGAAGCCGCGCCGCGGCTGCTTCCGCTGCTGGGCCTGACGGTCCTGTACGCGCTGGCCACCATGGTCGCCGCGATCTTCTGCCTGCTGCCGGCCGTGATCCCGTACGTGTTCTGGGCGCTTGCCAGCCCCGCGCTGGTGCTGGAGCGCGGCACGATCCGGCAGGCGTTCGGCCGTTCGCGCACGCTCGTGTCGGGCGCGTTCTGGCGCGTGCTCGGCATCCTGCTGCTGGCCGCCGTGATCGGCTGGCTGATCTCGGCGATCATCGGCATCCCGTTCGATCTGGGTTCGGGCGCGTTCTCCGGCCTGTTCGACCCGCAGGCCACGGTGCCGGTCCAGACCACCGGCGGCCTGGTGCTGAGCGCGGTGGGCGTGGTGATCGCGAGGACGATCGTCGCGCCGTTCATCGCGCTGGTCACGGTGGTCCTCTACATCGACCAGCGGATGCGCCGCGAGGGCATGGACATCGAGCTGGCGCGCGCCGCGGGCCTCAACCCGCCGCCGGCGGCGCCGCGGCAGGCGTGGTGACGTTCCTGCTCACCGACGTCCCGGTCGACATCGACCGAGACCCCGCCCACCTGCGGGCGATCCAGGAGCTGAGCGACCCGTCGTACGCGGCTGCGCGGCCCGGTGTGCTGCAGCAGGTCGCCCAATGGCTGGGCGAGAAGCTCAGCGAGCTGCTGAGCAGCCTGTCCGGCGTGCCGGGCGGGCCGCTGGGTCTGCTGCTGATCATCGGGCTCCTGATCGTGCTGATCGTGGTGGTGCGGCTGCGCGTCGGGAAGGTCGGACGCGCGGCGCAGGCGGCGCGGCAGGTCTTCTCGGGCCGCCGCCGCAGCGCCGACGAGTACCGCAAGGCGGCCCAACAGGCCGCCGCACAAGGACAGTTCGCCGACGCCGTGCGTGAGCGCTTCCGCGCCATCGTGCGCGGCCTCGAAGAACGCGCGCTGCTCGACTCGCGCTCCGGCCGCACGGCCGACGAAGCCGCCGCCGAAGCGGGCGCGCTGCTGCCCGCCCTCGCCGCCGACCTCGCGGCGGGCGCCCGGCAGTTCGACGACGTGCACTACGGCGGCCGGCCCGGCACCGAAGCCGCTTACCGCGCCCTGACCGACCTCGACGACCGCGTCCGCCGTGAGCGGCCGGTGCTGGTGGGCGCGTGAGCACTTCTGTCTCGCCTGATCTCCGGCGCATTTGGCGCGGCGTGCGGGTTCCGCTCGCGCTCCTGCTGCTGATCGTTCTCGTCGCGCTGGCGCTGGTGCTCAGCCGCGGCGACCAGACGAGCGGCGAGCTCGAACCCGGTTCCTACGAACCGAACGGCAGCCACGCCCTTTCCCACCTGCTGCAAGAAGAAGGTGTCGACGTCCACCCCGTCCACACCATCGCCGAGGCGCTGCAGCAGGTCGACGGCGGCACGCTCGTGATCACCGCGCCGGACCGGGTGCCGGGCGAGGGGCTCGTCGACCTTCGCCGCCGCGTCGCGCACCTGGTGCTGCTGGCGCCGGGGCCGGAGGCACTGTCCAAAGTGCTCCCGACGGTGAGCGCGGTCGGCAGCGCCGACGTCGCCACGCTCGACCCGGATTGCACGGTCGGCGCCGCGGTCGGCGCCGGTCCCGCGACGCTCGGCGGCACGCGTTTCCGCACCGACGACCCCGAAGCCCGCCAGTGCTACCGCGACGGCCAGGCGCCGACGTTCGTGCAGGTCGCCGACCGTTCGGGCACGGTCACCGTGCTCGGCACGGGCGCGCCGCTGACCAACGACCGCCTCGCCGACGAAGGCAACGCGGCGCTCGGGATGCGGCTGCTGGGCGACCACCGGCGGCTCGTCTGGTACGTGCCGTCGCCGACGGATCCCGCGCTCGGCGCCGGGCAGAAGTCCTTCTACGAGCTCGTCCCGCCCGGCTGGCGCTACGGCGCTTTGACGGCCGGGATCGCCGTGGTGCTGCTGGCTTTGTGGCGCGCGCGCCGCCTCGGCGCGGTGGTGAGCGAACCGTTGCCGATCGTGGTGCGGGCGGCGGAAACGGCCGAGGGCCGGGCACGGCTGTATCGCCGGGGCGGCGCGGCCGGGCACGCCGCGGAGACGTTGCGGGAAGCGGCCCGCGCGCGGCTGCGCACGAGGCTGGGCTTGCCGCGTGATGCCGAGGCGGCCGCGGTCGTCGAGACGGTGAGCGCGCGCTCGGGCCGGAACCCGGCCGAGGTCGGCGGCGTGCTCTACGGACCGCCCCCGGCCGACGAGGCCGGGCTGGTCCGGCTGGCGGACGAACTGGACAGCGTGGAACGAGAGGTGGAGCGGTCTTGAGTACCGAACAGACGCAGGCGCCGAATCAGGCTCAAGACGCGCGAGCGGCCCTGATCGCCCTGCGCACCGAGGTCGGCAAGGCCGTGGTGGGCAACGACGCGGCCGTGACCGGGCTCATCCTGGCGCTGCTCTGCCGCGGCCACGTGCTGCTGGAGGGCGTGCCCGGTGTCGCGAAGACGTTGCTGGTGCGGGCTTTGGCGGCGTCGCTGGACCTGAAGACCAAGCGCGTGCAGTTCACCCCCGACCTGATGCCGGGCGACGTCACGGGTTCGCTCGTGTACGACGCGCACAGCGGCGAGTTCTCGTTCCGCGAGGGCCCGGTGTTCACGAACCTGCTGCTGGCCGACGAGATCAACCGCACGCCGCCGAAGACGCAGTCTTCGCTGCTCGAGGCGATGGAGGAGCGGCAGGTCTCGATCGACGGCACGCCGCGGCCGTTGCCCGACCCGTTCATGGTGATCGCGACGCAGAACCCCGTGGAGTACGAGGGCACCTACCCGCTGCCGGAAGCGCAGCTGGACCGGTTCCTGCTCAAGCTCACGATGCCGGCGCCCTCGCGTGAGGACGAGATCGGCATCCTCTGGCGCCACGCGCAGGGTTTCGACCCGCGGGACCTCGCCGCCGCGGGCCTCCGTCCGGTCGCCGGCGCGGAGCAGCTCGCGACCGCGCGCCAGGCCGTTGCCCGCGTGACGATCGGGCCCGAGGTCATCGGTTACGTCGTGGACCTGTGCCGCGCGACGCGCGAGCTGCCGGCCGTGCGCATCGGTGTTTCCCCGCGTGGCGCAACGGCTTTGCTCGCCGTCACGCGCGCGTGGGCCTGGCTCGCCGGGCGCGACTACGCGACGCCGGACGACGTGAAGGCGCTGGCCCGGCCCGCGCTGCGGCACCGGCTCGACGTGCGGCCCGAGGCCGAGCTCGAGGGCGTGACCGCCGACGGCGTCCTCGACCGGGTGCTGGCCTCCGTGCCGGTGCCGCGCTGAGCGGTGGCCCTCACCGGGCGGCTCGGGCTGCTGGCGCTGCTGGGTGCGCTGGTGGTCGGGCTGCTGTTCCCGTCCGCGGCCGGCGTGCTCGGCGTCGTCGTGGTGCTGCTCGTGCTGGTGGCCGTGGACCTCGTGTTCGCCGGCAGCGTGCGCGCGCTGCGGTTTTCGCGTAGTGGCACCACTTCCGTGCGCCTCGGCGAGCCCGCCGAGGTCACCCTGACCGTCGCGAACCCGGGCCGACGCGGCGTGCGCGGGCTGCTGCGCGACGCGTGGCCGCCTAGCGCGGGCGCCGACGACCGGCACCGGATCTCCGTGCCATCGGGCGAACGCCGGGTCTTCACCACCGCGATGCTGCCGACGCGCCGAGGCGACCGCCGGGCGTTCCGCGTGACCGTGCGCGCGGCGGGACCGCTCGGCCTCGCGGCGCGCCAGGGTTCGCACGAGGTGCCGTGGTCGGTGCGTGTGCTGCCGCCGTTCCACAGCCGCAAGCACCTCCCGTCACGGCTGGCGCGGCTGCAGCAGCTCGACGGCCGCAGCGCCGTGATGATCCGCGGCCAGGGCACGGAGTTCGACTCCCTGCGCGAATACGTGGCCGGCGACGACGTCCGCTCCATCGACTGGCGCGCCACCGCCCGCGCGGCCGACGTGATGGTCCGCACCTGGCGCCCGGAACGCGACCGGCACGTGGTGCTCGTCCTCGACACCGGCCGCGTTTCCGCCGGCCGCGTCGGCGACGCACCCCGGCTCGACGCCGCCATGGACGCCGCGCTGCTGCTGGCCGCCTTGGCCTCCCGCGCCGGCGACCGCGTGGACCTGCTGGCCTACGACCGCCGCGTGCGCGCCGCCGTGCCGGGCTCGTCGGCCACGACGTTGCTGCCGTCGCTCGTGAACGCCATGGCGCCACTCGAACCGTCCCTGGTGGAGACCGACTCCCGCGGCATGGTCGCGGAAATCCTCCAGCGCACCCGTCGCCGCGCCCTTGTCGTGCTCCTGACCGGCCTCGACGCGGCGCCGCTCGAAGAGGGCCTGTTCCCCGTGCTGAGCTCCCTGACCTCTCGGCACCAGGTGATCGTCGCGTCCGTGGCCGACCTGCGCGTCGCCGAAATGGCATCGGGCCGCGGCGACGCCGAAGCCGTCTACGACGCCGCTGCCGCCGAGCGCACGCTGGCCGAACGCGCCTCCGTCACCGCCCGCCTGGGCCGCCGCGGCGTCGAGGTGGTGGATGCCGTGCCGGAGGACCTCCCTCCGGCACTGGCGGACCGGTACTTGGCACTGAAGGCCGCGGGCCGGCTGTAGGGGAGTTCGGTCCTGCGCCGGACGAGGTCCCAGCACGAGATCCGGCACCCGATGGAGTGGCTCCGCTTGGTCCGCCACACTCCCTGCTGTTAAGCCGGAAGTAACTTCGGCCCGAGGGAGTGCGCGCGTGCGTCGGCTGCTGTTCGTGGTGGTGCTGCTGTTCATCGGGTCCGGCGGGGTCGCCTACGCGGCCGACGGCGCGCCCGTCTACCTCGCCGACGGTGGGGGCACCGTCTCCCTCGCCACCGTAGGCGGCAAGGTGCAGCTGGCCGACGCGAAGGACCCGGGCGCGGCCTGGACATACGACAAGGCGTCCCAGCACTACCGCAATGTCGCGAGTGGACAGTGCCTCGCGGCGCAGAGTCCGGTCGACGGCGCGGGTGTGCTCCTGGCCGCTTGCGCCGACGGGGACCACAAGCAGCAGTGGCGGCGCGTGGCGGGCAACCCGGGGCTGGTGACGATCGCGAATGTCGCCTCCGCTCGCTGCCTCACCGCCGAGGGGCCTACGCCGGGCGCGCGGCTGTACCAGGAAGTCTGTTCGCTGCCGGGCCTGTCCAACGCGTGGGCGGCGGGCGGCCGCACGCTCGCCATCCTGTCCGGCAACGGCCAGCACCTGGCCACGAAAGACCCCGCGAACCCGTTCGTGGTCCGGGTGATCGGCGAGAACGGTCAGCCGGCGCCCGACGTGCCCGTCACCTTCTACGTCCACGCCGCCCGGGCGCAGAACGTGCTGGTCTTCGAAGGCGGCAAGGAAACCGCACAGGCCAAAACCGGCGCCGACGGGGAAGCCACGAGCCCGAAGCTCGTCCTCACCGACCCCGGCGAGTTCGACATCCGCTTCACCGGCAGCGCCACCCTCGACGACGGCAACTCCATCGCCTTCGAGGGCAGCTGCCTCTGCTAGCCCGCTTCCGGCAGCGCGTCGCCGGTGTAGCGGCGGTCGAGGTCACCCCGCTCGCCGTCGCGCGCGGCGCGGCGGCCGAGCGTGAAGATGTAGGTCAGGAACAGCAGCTCCACGACCGCGCCGATGCCGATGCGCACCCACGTCGGCCAGCCCGACGGCGTGACGAAGGCCTCGATCACGCCGGACACCAGCAGCACGCACGCCAGCCCGAGTGCGATCACGACCACGGACCGGCCCTGTTCGGCCAGCGCGGCGCTGCGGGAGCGGCGGCCGGGGTCGATCACGGTCCAGCCGAGCTTCAGGCCGGTGCCCGCGGCGATGAACACGGCCGTGAGCTCCAGCAGGCCGTGGGGCAGCAGCAGGCCGAGCAGCACGTCGCCGCGGCCCGCCGAGGACATCAGGCCGATGGCGATGCCCGCGTTGAGTGAGTTGAGCCACAGTGCGCTGATCACAGGCAGGCCCAGCGCGACGCCCAGGAACAGGCAGGTCGCGGCCACCCACGCGTTGTTCGTCCACACCTTTGCGGCGAACGAGCTCGCCGGCCCGGTCGAGTAGTACGTCTCGTACTGGCCGCCGGGCGCCGTCATGGCCTTGATCTCGTCGGGGGAGACCAACGCCGAACGCACGGACTCGTCGCTCGCGATCCACACGCCGAGCACCGCCATCACGACCACCGACGCCAGCGCGGCGGGGATCCACCAGCGCCGGCTGAGGTACACCGCGGCCGGGAAACGGCGGGTGAAGAACAGCGCCACCTCGCGCCACGCCGGGCTGTGCGAGCCCGTGACGGCCGAACGGCCCCGCGCGACCAGGGCCGACAGCCGCGCCAGCAGGGCCGGGTCGGGCGCCGTCGAGCGGATGATCGACAGGTGCGTCGCCGTGCGCTGGTAGAGCGTCACGAGCTCGTCGGCCTCGGCCCCGGACAGCCTGCGCTGCCGCACGAGCTCACCGAGCCGGGCCCACTCCGCGCCGTGCGCCGCGACGAAGACGTCGACGTCCACCGGATCACCTCCTGGAGCCACAGCCTAGGGCTCACTGCGCTGTCTGTTGCCGATCCGGCCACAGTCACGGCGGATATCGTTGCGACATGCGGGCGGTGCTCGGTTGGGTGTCCGCCTACTTTTGGCCGGACCGGCAACTGTGCCGTCTGTTGCCGATCCGGCCACAGTCACGGCGGATATCGTTGCGATATGCGGGCGGTGCTCGGTTGGGTGTCCGCCTACTTTTGGCCGGACCGGCAACTGTGCCGTCTGTTGCCGATCCGGCCACAGTCACGGCGGATATC
>NZ_JBFBAF010000038.1:86329-93945 GCF_040682095.1 Amycolatopsis sp. NPDC051372
CGCCTGTTGCCGATCCGGCCACAGTCACGGCGGATATCGTTGCGACATGCGGGCGGCGTTCGGTTGGGTGTCCGCCTTCTTTTGACCGGACCGGCAACTGTGCCGTCTGTTGCCGATCCGGCCACAGTCACGGCGGATATCGTTGCGACATGCGGGCGGCGTTCGGTTGGGTGTCCGCCTTCTTTTGACCGGACCGGCAACTAGGCTGGCCCGGTGCAGGAAGAGTCCGATCTCGTCACCGGTGAGGCTGTGGTCCTCGACCTTCGGGTGGCCAAGCTCGCCAGCCGCGGCGCCGCGATGCTGCTCGACGTGCTGGTGCAGGGCGCGCTCCTGCTGATCGTCGTGATCACCGTGGCCGCGACCTCGTCCGACCTCGACCCGGCGCTCACGATCGCGCTGTTCCTGTCGGTGTTCGTGCTGATCGTGATCGGCTACCCGGTCCTGTTCGAGACGCTCAGCCGCGGCAAGTCGCTGGGCAAGATGGCGCTGGGCCTGCGCGTGGTCCGGCTCGACGGCGGCCCCATCCGCTTCCGCCACGCCCTCACCCGCGCCCTCGCCGGCTTCTTCGTCGACTTCTGGGCCCTCGGGTTCCTGGGCGCGGTGGCCGTGATCGTCTCGCTGAGCTCGTCGAACGGCCGCCGCGTCGGCGACTACCTGGCCGGCACGCTGGTGATCCGCGAACGCGTGCCGCAGAGCGCGCAGGCCTACGTCGCGATGCCGCCGGGCCTCGAGGGCTGGGCCGCGCAACTCGACCTCAGCCGCCTGCCCGACGACCTGGCGCTCGCGGCGCGCCAGTACCTGAACCGCTTCCACGAGCTGCGTCCCGACGCGGCCCACGCGCTCGGCCAGGGGCTCGCCGACCAGACGGCCCACGCCGTGGGGGTGGCGGTGCCGTACGAGATGCCGGCGTGGGTGTTCCTCTCGGCGGTGCTGGCGGAACGGCGCAACCGCGACCAGGCGCGGCTGGCACAGCAGGTGTACGCGGGGCCGCAGCAGCAGGCGTACCAGCAGCAGCCCTTCCAGCCACAGCCCTTCCAGCCACAGCCCTTCCAGCAGCAGCCGCCGTCTCAGCAGTTCCAGCCGCAGCAGTTCAAGCCGGCCACCCAGCAGACTCCGCAGTTCCAGCAGCAAGTCCAGCCGACGGCCCAACAGCTTCAGCCGGTCGCGCCCGAGCCTCAGCAGCAGTTCCAGCCGGTTGCGCAGCAGACCCAGCCGCAGCAGTTCGAGCCCGCCGCGCAGACCCACCCGCAGCAGTTCGAGCCCGCCGCGCAGCACCCGTCCCAGCCGGTCGCCCAGCAGTACCCACCGCAACAGCCCGCGCCACCGGCCCCGCCGGAGCGGGAGCCGGAGCCGGAGAACCCCTTCACCCCGCCGAGCTGACCCGATGCTCCTCGAACTCGCCACGGCGCTCGCCGGGCTCACCGCCGACGTCACCGCCACGGCCCACCCCGACGGCTCCGTCACGGTCACCGAACAGGTCACCACTGCCACGCCCGCCACCCACCGCATCGCCCTGCGCGTGGCCACCACCGACGACGAGGACCGCGTCTACACCGTCCGCGACGCCCGCCTCACCGGCTCCGGCCACCTCGACGAGGACTCCGAAGGCCTCGTCGCGACCTACACCGGCCCCGCCACGCTCTCGTACACAGTGGACGGTGCCGTCGCCGACGGCGGCCAGCTGCGCTGGCAGGTCACTGGCGGCTGGGACGCCGACCTCATCCGGCTCACCACGGCGTTCAGCGCCCCGGGGATCTCCGCAGTGGACTGTTACGCCGGCGCGATCGGCTCGGCGCGCCACTGCACGTTCTCCGAGCTCGGCGCCGGCGGCATCGCCCGCGTCGAGCAGGACGGCCTGCGCCGCGGCGAGCGCGTGGACCTCGCGGTCGACATCCCACCCGGCGCGCTGCCCGTCAACGCCCGGTTCGTCGCGGTCTCCCCGGTGGCCGACTTCTTCAAGGGCCCGGGCATTCCCGTGCTCGCCCTGGTCCTGCTGCTGATCGCCGCCGTGCCGACGTGGCTGCACCGTCGACGTGGCAAGAACCGCTTCGAGGTGCTCAGCCGTGGCTAGTCTCCGCAGTTTCGCCGTTGTCCTGGCGATCCCGGCCCTGGTCTTCGCCGCGACCCCGGCCCAAGCCCAGGATCTGCCGACCCTGCCGCAAAGCGCCGAGGTCACGCTCAAACTCCAGCGCGACGGCACCCTGTCCGTCACCGAGGCCGTCTCCGTCCCGGCCGGCACCACGATGACGCGCACCCTCCCGCTGCGCACCTACGCCGACGCCGGCCACGACCGCGTGCTCACCGTGCGCGACCTCAGCATCGAGGGCTCCGGCAGCACGCAGACCACGGACGACCAGATCGTCGTCGACCTGCGCGGTGGCACTTCGGTGGTCCGCTACACCGTGGCGGGCACCGTCGGCCGCACGCTCGGCGTCGAGCACCTGACTTGGGACCTCGCCGGCGGCTGGGACACCCGCCTGGAGCTGCTGCGCGCGACCTTCGCCGCGCCGAACCTGCCCGACGCCGTGACCTGCCTGGCGGGCCCGCCCGGCTCCGCCACCCCGTGCGGCGCTGCGCAGCTCGACCACTCCGGGCTCACGCGCGTGTCGGTGTCGAAGCTGGCGCCGGGCGACCGCGTGGAGCTCACCGCGGAGCTGCCTGCCGGCACCGTGCCCGCGACCGAACAACTCGTGCCCGCGAAGTCCGTGGCCGGGGCCTTCCTCGTCACCACCCCGATCCTGGCCGCGTGGCTCGCCTTGTCGGCGCTCGTCGTCGCCGGCCTCGGCACGCTGCTGGTCCTGCGCCGACGCGACCGGAGCGCCGTGCTCCCGGTCCGGCTCGAAGCCGACGGCCAGTTCTCCTCACCCCAGGGCGTGCTCCCCGGCCATGTCGGGTTCCTGCTCACCGGCCGTACCGACGACCTAGACGTCGCTGTCACCGTGCTCGACCTCTGCGTCCGCAACTACCTGTGGGTCAGCGAAGACGGGCAGGAAGGCTGGATCCTGCACCGCCGCAACCCACCCGACGAGTACCTCACCGCCTTCGAACGGACGGTCTACGAAACCGCCGTCCCCGGCGATTCGGCGCTGCTGTCGACCATCACACCGGACATCGAGGACGAACTGCGCACCGCCGTCGTCCGCCGCGGCTGGCTCGCGCGCCGGCCCGGGCAGCTCGCCAAAATCGCCGTCCGCCTCTGCATTTACGGTGTCTTCCTCACTGCCCTGCTCGCCTTCACCGCCGGCTACGCCCAGCTCGGCCTGGTCGTGGTCGCCACCGGCGCCGCGCTCGCCCTCTTCGCCCAGTGGCTGCCTCCGCGAACGCAGGACGGCAGCCTCCTGCGCGACCAACTCCTGGGCCTGCGCAACCAACTGGCCCACCCGGGAGAAGTCACCGAACTGATTTTCTCCCGCGCCCTCCCGTACGCCCTCGCGCTCGGCGAAGCCGACCGTTGGCTCGGCACGCTCGCGGAACCGGTTTGTTCGCTTCAGGCGTACTGGTTCGGCGCCCCCGCCACACCCGCCCGGACCAGTGCTTTCCTGGCCGCGCTCGGCGCCGCGGCCACGAGCGCGCGCCACGCGTTGGGAGCGGTGCCACCAGCCGAGCCGAGGGTCGGGTCGTCTGCGTAGGGTGGGGGCATGGCCGATCCCGAGCTCGTCCGTTTCACGATTGACAACGGTTTGCGCGTGGTGCTCGCCCCGGACCCGACCGCGCCTGTTGTCGGGGTCAGCGTGCACTACGACGTGGGCTTTCGTTCCGAGCCGGAGGGGTTGACGGGTTTCGCGCACCTCTTCGAGCACTTGATGTTCCAGGGCAGTGAAAGCCTGGAGAAGCTGGCCCACTTCCGCCACGTGCAGTCGAGCGGCGGGACCTTCAACGGGTCCACCCACCCCGACTACACCGACTATTACGAGGTGCTGCCGTCGGCGGCCCTCGAGCGCGCGCTGTTCCTCGAAGCCGACCGCATGCGTGCGCCGAAGCTGACCGCGGAGAACCTGGCGAACCAGATCGAGGTCGTCAAGGAGGAGATCCGCCTCAACGTGCGCAACCGCCCGTACGGCGGGTTCCCCTGGATCCTGCTGCCGCCGGTGCTGTACTCGACGTTCGCCAACGCCCACGACGGCTACGGCGCGTTCGAGGATCTCGAAGGGGCGACGCTCGACGACTGCGCCGCCTTCTTCGACACCTACTACTCGCCGGCCAACGCGGTGCTCACCGTCGCCGGCGACTTCGAGGTGGAGAACGCCAAGGCGCTCATCCAGAAGCACTTCGGCGACGTGCCGCACCGCCCCGCGCCCGTCCGCCCGTCGTTCGCCGAGCCGCTGCCCACCACGGAGCTGCACGGCGAGCACGAGGACGCGCACGCGCCGCTGCCCGCGATCGCCGTGGGCTACCGCATGCCCGACCCGATCAACGACCTCGACGGTTACCTCGCGTACCTCGTGCTGGCCGGCGTCCTCACCGACGGTGACGGTTCCCGCCTGCAGCAGCGCCTGGTGCACCGCGAGCCGCTGGTGGTCGACATCGGCGCCGGCGCCGGGCTGTTCGGCCCGTTCGAGGCGCGCGACCCCGACACGTTCACGATCACCGCGATCCACCCGCCGGACGTGGAGCGCGAGCGCGTGCTGGCCGCCCTCGACGAGGTGCTGGACGAGCTCGCGACGACGCCGCCCGACGAGCAGGAGCTCAAGAAGGTGACCGCGCGCTGGGCCGCGAGCCTGCACTCGGAACACGACCGGCTGGTGTCGCGCACGCTGGCGCTGGGCGCGTTCGAGCTGCTCTACGGCGACGCGTCGCTGGTGCACCGGCTGGCCGATCGCATGTCGGCGGTCACCGGCGAAGCCGTTTCGGCCGCGGCGAAGGCGCTGCGCCCCGACGCGCGCGCTGTGCTCGTCGTGAAGCCCGCCAACTCCGAAGGGATGGACGCGCAGTGACTTCGGCTACGCACCGCAGCGCGCAGGAAATCGGCCGCACCGCGACCGGTCCGCGTCCGCTGCCCGAGCTGGGCGCGCAGCGCGCCGCTACCGACCTGTCCCATGTGGACACCACGCTGAGCAACGGCCTGCGCGTGCTGGCCGTGCGCAAGGCTTCGGTCCCGCTGGTCGAGGTGCGGCTGTGGATCCCGTTCGCGGGTGAGGACGCGCTGCACCCGGCCACCGCGGAGGTGCTGGCCGAGACGCTGCTCACCGGCACCGCGAAGCGCGACCGCGTGGAGATCGACGCCGAGCTGGCGCTGATCGGCGGCGACCTCGGCGCGGGCGTGGACCCGGAACGCTTGTACCTCAACGGTTCCGCGCTCTCCGATGGCCTGCCGACGCTGCTCGACGTGCTCGGCGACGTGCTGACCGGCGCCACCTACGGCGAGCCCGAGGTGACCCGTGAACGCGAGCGGCTGATCGAGCGCATCGCGGTGTCGCGCACGCAGCCGCGCACGATCGCGCGGGAGGCGTTGCAGAAGCAGCGCTACGGCGACCACCCCGTCACGCGTGAGGTCCCGCAGGCCGCTGATGTTGCTGCCGTCGTTCCCGAGCAGGTGCGGGCGCTGCACGCGGCTTCGGTGCTGCCGCGGGGTTCCGTGCTGGTGATCGTGGGCGACATCGACCCCGACACCGTGCCGGCCGAGCTCGAACGCGCGCTCGGCGGCTGGGCCTCGGACCGCTCGGCTCTCGTGCTTCCGCCGCTGCCGGAGCTGACCGGCGGCAACGTTCTGCTGGTGCCGCGCGCCGGCGCCGTGCAGTCGCAGATCCGGCTTTCGGCCCAGACGGTGGCCCGCACGCACCCGTCGTACGCGGCGCTGCAGCTGGCGAACCTGGCCTTCGGCGGGTACTTCTCCTCGCGCCTGGTCGAGAACATCCGTGAGGACAAGGGTTACACGTACGGCGCCCACTCCGGCTTCGAGTTCACCGGCGAGAACGCGGTGGTGAACGTAGACGCCGACACGGCCAACGAGGTCACCGCCGCCGCGCTGCTCGAAACGCGCTACGAGCTGGGGCGCCTCGGCCTCGTGCCGCCGACGGCCGAGGAGGTGGAGTCGGTGCGCCAGTACGCGATCGGCTCGCTGCTCACCTCCACGTCGTCGCAGTCGGGTCTGGCCGGGCAGATCATGGCGCTGGCAACCACCGGTCTCGGCGTCGAATGGCTGCAGGAACACCCGGCGCGGCTCGCGGCCGTGACGGGGGAGCAGGTGGCCGAGGTGGCGCTGGAGTACTTCGCGCCCAAGCGGTTCACCGGCGTGGTGGTCGGCGACGCGGAGCTGCTCGCGCCGAAGCTGACCGCGCTGGGCGACGTGACGGTGGGCTCGGAGACGGCCGACTGATGATCGTACCGTTCACCCTGGAGTCGCTGCCGACCCTGGCGCGGTCCACTGTGGACCGTCAGGAGACGTTGCGCACCAACCCGGAGCGCCTCGTCTCCAAGTGGTCCGAGGCCCGCGTGGTGCTGCTCGACGACACCGGCCGCACGCCGGTGGCCGAGGGCAGCTCCTCGCTGGCCGCCCGCAAGGCCATCGACTTCGGCACGGAACCCCCGGCCGACGCGGTGTTCCTCGGCGAGTGGGAGGACACCGACTACTGGTCGCTGCCCGGCCGCCCCGAGGGCGACACGGACACCGTGAAGATGTCCGGCAGCTGGGGCGTCGTCGAAGAGGTCCCGCGCGTCGACGGCGAGATCTGGGTCGAGCTGCGCGGCTACGGCGACCAGCTGGACGACACGTCGGCCGGCCTGTTCACCACCGCCCAGGCCCTGCGCCACTGGCGGCGCCAGGCCCGCTTCTGCACCCGCGACGGCTCACCCACGAACCTGATCCAGTTCGGCTGGGCCAGCAAGTGCGAGGCCAAGGGCCACGAGGAGTACCCGCGCACCGACCCGGCCGTGATCTGCCTCGTCCACGACCAGGACGGCGTCAACGGCTCCCACGTGCTGCTCGCCCGCCAGCCGGTCTGGCCCGCGGGCCGCTACTCCGTTCTCGCCGGCTTCGTCGAAGCCGGCGAGTCGCTGGAGGGCTGCGTGTCGCGGGAGATCCGCGAGGAAGTGGGTGCTTCCGTCACGGACATCCGCTACCTGGGCAGCCAGCCCTGGCCTTTCCCCCGCTCGATCATGCTGGGCTTCACCGCCCGCGCCGACCGCTCGGCCCCACTGGTCCCCGCGGACGGCGAGATCGAAGAAGCCCTGTGGGTTTCCCGCGACGAGGTCCGCGCGGCGTTCCGCAACAGCGCCGGCGGCGAGGCGGTCCCGACCCCGATCGCGGGTGGTGCTTCGGAGATCATCCTGCCGGGCAACTCGTCGATCGCTCGCGTGATGCTGAAGGCGTGGGCTGACGCGGAGGAATGAGGCTTCGGTTTCGCTCGTGACAGGGCCCTTCCCGGCTTGAGCCGGGGAGGGCTTTTGTCGTTTCGCGTCAAGTGCTCGCCTGCACCTGTCCACAGGGAACCCTTCGTGAGCGGGGTTGTCCACAGATTCCGCTTCGGCCGTTTTTCGAGGTCAGGGGCCGATAGACTGGGACGGGGACGCCCCCCGCCCTCCGGCGGTTTCTAGGGGTCGTTGCAACACCTGAGTGATCAGGGGTTGTTCATGGCTTCAGGGTTTCGGGATCGAGCCGGGCCGGTGAGGGTTCGGGC
>NZ_JBFBAF010000039.1:0-90998 GCF_040682095.1 Amycolatopsis sp. NPDC051372
GGTGACGTGTTGTCAAGGCGGGAAAGCGTGCCTTGACAACACGTCGCCGGCCGCAAGGAGGCTTCGGATCGGGGTGCCGGGGTGGGGCTGGGTGCAGGTTCCGTCGCGTGGGTGGGTGGCGGTTGCGAGGGTGGACGCGGCCTGAGTGGGGGGTGATTCGGGCAGGTGGGTGGCGGTTGGTGGGGTCGTCAAAGTGCCCCGGTGCGGCGTTTGGGTGCGTTGGGTGCACCCGACGCCGCATTGGGGCGAGGCGTGGGGCTTGGGGGCTAGGCCGAGTAGGAGGCGGCCAGTTCCACCAGGGTGCGGGCGGCGAAGCCGGAGGCGCCGGGGACCACGTCGTCGTAGGTCTTGTCGGCGCGGGCGGGGCCGGCGATGTCCAGGTGGGCCCAGGGCAATCCGGCGGTGAACTCGCGGAGGAAGAGGGCGGCCATGATGCCGCCGGGGCCGCCGGGGGCCTGGCGGACGTCGCCGAGTTCGCCTTCGATGCCGGGGGCGTAGTCGTCGACCAGGGGCATGCGCCACCAGGATTCGCCGGCGCGGGTGCCCGCTTCGATCACGCGGGCGGCCAGGGCGTCGTCGGTGGAGAACAGGCCGCCGGTGCGCAATCCCAACGAGACCTTCATGGCGCCGGTGAGGGTGGCGGCGTCCACGACGAGATCGGGTTTGTACGTGTGGATCCCGTAGGCGAGCGCGTCGGCCATGACCATGCGGCCCTCGGCGTCGGTGTTGCCGACCTCGGTGGTGCGGCCGCCGTAGTGGCGGACGATGTCGCCGGGGCGGTACGAACCACCGGAGACGTGGTTCTCGGCGGCGGGGACCAACGCCGTCACGCGCACCGCCAGACCCAGCGCGGCGATGGCGCGCACGGAGGCGATCACGGCCGCGCCGCCCGCCATGTCGGTGCGCATGAGGTGCATGCCGTCGGCGGGCTTGACCGACAGACCGCCGGTGTCGAAGGTGATGCCCTTGCCCACGAACAGCAGGTGAGTCTTGGCGCCGCGCGGGCGGTACTCGAGCTCGATCAGGCGCGGCGGGGAATCCGAGCCGCCGCCGACGGCGAGCACGCCGCCGAAGCCGTTGTCCGCGAGCCACTTCTCGTCGCGCACGTTCACGGTCACCGCGGCCGAGCCGACGACCTTCGCGGCGGTGTTCGCGAGCCACGCGGGGTTCTTGATGTTCGACGGTGCGTTGGCCAGGTCCCGCGTCAGCGCGGCGGCGGCCGCGAGCTCACGAACGCGGGCGACCTCGTCTGCGTACGCCGCGGCCGAAGGACTCACCAGCCGGACGGTCTGCACCGCGGGCTTCGGGTCCTCTGTGGTCACGACGAACCGGTAGCCGCCCAGGAACAAGCCCATCGCGAGCTCGCCGACGTGCGCGGCGGACACGTCCTCGGGCAGCCCCACCTGGACGGTCCGAACCGGCTGGTCCACCGAGGACACCGCGCGCGCCAGCGCCGCCCCCGCCCGGCGGTAGTCGCGCGGTTCGCCCGCGCCGAGGCCGGCGACCCAGCGCACCGCGCCGTCGGCCGGGACTTCCTGCACGTCACCTGCCTTGCCGGTCGCCTTCACCCCGCCGAGTTCCACCTCTGCGGACGAAAGCGCCAGCACCACTTGCGGGGCCCCGCGCCGAAACGCGTCGGCGACCTCGATCTCGGGCAGTTTGGTCGGGACAGGCGGTAGCGAGTTACGCACAGTGAGCAACCTTCGGGCGCAGATGAACCGCGACCCCGGCCTCCATGAGGAGACCGGGGTTCGGTGAGTGGATGGGGAGGGGAGCCGGAATCAGCCGGTGACCTCCTGAAGTGCTGCGCCGAGGTCCTTCGCTTCTTCCGCGGAGAGCTCGACGACGAGACGGCCGCCACCTTCCAATGGCACCCGCATCACGAGGCCCCGCCCCTCCTTGGTCACTTCGAGGGGACCATCTCCGGTCCGGGGCTTCATGGCCGCCATAGCGTGCTCCCTCCGTCTCAACCGGCGCGCCCGGGTCGCGCACTCCCATGCCAGCCGGGTCTTGACCCCCATTGTCCCTCATCAGCGGCCGGGCGCGAACGCGGACCGATCATTTGCCGCCGTATCGGTGCTGGTATGCGCCACGCGGGGCTGAAAGACTCGGCGGAGGACCCACGATTACGCCAAGAGGAGCACCACAGTGACCACACCCGACGTCCTCCTGACCGCCGACGCCGACGGCGTGCGCACCCTGACCCTGAACCGGCCGGAGGCGTACAACTCGCTGACCGTCGAGCTCAAGGAACGGCTGCTCGCCGAGCTGCGCGCCGCGGCCGACGACGCGGACGTGCGCGCGATCGTGCTCACCGGAGCGGGCAAGGCGTTCTGCGCGGGACAGGACCTGAAGGAACACGTCGGGCTGCTGCAGGCGAACGACCCGGCCCCGCTGCACACGGTGAGCGACCACTACAACCCGATCGTCAAGGCCATCGTGGACATGCCGAAGCCGGTCATCGCCGCGGTCAACGGCACGGCCGCCGGCGCGGGCGCCGCCTTCGCCTACGCGAGCGACCTGCGGATCGCCGCCGAGTCGTCGTCGTTCCTGATGGCCTTCGCGAACGTCGGGCTCGGCCCGGACTCCGGCGCGTCGTGGACGCTGCAGCGGCTCATCGGCCTCGGCCGGGCCGCCGAGCTGATGCTGCTGGCCCGCACCGTCGACTCCGCCGAGGCGCAACGCATCGGCCTGGTCGGCGAGGTCGTGTCCGACGAGGAACTCGCCGCGCGCGCCCAGGCCGTGGCCGCGAAGCTGGCCGCCGGCCCGACGGTGGCGTACTCGAAGATCAAGCACGTGCTCGCTGTCTCCGCGCAGTCCTCTCTGGACGAAGCGCTCGCGGCCGAGGACGAGGCCCAGACCGCGCTCGGCGCCACCGCCGACCACACCGAGGCGGTGGAGGCCTTCGTCGGCAAGCGCAAGCCGAACTTCCAGGGCAAGTAGTCCGCCTGGGTGTTCCGTCCGGCCAAAACCGGACGGAACACTCACGAGCGGTTCGCCCGGAAGCAGCCCGAGACGTGGTCGTCGACCATGCCGGTCGCCTGCATCAGCGCGTAACAAGTGGTCGGGCCGAGGAACGCGAAGCCGCGCTTCTTCAGCTCCTTCGCCATCGCCTTCGACTCGTCGGTCACGGCCGGCACGTCGGCCATCGTCCGCGGCCGCTTGTGCTTCGCCGGGGCGAACGACCACAGCAGTTCGTCGAGCGGCACATCCAGATCAGCGATCGCGCGCGCGTTGTTGACGGCCGCCAGGATCTTCGCGCGGTTGCGCACGATGCCGGCGTCGGCCATCAGCCGCTCGATGTCGGCGTCGCCGAAGCGCGCGACCTTCGCCGGCTGGAACTTGCGGAACGCTTTGCGGAAGTTCTCCCGTTTGCGCAGGATCGTGATCCACGACAGTCCCGACTGGAACGACTCGAGCGACAGCCGCTCGTACAGCGCGGCCTCACCGTGCAGCGGCTTGCCCCACTCCTCGTCGTGGTAGGCGGTGTAGTCCGGCGTCGAGTTCCCCCAGGAGCAGCGCTTGACGCCGTCCTGGCCCAGCAGTTCGGTCACCGCTCACCGACCGAATAATCCTGCACGAACTTCGCGAACCGCTTCATCGACTGGTGCACCCCGAGCGAGAACGCCGGGCGCACCACGGGCCAGCCCAGGCGTCCGATCAGCCCGAACGGCAGGTCGAGGTGCTCGGCCCAGACGAACGTGGAGCGGGTCGGCCCGTTGGCCACGACCTGGAACGCCGCCGTGCCGCGCACGAGGCTGCCAAGGTGGCGCATGGTCACCCGCAGCGGCGGCTCCCACGCGGTGACCTCCATGGTGTCGGTGAACCCGAGGCCGCCGATCCCCGTGGTGGCCGCGATCTTCGAGCCGACGCTGCGTCCGTTGCCCTCGAGCACGCGCACGGTGGTGCCGAGCACCCACTCGCTCTGGCGCGGCCAGTCGGTGAGCGCCAGCCACGTCGTGCCCGCCGGTGCCTCGACCTCGACGGACAGGATCAGGTCACTACTCACCCGCGGGCCTCGGCTCCGGCTGGGCGGCTTCGAGCTCCGCGACGCGGACGCGCAGCTCGTCGAGCTCCACGCCGAGCCGGCGCATCACCCAGTCCACTTCGGACATCTTGTACCCGCGCAGCACGAGCTGGTAGCGCACGTGACGCACGTCCTCGCCGGTGATGTCCTCGGCAGGCAGGCGCGTGGGCGAGCTGCCCGGCGGCAGCGGGGCCAGCTCCTCGCCCCGGCCGAACACCACGGCGGCGAGCAGGAACACCACGGCGGCCACCAGCAGCATGACTACGAGGTAGATCAGCGCGGTCGTCACGCCACGATCGTGGCACACCGGCCCCAGGAACGTCGCGCGAGCACGACCAGACGCACCGACAGCAGTACATACGCCACCATCAGCAACACGCACGGAACGGACAGGAACAGCCGCGAGACGTCCACGAACCCCGTCGCCACCACGAGAGTGAGCACCGAAGCGAGGTTCACGCCGACAGCGCCGGCGATGAAGTACCCGCACGTGCGCGCCAGGCGAACGCCGTCGACGCGACGGCTCAGCCAGCGCGCGCAGACCAGCGCGATAAGACCCACGGCCGGGACCACGAACACCGCACCGTGGGAGAAGTGCGTGGCCACGCGGTACCACTCGGGCGTCGGGGTCGACAGCTTCGTCCAGTCGCCGAAGGTGAGGATCCGGGCGAAGTCCCAGGAAAGCTGCATCGCGGGCACGCCGAGCACGAGCTTCCACAGCGTGCGCACGCCGCTGTGCATGGACAGCTCGGCCTGGTAGTCGTCGGCGACCACCGCGACGCCGCCGAAGTCGGCCACCGCGCGGCGCTCGGCTTCCTCGGCCGGCCAGCCGCCTTCGCGGTACGCGTCGGCCGCGTCGTGCAGGCCGTCGCGTGCTTCGGAGAGCAGGTCGTCCTTCGTCGACCGGCAGCCGACGAGCCGCCGGTCGAGATCCGTCAAGTACCCCTCGATCGCGTTCACACGCACCTCCCCCGCCGTCATGCCTCCGCCCGCAGGACGCCGCCGATCACGGTGGTGAACTCCCGCCACTCGGCCCGCTCGGCGGCGAGCGCCTGCTGCCCGGAGCGGGTGAGCCGGTAGGTGCGGCGCTTGCGCCCCGACACTACGTCCCACTCGCTGGCCAGGTAGCCGGCTCGCTCCAGCCTGCGCAGCGCCGGGTACACGGTCCCGGTCGGCAGGTCGAGCGCGCCGTCACTCCGCAGCGAGAGCGCCTCGATGATCGCGTAACCGTGCAGCTTCCGGCCGTCGAGCACAGCCAGCAGCAGCGCGTCGAGGTGCCCGCGCAACGTGTCCGCCTTCATAGGTGGGCAGTCTACTCATGTCGTCCCCGGAAGCATAATCCCCCGTTCCACGCCGGGAACCCGGGGAAAACCCTGAAATGACCCGGATCTCCTAGATTTCTCTGCTACATGTAGCCGCGCTACCTATACACTCGCTCGCCATGGACCCCTTACCCATCGCGAGACTCCAGTTCGCGACCACGACGTCGTTCCACTTCCTGTTCGTGCTGCTCACGCTGGGCTTAGTGACCGTCACAGCGGTCATGCAGACGCGTGCGACGATCAGCGGCACTCCGCAACTGCTCCGCATGACCCGGTTCTGGGGCAAGCTGTACGTGATCAATTACGCGCTGGGCATCGCGACCGGAATCGTGATGGAATTCCAGTTCGGGCTCACCTGGACCGGGCTCTCCGCATTCGCCGGCGACGTATTCGGCGCACCGCTGGCGATCGAGACGCTGGTGGCGTTCTTTTTCGAGTCCACATTCCTGGGGCTGTGGATCTTCGGCTGGGGCCGGCTCAACAAGTGGCTGCACCTGGCGCTGATCTGGCTGGTCACGCTCACCGCGTACGCGTCGGCGCTGTTCATCATGGTCGCCAACTCGTTCCTGCAGAACCCGGTCGGCAGCCACCTGCAGGGCGGGCAGCTGCACCTCGACGACTTCGGCGCGCTGCTCACCAACCCCGCCCTCGTGGCGTCGCTGCCGCACGTCATCGGCGGCGCGTTGATGACCGGCGGCTTCTTCGTGACCGGCGTGAGCGCGTACCACTTCCTCAAGCGAACCGCGGAGGTCGACTTCTTCACCCGCTCGATGCGGTTCGGCGTGGTCACGGCGCTGATCGGCAGCATCGTCACGATCAACCAGGGCTTCGAGCAGTTCGGCGAGCTGGCGAAGTACCAGCCGGACAAGTTGGGCGAGAGCGCCGTCGGGGTGCCGCTGGCGGTGATGATGGGGATCGGGTTCGTCGCGCTGCTGTGCTCGCTGGCCGGCACGATCCTGCTGATCCGCAACTGGCTGATGCGGGCGAGGTTCCTGCACTACCTGATGGTCCCGGCGATCGTGCTGCCGTTCGCGGCCGCGATCGCCGGCTGGCTCGTGCGGGAGCTCGGCCGCCAGCCGTGGCTGATCTGGGGCAAGCTGCGCACGGCCGACGCGGTCGCCGACGTGCCCGGCGGCCAGGTCCTGTTCTCCTTCATCGCGTTCGGCGTGCTGTTCGCGGCACTCGCCCTGGCCGATTGGGTGCTGATGTCGCGGGTCGCGCGGCGCGGGCCCGAACCGGAAGAGGCGCGCGCGGAGCCCGAACTTCCCGTACTGAGCGGAGTCTGACGATGACGACCATCTGGTGGGGTGTGCTCGGGCTGCTGCTCGGCGGGTACTTCGCGCTGGCCGGCTACGACTACGGCGTGGGCTTCCTGCTGCCGGGCCTCGGCCGCGACGAGGCGAAGCAACGGCGGGCGCTGGGTGCGCTCGGGCCGTTCTTCCTGGCCAACGAGGTGTGGCTGATCGCCGCCGTCGGGGTGCTGTTCGGCGTGTTCCCGCACCTGGAGGGCCGGGTGTTCGCCGGCGCGTACGTGCTGGTGGTGGCGCTGCTGCTGGGGCTCGTGACGTTCACCGCGTCGGTGCAGCTGCGCAGCCGCCGGCCCGACGCGCGCCGCGGCCCGTGGTCGTTCGGCATCACGGCGGGCGCGCTCGTGACCACGCTGGCGTGGGGCCTGTTCCTGGGCAACCTCGTGCTCGGCCTGCCGGTCGACGCCCAGGGCAACCCGGTCGACGACGTGCTCGCGCTCTTCGATCCGTACGCCGTGTTGTGGGGGCTCGGGTTCGTGGCGCTGTTCGGGCTGCAGGCCGCGGTGTTCCTCGCCGTGCGCGGCCCGGCGGAGCTCGCCGGCCGGGCGGGGCGGTTCGCGAAGACGTTCGCGACGCCGGTCGGCACGTTCCTGGTGGTGGCCACGGTGTGGGGTGCGCTGGCGGTGTCGGCGATCTCGTGGGCCGCGATCGCGGTGACGGCTGTGGCGTTCGTCGCGTTCGGGACCGTCCTGTTCGGACTGCGGTCCAAGCGGTACCGGCTCGCGCTGCCCGCGGCGATGCTGCTGTCGGCGACCCCGGCGCTGGTGGTGGGCGCGCTGCGGTTCCCGACGATTCTGGTGTCCACTTCGGACCCCGGTTACGCGCTGACCGTTTCCGACGCCTTCACCGCGCCCGAGACAGCGGGACTGCTCGCGTGGTTCGCGGTGCCCGTGCTCGTGGTGCTGGTGGTTGTGCAGTGGCTGACCTGGCGGGCGAACCGCGGGCCCGTCGACCGGCAGTCGTTGCTGCACTTCTAGGGGGAAGAAATGCCGTCACTGCCCGGCTCGCGCCGATACCTGGTCGTGCTCGGAGTCCTCGGCACGCTGACCGCCGGCGTGGTCCTCCTGCAGGCCGAAGGCCTCGCGACGCTGCTCACCGGCGGCGGCCTGGGCGTCACGCTCCTTGTCGCCGTGGGCGCGCGCGTGCTGCTCACGCTGGGGCAAAACGTGGTCACGGGCCGGTTCGCGGCCGACGCCCAGGCCGGGTTGCGCCGACGGCTGCTCGGGTCGACGGCCGACGCGGGCGTGGTCACCACGCAGGTCACGAAGGGCGTCGACGCGACCACGGCGTACCTCACCGGCTACCTGCCGGCGCTCGTCGCGTCAGTGCTCGTGCCGGTCGCCGTGGTGGTGCGGCTGGTCACGACGGACCTCACGTCGGCGCTGATCGTGGTGGCCACGCTGCCGTTGATCCCGGTGTTCGCCGCCCTGGTCGGGGCTCGCGCGAAGGCGCGCACGGAACGGCAGTGGGCGCTGCTCACACGGCTGGGCGGGCACTTCCTCGACGCCGTGCGTGGCCTGCCGACGTTGAAGTTGTTCGGCCGCGCCCGCGCGCAAGCCCAGCACGTGCGCGCGATGGCCGACGCGCACGCCGACGCGACGCTGGGGACGCTGCGCGTCGCGTTCCTGTCCTCGCTGGTCCTGGAACTGGTGGCCACGCTGTCGATCGCGCTGATCGCCGTGCCCATCGGGTTCCGCCTGCTCGAAGGCTCCCTCACCGCGCACACGGCGATGCTCGTGCTGGTGCTCGCCCCCGAGGCGTACCTGCCGTTGCGCGCGGCGGGGGCGAAGTTCCACGCGGCGGCCGAAGGGCTCACGGCGTTGCGCGAAGCCCTGGCCACTCCCCTGCCGGCCCGGCGCGGTGGCACGGTGACCCGGCCGGCGGGTCCGCCGGAGATCGAGCTCGACGGTGTTTCCGTGCGCTACGGCGAGGTCGCCGCACTGTCCGAAGCGGACCTCGTGATCGGTCGCGGTGACCACGTCGCCATCACCGGGCCGAGTGGTGCCGGGAAGTCGACGCTGCTGGCCGTGCTGCTGGGGTTCGTCACGCCGACAACCGGCCGGGTGCTCGTGGACGGCGTCGACCTGCGGTCCCTCGACCACGCGGCTTGGCTGCGCGACACGGCGTGGCTGCCGCAGCGGCCGACGTTGTTCAGCGGCACCGTCGCGGAGAACATCGCACTCGGTTCCGGAGCCGACGTACCCGCCGCCGCCCGCGCTGCCGCGCTCGACGAGGTCGTTGCCGAGCTGCCCGAGGGCTACGCGACGCGCATCGGCGAGCTGGGTGCGGGATTGTCGGCGGGGCAACGGCAACGCGTCGGCCTCGCCCGCGCGCTCGCTCGAACCGGCGCCGGACTCGTGCTGCTCGACGAACCGACCGCGCGGCTCGACCGGCGCACCGAACAGGCCGTGCTCGATGGGACAAAGTCCCTACTGCCCGGCCGCACGGCGTTGTTCGTGGCGCACCACCCCGCGCTGGCCGCGATGGCCACGCGTTCCGTCCCGCTCGTGGGCGGCCGAGTTCCGCTGGGGGTCCGATGAACGTCGCGCGACTGCTCCGAGCCGCCCTGCTCGCGGCCGGGGCCGAGATCTCCGGGCTGGCACTGACCGGCACGGCGGCGTGGCTGCTGATGCGGGCGGCCGAGCGGCCGCCGCTCGCCGCGCTGACCGTCGCGATCGTGGCGGTGCGCGTTTTCGCCTTGGCTCGCGGTGGTTTGCGGTACGCCGAGCGCCTGGCCGGGCACGAGGTCGTGCTGCGTTATCTCGGCGCGTTACGGGCCCGGGTGTACGGCGCGCTCGTGCCGCGGCGCGTCGCCGAACATTCCGGCGCCGACCTCGTGACGCGGCTGGTGTCCGATGTGGACGCCGTGCAGGACGCCGTGCTGCGGTTGGCACTTCCGGCTGCGGTGGCGGGAATCGTCGGGCTGGCGTTGACCGTGGTCACGGCATTCGTGAGTCTCTCCGCCGCGGCGGTGCTCGTGGCCGGCCTGCTCATCGCCGGTGGGCTGCTGCCGTGGCTGGCCGCACGCGTCACGGCGAAGAGCCAGGCCCTCACCTCGCCCGCTCGGCAGAAGCTGGCCGAACGCACGGTCGAGCTGGTCACCGGCCGCCACGAACTCGTGGCTCACGGCGCCGAACCTCAGGCGACGAAAGCCGCCGAGACCGTGATCAACGGGATCGCCGCGCGGGCCCGCAGCGTCTCGACCCGGCTGTCGACGCTGACCGCTGCCGGCGCCTTCATCCAGCTCGCGACGACCGCAGCCGTGGCTCTCCTGGCCGGCGCGAATCTGCCGGTGACCGCCGCGTTGACACTGGCCGTGCTGGCGCTGTTCGAGATCGTCCTGCCCCTGATCGCCGCGGCCCAGCGAGCCCCCGAGCTGCGGACGTCATGGGGCCGCGTGCGCGAACTGCTGGCGAACACCCCGCCGGAGACTCCCGAACACACCGGGCCCGGTCACCTGAAGCTGGAAAACGTGACAGTCCGGTATCCGGGCCGCCGGCCCGCCCTCGAAGGCATCGATCTCGACCTCCCACCAGGAGCTCGGCTGGGCGTGCTCGGCCCGTCAGGGGCGGGCAAAACCACCCTGCTCCACGTGCTGCTCGGCTTCACCCCACCCACGTCCGGCCAGGCCACAGTGGACGGTCATCCGATCCACGGCCCCAGCCCCGAGGTGGTCTCCGGCGCCCTCGCCGACGCCCACGTCTTCGCCACCACCGTCCGCGAAAACCTCCTCATCGCCTCGCCAAGCGCGACCGACGAAGACCTCCACAACGCCTGCACCGTCACCGACCTCGACGTCCCCCTGGACCGCGACGCCACCACCCTCTCCGGCGGCCAGCGCCAGCGCCTGGTCCTCACGCGCACTGTTCTCTCCGCCCCGCCGGTCCTCGTCCTCGACGAGCCGGTGGAAGGCCTCGACGAAACCCACGGCGACGAGGTCCTCGCCCGCGTTCTCGCGAACGCGGAAGGAACCGTCGTCCTCGTGACGCACCGCCCTGAGCACCTGGCCGGCTTCGACCACGTGCTCAGCCTCGAGGACGGGCGGCCCGCACCTGCGCCATCGGCGGCCGGTCCAGCACGGGGATCTCGCTGACGTCGGGCAGCCACTCCCCCGACACCTGCACGAACTGCGTCAGCCGCGCGTCGGCGTCGGTCGGCACGCCGCAGCGCGCCAGGGCCGTGCCGAGGATCTGCCGAGCCATCACGCCCAGCTGCAGCAGCGAGCGGTTGCGGTGCTTGCGGACGCCGAGGTTGACCTGGGCGAGCCCGTCGAGGCCGTAGCGCTGTTCGGCGTCGAGCAGCAGGCCGATCTCCACGCCGTAGCCGCCGGCGAAGGGCACCGACTCGAAGAACTCGCGCGTGCCCGCGTACTCGCCGCCGAGCGGCTGCACGAGCTCGCCCAGCGCCGGGCGCAGCGCGGACAGCACCGGCCGGGCCAGCAGCTCCGTCACGCGGCCGCCGCCCGTGCTCTCCAGCCGCAGCGGACGCCGGTAGAAGCCCTTCACCAGGTGCACGCCGGGTTCGGTGAGCAGCGGCCCGAGCAGCGCCGGCACGAACGCCTGGTCCGGGTCCACGAGGTCCGAGTCGAGGAAGACCACGAGGTCGCCGGTCGTCGCGGCCAGTGACCGCCACAGCACCTCGCCCTTGCCGGGGCGCGGCGGCAGCTCGGACAGCACGTCCTCGCGGTGCACCACCCGCGCGCCGGCCGCGGCCGCGACCTCGGCGGTGGCGTCGGTGGAGCCGGAGTCGACCACCACCAGCTCGTCGACGACGTTGCCCAGCAGTGGCCGCACCGAAGCGACGACGTCACCGACCGTTCGCTCTTCGTCCAGCGCCGGCAGCACCACGGAAACCGTGCGGTCACGCTTGGCCGCCAGTATGTCAGCGGGCGTCCACGCGGGTTCCTGCCAGGTGCGACGTTCGAACCAGCTCATCGGCCGATCGTGCCATGCTGGTGCCACCGACCTGTCCGCCGGAGGGAGACCCCTTGCTGCCCCTGCTCGTCCGTTTCGTGCTCGGCCCGCTGGTCCGCACGATCTACCGCCCCGAGGTCGAGGGTGTGGAGAACGTGCCGGCAGACGGACCGGTGCTGCTCGCGGCCAACCACCGCGCGGCGCTGGACACCGGCGTGATCACCTTCACCACGCCGCGCAAGGTGCGTTTCCTCAGCAAGGCCGAGTACTTCACCGGCACGGGCCTGAAGGGCCGTTTCATCGCCAACTCGCTCGACGCGCTGGGCTACATCCCCGTCGAGCGCGGCAGCGCGTCGGCCGGCCTCGCCGCCCTGGAAGCCGGGCGGCGCGTGCTGGAAAACGGCGGCGTCTTCGCGATCTACCCCGAGGGCACGCGCTCGCTCGACGGCCGCCTGCACCGCGGCCACACTGGCGTCGCGGCGCTCGCGCTGTCCACCGGCGCGAAGGTCGTGCCCGTCGCGTTGTGGGGCACCGAGGGCATCCAGCCCGACGGCTCGAAGATCCCGCACGTGTGCAAGATCAAGATCAAGTTCGGCGCCCCGCTGGACTTCTCCCGCTACGAGGGCCAGGACTCGTCGTCGGCCATCCGCCGCTCCGTAACCGACGAGGTCATGTACTCGATCCTCGAGCTTTCGGGCCAGGAGTACGTGGACACCTACCACAAGCGCCCGAGCGAGGGCGCCGCCTGAGTCAGTCCCACTTCGGCGGCGTCGGCGGTGCGTAACCGGCGAACCGATCCAGCAGCGCCGACGCGTCGGCGTCGACCAGCAGCAGGTCGCGGTAACCGGCGCCCAGGAACCCTTCGGTGACCATGTGGTCGGAGAAGGACACGAGCGGGCCGTAGTAACCGCCGACGTCGACGAGGCCGATGGGCTTCGAGTGCAGGCCGAGCTGGGCCCAGGTCCACACCTCGAACAGCTCCTCCAACGTCCCCGCGCCGCCGGGCAGCGCGAGAAAACCGTCGGACAGCGCGGCCATCTTGGCCTTGCGCTGGTGCATGTCGGGGACCACGTGCAGCTCGGTGAGGCCCGCGTGCGCGATCTCCACACTGGACAGCGCCTCGGGGATCACACCGATCACCTCACCGCCCGCCGCCAGCGCGGCGTCGGCGACCACGCCCATCGTGCCGACGCTCGCACCGCCGTACACGAGGCCGATGCCGCGCTGGGCCAGCAGTTTGCCCAGTTCGGCGGCGGCCTCCGCGTACGCCGGGGTAAAGCCCATCGAGGACCCGCAGAAGACGCAGACCCGGCGCAACGAGCTCATCAGTGGGTGTCCTCCCAGGCCTGGTACGACTCCTCGACCACGCGCACGGCGTCGTCGATGTCGTCGGTGAGGTGCAGCAGGTCGAGATCCTTCTCGCTGATCTTGCCGCCGTCGAGCACCGACTTCGAGATCCAGTCGTAAAGCCCGCCCCAGTACTCGGTGCCGAACAGCACCACCGGGAATTTGGTCACCTTCTTGGTCTGGACCAGAACCAGCGCCTCGAACAGCTCGTCGAGCGTGCCGAAGCCGCCGGGCAGGCAGATGAAGGCCTGCGAATACTTGATGAACATCGTCTTGCGCGCGAAGAAGTAGCGAAAGTTCACGCCCAGGTCGACCCACGGGTTCAAGCCCTGCTCGAACGGCAGCTCGATGCCGAGGCCCACGGAGAAGCCGCCGGCCTCGTTCGCACCGCGGTTCACGGCCTCCATCGCGCCCGGCCCACCGCCGGTGATCACGGCGAAGCCGGCTTCGGCGAGCGCGCCGCCGATCTTGCGGCCCAGGTCGTATTCGGGGTCGTCACGCTTGGTCCGCGCGGAGCCGAACACGGTCACCGCGCGCGGCACCTCCGCGAGCGCGCCGAAGCCCTCCACGAACTCGGCCTGGATGCGCAGCACCCGCCACGGGTCGGTGTGCACCCAGTCGCTCGGGCCGCGCGCGTCCAGGAGCCGCTGGTCGGTGGTGCTGCCCTGGTCACGACGGTCGCGCCGAAGCACGACCGGGCCCTTGTGGCGCTCCACCGGGCGCTCGGGGTACTGGCCGTCCGGAAACTCAGACTGTTCACTCACCAACCCAGCCTACGGGCCGCCCCGCCAGGCAGAACCCCAGCGTCGCCACCATCGGGCGACGTCGGTGACGGCGAGGTGAACGGTCCCTTGTGGACCACCGGTCCACACCTACCAACGGCCCGTTCACGGCAAGTCCCGACGAGGGTAGCGCCGCGTACCGCGGACCGGTAAACGCCCTGATGTTCAAAGGTTTTTCCGGTTAATTAATGCCCGAGTAATGCTTTCCTGGGCCATTCGGAGCATTGACCATCCCCGTGACGACTCCTTTACTCACGGTGATCACCCCCTCCGCGCTCGCCGTCCCGGCGGCGACCGCCACTGGTTCTACCCGCCGACCGAGGGTTCGGCGCCCGTCGGCAACCCGGCGAGCCCGACGTGCAACGGCGCCACCGTGCCCGGGATCGGCATCCGGAAGGCCGACAAGATCTTCTACAACGCGCTGCTGAAGAAGTCTCCAACGGCACTCCTGGACGTTGACGGTCCAGCGCCGCCAGCATCACCTGCTACAAGAAACTCACCAAGTGAGACACGCTCTTAGCTGGAGACCATCGCCCGCCACAACGGCGGCAACCGCTCGGCCGGCGGCGGCTACGCGGCGTCAGTGTCCTATGTGGAGGGTAAGCTGCGCGCCGCCGGCTACACCGTGACACGCCAGACGTGCACGAGCCGCGCCGGACGCACGCAGAACCTCATCGCGGAATGGCCGAAGGGCGACGCGAACCGCGTGCTCATGCTGGGCGCGCACCTCGACAGCATGAGCGCCGGGCCGGGCATCAGCGACAACGGTTCCGGCAGCGCGTCGATCCTGGAGGTCGCGCTGACGCTGGCCCACCGACCCGGCGATGGCCCAGCGCGCGAGGGCGACCGCGAAGGCGACGGGCGCTCGGACCACGCCTCGTTCAAGAGCGCGGGCATCCCCGTCGGCAGCCTGGCCACCGGTGCGGGCGACGTGAAGACCGCCGCACAGCAACGCAAGTGGGGCGGGACGGCGGGAGCGGCGTTCGACAACTGCTACCACCGCGCGTGCGACACCGTCGCGAACATCCCGGACGCGCCGCTGGAGCGCAACAGCGACGCGATCGGTTACGCGGTCTGGCAGCTGGCGACCACGTGACCACCTGAGCACAGGCCGAATCGGCGGCGCCGGCCCGGCTCGCTTGTCCAGACCACTTATTTGTCTAGACCACCCATTCGCAGGTAGTCAACTACTCCGTGCGCCACCTAACGTTCACCGAAATGCCGCGTGCTGGGACAGCGTTGTCGCGAGACGGGAGCCGGTATGTTCGGTCGCAAGTCACGGATCTTCGGCGCGGTGGTGGCCGCTGCGCTCGCCCTGCCGCTGGCGGGGCTCACGGGGACCGCCGACGCGTCGGTGCAGGCCGACACGTGCGCGGTGAAGTCGAAGCCCGCCGGGAAGGTGCTGCAGGGCTACTGGGAGAACTGGGACGGCGCCGCCAACGGCGTGCACCCCGGCCTCGGCTGGGTCCCGATCACCGACGCCCGCATCTCCTCGCACGGCTACAACGTGATCAACGCGGCCTTCCCCGTCATCCGCTCGGACGGCACGGTGCTGTGGGAAGACGGCATGGACGCCGGTGTGAAGGTGGCGACCCCGGCCGACATGTGCGCCGCGAAGGCCTCGGGCGCCACGATCCTGATGTCCATCGGCGGCGCGGCGGCGGGCATCGACCTGTCGTCGTCGACGGTGGCGGACAAGTTCGTGAGCACGATCGTGCCGATCCTCAAGAAGTACAACTTCGACGGCATCGACATCGACATCGAGACCGGCCTGACCGGCAGCGGGAACATCAACTCGCTCTCGGCTTCGCAGTCGAACCTCATCCGCATCATCGACGGCGTGCTCGCGCAGATGCCGTCGAACTTCGGCCTCACGATGGCGCCCGAAACCGCCTACGTGACCGGCGGCAGCGTCACCTACGGCTCGATCTGGGGCTCGTACCTGCCGATCGTCAAGAAGTACGCCGACAACGGCCGCCTGTGGTGGCTGAACATGCAGTACTACAACGGTTCCATGTACGGCTGCTCCGGCGACTCCTACGAGGCCGGCACCGTGCAGGGCTTCACCACGCAGACCAACTGCCTCGCCAACGGCCTGGTCGTGCAGGGCACGACGGTGAAGGTGCCGCTCGACAAGCAGGTGCCCGGGCTGCCGGCCCAACAGGGCGCGGGCGGTGGGTACATGGCGCCGAACCTCGTCGCGCAGGCCTACCGTGCCGTTTCGGGCGTAAAGGGCCTGATGACCTGGTCCATCAACTGGGACGGCTCGAAGAACTGGACGTTCGGCGACAACGTCCGCTCGCTCGAAGGCCGCTGAAATCCGGCGCCGGGGCCTGAAACACCAGGCCCGGCGCCGGAACCGCTACCGGGATTCCGCTGTGGCCCAGGGCTTGTCGTTGACGTCGCTGATAACGTGCCCCGACAATGTCGAGCAGAGGAGACAACGTGTTCGGGCGCAAGCGAAGCAACGGACAGCGTGGCGGGCCCGTGACGTTCAACGCCGATGCCGGGCTCCTCAGCGTGCGGGTCGGTGACGAGAACGGCCGCCCGCTCCCGGGCACGCAGATGGTGATGCTGCACAAGCGCACCCAGCGTCAGACGAAGGCCGTCGCGGACGAGTTCGGCCTGGCAGTGAGCACCTTGTCGGCCGGGACATACGCGGTGTCCGTGAGCGCGAGCGGCTACCAGGCGCAAAACAGCACCGTCGAGGTCGTGAGCGGCGACCACACCTCGCTCGCGGACCTGCGGCTCGTGCCGGACGACAACCGTCAGCTCCCGGACCCGGGCGAATGGGTGCTCGACCCCGACCACACGGCCATCCGGTTCATCGCGCGGCACATCGGGCTGTGTGAGGTCCACGGCCGGTTCCGCAGCTTCCAGGGCAGCATCGTCGTCGGCAAGCAGATCGAGGACTCCACCGTCGAGGTCGTGATCGACGCCGCGAGCATCGACACCTCGGCCGACAAGCGCGACGACCACCTGCGATCCCCGGACTTCCTAGATGTGCGCCGCTTCCCGCAGATCCGCTTCCACGGGCACCGGTTCCGCCGCGCGCCCGGCGACCGCTGGAGCATCGACGGCACGCTCAACCTGCACGGAGCCAGCCGCGGCGTGCGGCTGGACGCCGGCTACCTGGGCCTGCGGACGTGGAACGGCGACCGGCTCGGCGCCGTCGCCACGACCGAGCTGCACCGCGAGGACTTCACGATCAACTGGCAGCAGACGCTGGCCAAAGGCCTGGTCATGGTCGGCTCGACGATCGAGATCAAGCTCGACATCCAGGCCGTTCGCGCTTAGGGCATGTCTGACAATGCCTTGGTCCAGGCGACCACGGCATGCAGGACGACCGCTGATCGGTAGACGATGGCCCACTTGTCGTAGCGAGTGGCCAGGCCACGCCACTGTTTGAGCAGGCTGAACCGTCGTTCGACGACGTTGCGGCCGCGGTAGTCAACCGAGTCGAAGGCAGGTGGGCTCCCGCCGCGGGAAGCGCGGCGCTTGCGATGCCCAGCCTGATCAGCTGGCCGCGGGATCAGGCGGCTCGGTCAGCACATCCGTGTAGTTCGACCCAGCCCCCTGTGGGGCGGGTGATGTTGGTGGCGCGCCGATGGGCGCGGGCGATCGTGGAATCCACCGACACCGACCCATCCACCAGCCCGGCCGCGTCGGCGCTGGTGAGCAGGCGGTGCAGCACGGTGTCCCACGTGCCGTCGCCGGCCATCCGACGATGCCAGGTCCAGATCGTCTGCCACGGACCGAACACCGCCGGCACATCCCGCCACGCAATCCCGCATCGATACCGGTAGATGATCCCTTCAACCATCGCCCGCGCATCGGAGAACGGTCGGCCTTGTTTCCCGGTACGGACCGGGAGCACGTCCTCGATCAACGCCCACTGATCATCTGAGAGCAGCTGAAACCGCGACACACCGGGCAGCATCTCAGCCACTGACCGAGACCTTTGTCAGACACGCCCCAGCCATCCTGGCGCGGCGGCCGGCCGTCAGCTCAGGAACTTGCGCAGGACGTCGGTCACCTGGCGGATCTCCGCCACGTGCACGTGTTCCTGCTGTGTGTGCGCGAGGCTCGGGTTGCCGGGGCCGAAGTTGACGGCCGGCATGCCCAGCGCCGCGAAGCGCGCGACGTCGGTCCAGCCGAGCTTGGCGGCGGCGCGGCCACCGGCGGCGGCCACGAGCTCGGCAGCCGCCGGGGCCGAAAGGCCGGGCAGCGCGCCCGGCGAGAGGTCCGTGAGCGTGACGTCGTAGCCGTCGAAGACCTCGCGCACGTGGGCTTCGGCCTGCGCGGGGTTGCGGTCCGGGGCGAAGCGGAAGTTGACCGTGAGCACGGCGGCGTCCGGCACGACGTTGCCGGCCACACCGCCGGAGATCTTCGTGGCCTGCAGGCCTTCGCGGTAGGTGAGGCCGTCGATGTCGACCACGCGCGGCGCGTATTCGGCGAGCCGGCGCAAGGGCTCGGCCAGCGCGTGGATCGCGTTCTCGCCCATCCACGCGCGGGCGGTGTGCGCGCGGGTCCCGCTCGTGCGGATCTCGACGCGCAGCGTGCCCTGGCAGCCGGCCTCGATCGTGCCGTTGGAGGGCTCGCCGACCACGGCCAGGTCGCCGGCCAGCCACTCGGGCAGCTCACGTTCGATGCGGCCGAGGCCGTTCTTGACCGCTTCGACCTCTTCGTTGTCGTAGAAGACGAAGGTGATGTCGTGCTTCGGTTCGGGCAGCGTGGCGGCGAGGTGCAGGAACACCGCGTCGCCGCCCTTCATGTCGACGGAGCCGAGGCCGTGGAGCAGCTCGTCGTCGCCGGAACCGGTGCGGTGTGACGGGAGGTTGGCGTTCTCCGGCACGGTGTCGAGGTGCCCGGCGAGGATCACGCGCGAGCCGCGGCCGAGGTTCGTGCGCGCGAGCACCGCGTCGCCGTTGCGGACCACCTCGAGGTGCGGCGCCTGCTGGGTGAGCGCGGCCTGCACGGCGTCGGCGAGCCGTCCCTCCTCGCCGGAGACGCTGAACGCGTCGACGAGGGCGGCGGTGAGGTCGGCGGGGTCGGCGCGCAGGTCCAGCGAGGTCATACCGGCACCGTACCGACCCGGTGCGAGGGCTACCGTGAGGGACGTGCGCACGCGAAGCTCCCTGGTCGCTCTCGGCGGCGTCCTGCTGACCCTGGTCCTGACCGGCTGCGGCTCCGAGGCGGGCCCCACGCCCGGTCCGAACCCCGGCTCGCCGGGCCCGGACGCCCTGCCGATCAAGCTCGACGCGCTGTCCGCCGACGCCTGCTACACGAGCCCGCAGACGCAGCTGCCGAAGGGCTGCGAGAAGTTCGTCACGGAGGTCGGCGGCACGGCCGCGTCGGTGCACGCGCGCGCGGCGGCCGGCAAGACCGTCGACGTCGCGCTCGACCACGCGGCGGCCGCGCTCGACCAGGGCGTGAGCGCGTTCCGCGGGGCGGGCTGCACCACCGTGCCCACCGCGGGCGGCGCCTGCACGCAGGCGCTGATCACCATCTCGGGCGCGCTCACGTCGGTGAAGAAACTCGTGAACCAGCAGGCCACCACGGGTTGAGGCGCGTCACTCGACTACCGTGACCGGCGTGAGCGAGCAGACCCCTGACCCCGAAACGACCGGCGCCGTCGGCGTCGGGCTGGCCACCGTCGCCTCCGACGGGACGGTGCTGGACACCTGGTACCCGCACCCGAAGCTGACCGGCACCGGCACCAGTGGCACCGAGCGGCTGTCGGCCGCCGAGACCAGCGAGCTGCTCGGCGACGCCGCGGCGGCGCTGCTCGGACCCGACACCGACCGCGGTGTCGAGGTCGTCGCGGTGCGCGTGACGATCGGCAGCCTGGCCACGGCCCCGGCCGATGCGTACGACACCTACCTGCGGCTGCACCTGCTGTCGCACCGGCTCGTGCAGCCCCACGGGCAGAACCTCGACGGCATCTTCGGCAAGCTGGCCAACGTCGTGTGGACGAGCCATGGCCCGTGCCCCGTCGAGGGTTTCGAGCAGACCCGGCTGCGGCTGCGCATCCGCGGCACGGTGACCGTGTACGGCGTGGACAAGTTCCCGCGGATGGTCGACTACGTGCTGCCCACGGGCGTGCGCATCGCCGACGCCGACCGCGTGCGCTTGGGCGCGCACCTCGCCTCCGGCACGACCGTGATGCACGAGGGCTTCGTGAACTTCAACGCCGGCACGCTCGGTGCGTCCATGGTCGAGGGCCGCATCTCGGCGGGCGTGGTCGTGGGCGACGGCAGCGACGTCGGCGGCGGCGCGTCGATCATGGGCACGCTCTCGGGCGGTGGCAAGGAGGTCATCGGGATCGGCGAGCGCTGCCTGATCGGCGCCAACGGCGGCGTCGGGATCTCCCTCGGCGACGACTCCGTGATCGAGGCCGGGCTCTACATCACGGCCGGCACGAAGGTCGTCGTCGACGGCAAGACCGTGAAGGCGCGGGAGATCTCGGGTATTTCGGGAGCCCTGTTCCGGCGGAACTCGGCGACGGGTGCGGTGGAAGTCGTCTCGCGCACCGGCGTCGGGATCGAGCTGAACGAAGCGCTGCACGCGAACTGATCGTCTTCCGGCTGATCCGTTTACCCTGACCCTCTGCGAAAAAGGGCGCGCTCCACCAGGGGCACGCCCTTTTTCGTCACACGTCACGACCATTCTGCCTGCGGATTCACCTACCATTCATGTCGTGACCACCGAACCGTTGCCCTCCTCGACCCGCCGCCGCGCACCTGAGCCGACGACCCCGGCCGAGCTCGGCCTACCCGACGAACCGGCGAAAGCCGGCCCCCGGGATCCGGCGGCCACCCACATCCGGGCCAAGCTGGACCACGAGCTGCGCGAGCTGCTCGCCCGCGAGCCCGGTACCCGCAGCGGCGCGGATCCCGAAGACCTGCACCAGATGCGCGTCGCCCTCCGGCGGATGCGCAGTGTGCTGAAGACCTCCGGAGCGCTCATCGGCGAATCCGCCGAGCCCGTGCGCGTCGAGCTGGGCTGGCTCGGCCAGTCCCTCGGCGAGGTCCGCGACTACGACGTGCTGATCGGCAACCTGCGCGAGGTGATCGCCACCTTCGAGGTCCGCGACCAACCCGCGGGCCGCCGCCTGGTCTCGAAGTTCGTCACCGAACGCGGCGCCGCCCGCCGACGCCTGACGCGCGCCCTGTCGAGCGCCCGCTACGCCGTGCTGCTGCAGAGCATCGCCCAGCTCACGCGCACGCCGGACCACGAGCTCGACCCCACGCCGCTCGGGTCGAACAACCTCGCCACCGATGTCCGCAAGCCCTACCGCCGCCTTTTCAAGGCCGTGCGCGCCCTGCCGCCCGACCCGCCGGACGACGACCTGCACGCGCTGCGCATCTACGGCAAGAAGCTGCGCTACACCGCCGAGTTGGCCCAATCGTCGGCGAAAAACAAGCAGGCCGCCGCCCTCACCGACCTGGTCAAGGCGGCCCGCAAACTCCAAACCGTCCTCGGCGACCACCAAGACGCGGTGATCGCGGCGGAGAAGGTGCGCTCCGTCCTGCCCGGCGCCGACAGCGAGATCGGCTTCATCGCGGGCCGGATAGCCGAGCACGAGCTACTGAAGCGCACCGAGGCGCGGGCGGCTTGGCCGGCGGTGTGGACCCGGATCGACAAAGCGGCAAACGCGGCTCTCTGACCGGACACAGCCAGATCACTCAGCCGTGATCGACCAGACGTAGCCGTCCGGCCGGATCAGGACCCGGCGGCCCGCTGCGGCCTCGTAAGCCGCGTACGCGTGCCCGCCGACGTCCACCAGGTCCGGGCCCGAAGCCACCGACCCGGCAGGCAGGATCCGGTACCCCGGGGCGCCTGAATCCACCACACCCGAACCGAAAACCAGCTCCGTGGCGTGCGGCCCCCGGAACAGCTCAAACAGGCGCACCGACTTGCCGTTCGCATCCACCAGCGGCGCATCCGGAGCCCGGTCTCCCGCCCGAAGCGAGCCGGCACCAGCGCCGGCCAACGGCCCACCCCGGTACCCGACATCCAACTGCTGCGTCTCCGACCCCCGACGATGCGCGTCCTCGTCCCCGTCGGTGTACTTCTCCAGCAAAGCCGTCGAAACCCAGCACCCGCGCCGCGACCGCGCGCCGCTCGGGCTCGTAGCTGTCCAGCAGGTCGGCAGACCCGGAGGCCAGCTTCCACCCCAGGTTGTACGCGTCCTGGACGCCGGTGTTCAGCCCCTGCCCGCCCGTCGGCGGGTGCACGTGCGCGGCGTCCCCAGCCAGGAACACCCGCCCGACGCGGAAGGAAGCGGCCAGGCGGATGTTCGGCCGCCACACGGTCGACCAAGCCAGGTCGAACAGCCGGATCCCCCCGCCCGACACGGAGTCCAGCCGCGCCTGCAACGCCGGCAGCGAAGTCTCCACCGCCAGATCCCCATCCCCCAGCGGCGCTCCGAACTGGAAGTGCGGGGTACCGGCGAGCGGCGTGAACGCCACCCCGCTCATCGGCGACGAAGCCGGCGCGAACCAGTACGACGAGTCGGGCGAAAGCCCCGATGCCTGGACGTCCCCCAGCAACATCCGGATCGACTCGTCGGTCGTGCCCTCGAACGGAACCCCCAGCGCCTTGCGCACGAAGCTCTTGCCGCCGTCGGCGCCGACCAAGTAGGCAGCCTCCACCGTCTCCCCCGTCGACAGCGAAGCCGTCACACCCGAAGAAGACTGCGTGAAGCCCACCAGCCCCACCCCGAGCTCCACCTGCACTCCGAACGCCGACAGCCGCTCCCGCAGGATGCCTTCCGTCTGCGACTGCCCCAGGAACCAGATGTTGGGGTACGGCACCGCGGGCGTCGGCTCGACGGTGTCGCTGATCCAGCGCTCCTGCACGAACTCGCCGTCCAGGTAGACCTTCGTCGGGTACTGCGGCGAGCCCGCGGCCAGCACCGCGTCGAGCACACCCAGGTCCTCGAAAACCTCCAGCGTGCGGGGCTGCAGGCCGTCGCCGCGGGAGCCGTTGAAGAACGCCGACGCCTTGTCGATGAGCCGGACCGCGACATCGCGCCGGGCCAGTTCGATGGCCAGCGTCAGGCCGGTCGGACCCGCTCCCGCGATCAGCACCGTGGTGTCCATGTCCCCTCCAGTGAATTAGAATTCAGTGAATCTTGATTCAAGATGCGCGCTGCTAGCGTTCCTGTCAAGGGAGGTGCCGAGATGACGGCGACGAGCCGCAAGGAGAAGGCCGCCGAGACGGAGACCGCGCTCAAGGAGGCCGCCAAGCGCGTGTTCGCGCGCAAGGGCTACCTGAACACGAAGATCACCGACATCACGGCGGAAGCCGGCCGCGCGGCGGGCTCGTTCTACAACCACTTCGCCGGCAAAGAGGAACTGCTCGAAGCGCTCCTGGGCGACCTGGCCGCGGCGGGCGACGAGGAGGCGGCGTCGGCGGGCCACCTGTCGGACTTCAGCGACCCCGAGGCCGTCCGCTGGCACGTGCGCCAGTACTGGGATTTCTACAAGGCCAACGCGGCCACGATGCAGGCGCTGCGTCAAGCGTCGATGGTCCACGACGGGTTCGCGCGCACGCTCTCGAGCTTCGGCGTCACGCAGGCGGCCGACATCACGGGCCACCTCGAGCGCGTCACGGCCGCCGGTTACGAGCTGCCCGCGTCGACGCAGCTGAGCATCGTGATGATGTACCAGCTGATCGACAACTTCGCGCAGATGTGGCTGAGCGCCCCACCACCCACGGGCTGGGCGGCGCCGAGCGACGACGAGGCCGTCGAGGCGCTCACGAGGTTCGTCTACCGGGGCTTCACGGGACGCGATTTCTGAGCGGGCGCACCGAAGCGCGCCCGCTCGGCAATCAGGAGTTCAACCGCTCCGCGGCAGCGTCGATGCGCTCGTCGGTGGCGGTCAGGGCCACGCGCACGTGGTTGCCGCCGGCCGGGCCGTAGAACGTGCCCGGCGCCACGAGGATGCCGCGCTCGGCCAGCCACGCGACGGTGTCCAGCGCCGGTTCCCCGCGAGTGGACCAGAGATAGAGCCCGGCTTCGGAGTGGGAAATCTCGAAACCGTTGTCCTGCAACGCTTTCCGCAACACGAGCCGGCGGCGAAGGTAGCGCTCGCGCTGCGCGGCCACGGCCTCGTCGTCGGTCAGGCCGGCCACCATGGCCTCCTGCACCGGACGCGGCACGATCATCCCGGCGTGCTTGCGGATCTCCAGCAGCTGCTTGACCAGCCGGGGATCGCCGGCGACGAAGCCCGCGCGGTAGCTCGCGAGGTTCGCCGACTTCGACAATGAGTGCACGGCCAGCAGCCCGTCGAGCCGTCCACCGTGGACGGACGGGTGCAGCACCGACACGGGCTCGGCGTCCCAGCCGAGCGAGAGGTAGCACTCGTCCGACGCCACGATCACGTCGCGCTCACGCGCCCACTCCACGACCTTGCGCAGGTGCTCGACCCCGAGCACCTTGCCGGTCGGATTCGACGGCGAGTTGAGCCAGATCATGGCCGGACGCTGCGGACCGAGCTGCGTGAGCCCATCCGCGCGGATGACGTCGGCACCGGCGAGCAGCGCACCCACCTCGTAGGTCGGGTACGCCAGCTCGGGGATCACGACGGTGTCGCCCTGGCCGAGACCGAGCAGCCGAGGCAGCCAGGCCACGGCTTCCTTCGACCCGATCGTCGGCAGCACTGCGTCGGGCTCGAGACCCTCGACGCCGTAGCGGCGGCCGAGCGACTCGACCGCGGTGGTCCGCAGCGCGGGCGTGCCGTGGGTGGCCGGGTAGCCCGGGATCTCCGAGACCGACGCCAGCGCGTCGCGGATCCCGGCCGGAACCGGGTCCACGGGCGTGCCGACGGAGAGGTCGACGATGCCACCGGGATGCGCCTGCGCGCGGGCCTTGACCTCGGCGAGCGAATCCCAGGGGAAGTCGGGCAGGGGGCGGGTCGTCATTCGCCCTGCGGGGGCAGCGCCTTGATGAAGGCGGGGTCGTGGCTGGTCTTGCCGACCTTGGAGGCACCGCCGGGCGAGCCCAGCGTGTCGAAGAAGTCGACGTTGGCCTTGGTGTAGTCGGACCAGTTGTCGGGGACGTCGTCCTCGTAGTAGATCGCCTCGACCGGGCAGACCGGTTCGCAGGCGCCGCAGTCGACGCACTCGTCGGGGTGGATGTACAGCATCCGCTCGCCCTCGTAGATGCAGTCCACGGGGCACTCGTCGATACACGCCTTGTCGAGCACGTCGACGCAGGGCTCGGCGATCACGTAGGTCACTGCGTACTCCTGCTTTTCTCTGCTTAGCCAGTCCCTGCGGACATTACGCGCTTCCCGAGGCACCGGTAGTGCTTAGGCAACCCTTAGCCATACCCCTGGTATGGGGCCGAATGTCCCGCTCAGCGGTCCCGGCGGCGGGGCTTCGGGGCGTTGCGTGAGTCGCCGGTGATGGTGAAGCCCGGGCCGGTGGGCTTGGTGTCGCCCTCGCGCTTCTCCTTGAGGGTGCGTTCGAACCCGTCGGCGATCTCGTCGACCAGGTCGTCGTTGTGCCGGTCGTCCCTGCGCGCGTAGCTCATCGGTTCTCCCTGCGGAAATGGGGCCGCGGCCGCGTTGCCGCCTCCGCCACAATCTAACCGTGAACGACTCGGAAATGCTCGAAATCGTGTGTGCGAGGGCCTGGCCCCCGGTGGTCGACGAACCCCTCGGCGAGTGGCGCCTGCGCTGGGCCGACGGCTTCACCGGGCGCGCCAACAGCGCACTCGCCGTGGGCGATCCCGGCCGGAGCGTGGCTGTCGCGTTGAAAGCCGTCTGTGACTTCGCCCACGATCGGGGGATCCCCCCGGTCGTCCAGGTGATCCAGGACAGCGACCTCGAGCGCGAGGTGGCCGCCGCCGGATGGCACGAGTGGACCGACCACGCCGCGGGTTACCAGGTGTCCGTGCTCGTCGGACCGCTGCCGGCCGGGCCCGCGAAGGACGCCGAAGTCCTCGACGAGCCGACCCCGGCGTGGTGGGAACTGGCGGCCGACAACCCGTCGCCGGGCGCGGCCGAACGGCACGTGCTCAGCACCGGGAAGGTGGGTTACGGCGTGGTTGACGTGGACGCCGTCACCGCCGGCGCTGTGCGCGGTGCCATCGTGGACGGGTGGCTGCACGTGTCGCGCCTGGCCGTGCGGCCGGAGTTCCGCCGGCGCGGGCTCGCGTCGGCGATGATGTCCGCGCTGGCCGAGTGGGGCCGCGCGCACGGTGCGGAGAGGTGGGTGTTGCAGGTGGCCGTAGCTAACGAAGGCGCGTTGACGTTGTATTCCGCGCTCGGCTGTACGGAGCACCACAGGTACCGCTACTGGGGCCCGGGACCCGGCGCGTGCGAGGATCCGCAGTCGTGAAGATCGTCGTACTGGTCGGTGGAGTCGGAGGCGCGCGCTTCCTGCTCGGCGTGAAGACCGCGCTCGGGATGCCCGCGATCGGCGAGCCGGCGAGCCCGTCCCCGCACGAGGTCACGGCGCTGGTGAACACCGGCGACGACGTGTGGATGCACGGCCTGCGCATCTGCCCCGACCTCGACACCTGCATGTACACCCTCGGCGGTGGCATCGACACCGAACGCGGGTGGGGCCACGCGGGCGAGACGTGGGTCGTCAAGGAGGAGCTCGCCGCGTACGGCGCGGAGCCGACGTGGTTCGGGCTGGGCGACAAGGACATCGCGACGCACCTGATCCGCTCGCGGATGCTGCGTGCGGGCTACCCGCTCTCGGCCGTCACCGAGGCGCTGTGCGACCGCTGGCGCCCGGGCGTGCGCCTGCTGCCGATGTCGGACGACCGCGTGGAGACCCACGTCGTGATCGACGACCCGGACCAGCCGGAGCAGCAGAAGGCGATCCACTTCCAGGAGTGGTGGGTGCGCTACCGCGCCGACCGGCCGGCGCACTCGATCGTCTCGGTCGGTGCCGACGAGGCCAAGCCCGGGCCGGGGGTGCTCGAGGCACTGGGCGAGGCCGACCTGGTGCTGTTCGCGCCGTCGAACCCGGTGGTGAGCGTCGGCACGACGCTAGGGGTGCCGGGCGTGCGCGAAGCGCTGCGCAAGTCTCGCGCGAAGGTCGTGGGGATCTCGCCGATCATCGGTGGCAAGGCGCTGCGCGGCATGGCCGACGCGTGCCTCACGGCGATCGGCGTGGAGACCTCCGCCGAGGCCGTGGGCCGGCACTACGGCGCCCGCTCCGACGGCGGGGTGCTGGACGGCTGGCTCGTCGCCGAGGAGGACCACGACGTGACCGTGCCGGGTGTGGCCGTGCGCGCGGTGCCGCTGCTGATGTCCGATGTGGACGCGACCGCCGCGATGGTGCGGGCGGCCTTCGACGTTGCGGGAGTGTCCGGTGTCTGAGTACAGCAAGCCCGAGTTCAACGACCACGCCTCGGCCAAGGTCGAGATCCTGCCCGTGACCGGGCTGCCCGAGTTCCGTCCGGGAGACGACCTCACCGGCGCCCTCGTCGCGGCCGCGCCGTGGCTGCGGTCCGGCGACGTCGTGGTGGTGACGAGCAAGGTGTTCTCGAAGGTCGAGGGCCGGCTCGTGCGCGTGCCGAGCGACCCCGAGGCCCGCGACGCGGCGCGGCGCGAGCTGATCGACCAGGAGACGGTGCGGGTCGTCGCGCGAGTGGCGCGCACGGTGATCACGGAGAACCCGCTGGGGATCGTTCAGGCGGCTTCGGGGATCGACGCGTCGAACGTGCAGGGCGACGAAGTCGCGCTGCTGCCCACGGACCCGGACGCCTCGGCGCACGCGCTTCGGGGCGGGCTGCGGGAACGGCTGGGTGTCGAGGTCGCCGTGGTCATCACGGACACGATGGGCCGCGCGTGGCGCATCGGGCAGACCGACGCGGCGATCGGCGCTTCGGGCCTGCGCGTGCTGCACGCGTACGCGGGGCAGGTCGATTCGCAGGGCAACGAGCTGGCTGTCACGGAGATCGCGGTGGCCGACGAGCTCGCGGCCGCCGCGGACCTGGTGAAGGGCAAGCTGGGCGGCCTGCCGGTGGCGGTCGTGCGCGGCCTGCAGCTCACCGACGACGGCTCCACGGCGCGGAACCTGATCCGGCCCGTCGACGAGGATCTGTTCCGCTTGGGTACCAACGAAGCTCTGGCGCAAGGGCGGCGCGAAGCCGTGCCGCACCGGCGTTCCGTGCGCGCGTTCTCCGACGCGCCGGTGGATCCGTCGGTGGTTCGGCGGGCGGTCGCGGCGGCGTTGACCGCGCCCGCGCCGCACCACACGCACCCCGTGCGGTTCGTGTGGCTGCGCGACGCCGGGTTGCGCGCGAAGCTGCTGGACGCCATGCGCGAATCGTGGCGCGCTGACCTTTCGAATGACGACTTCACGCCGTCGCAGATCGAGAAACGCTTGTCGCGCGGGGACATTCTGTATCGCGCGCCCGAGGTCGTGATCCCGTTCCTCGTACCCGAAGGCGCTCACACCTACCGCGACCAGCGGCGCAACGACTGCGAGCACACGATGTTCACGGTCGCCGCCGGTGCCGCGGTGCAGGGCCTGCTGGTCGCGTTGGCCGCGGAGGACCTCGGCTCGTGCTGGATCGGGTCGACGATCTTCGCGGCCGACCTCGTGCGGTCGACGCTGGGCCTGGATTCGCGCTGGGAGCCGCTGGGCGCAGTCGCGATCGGGCACCCACTGGAGACGCCGCCCGTGCGTTCACTGGGCGAGCCGGGCGAAGGTCTGGTGGAGCTGTGAACTTGCACTCGGACGCTGTGGAGACGCTCGCGGCTTGGGCCCCTTCGCTCGGCTCGCAGGAATCTCTGCGCCAGGCGTTTCTGGGTTTCCTGGCGACGCGGGACGACACCGTGCAGCGGTCGTGCGAGGCCGGGCACCTCACGGCGTCGGCCGTGGTCCTGGACTCGACGGGTACGCAGGTGCTGCTGACGCTGCACCCGCGCGTGGGCCGCTGGCTGCAGCTGGGCGGGCATTGCGAGCCGTCGGACCCGTCGGTCGGCGCCGCTGCGCTGCGCGAGGCGACGGAGGAGTCGGGCATGACGGGCCTGGAGATCGGCGCGGCACCCGTGCACCTCGACGTCCACCCGATCACGTGCTCCCTCGGCGTGCCGACGCGACACTTCGACGTGCGCTACGCGGTCCGCGCGCCGGCGGGGGCGTTGCCCGTCCGCAGCGACGAGTCCGACGACCTGCGCTGGTGGCCGGTCGACGCCCTGCCCGCGGGGTCGGAGGATCTGGCCGAACTCGTGAACGCGGCCGTTTCGTCCCGTTAGCATGGCGGGCATGCCCCTGGTGTCTGCCAACCCGCACATCCACACCGGCGACGGCGGTTTCGTGAGCGGCTGGGTGGTGGCCGTGGGGTTCGGAGTGGCGATCGTGCTGGTGGTGGTGGGTGTGATCGTCAGCCTGCGCAGGAAGCGCCGGCGTTAGGGGGTTTTTGACCGTGACCGTGAGCTACGACAGCGCGTCTTCGGTGCCGCCGTTCGAGCAGGTGCGCTCGTCGATCGCCGCGCAGATCAACGACGGCTCCCTCGCCGTCGGCGCCAAGCTCCCCACCGTGCGCGCGCTGGCCTCGGACCTGGGCGTCGCCCCGAACACGGTGGCGCGCGCCTATCGGGAACTCGAGGAAGCCGGCCTGATCGAAACGCGCGGCCGGGCCGGGAGTTTCGTGGGGGCTTCAGGGGATGAGTCGCGTTCGCGGGCTCTCGCGGCGGCTGCGGATTACGCAGCGGTGACGCGGCGGCTGGGGCTGTCGACGAACGAGGCGCTGGCCATCGTGACGGCCGCACTGCGCTGACCGTTTCGGTTTCGTCCGGCCCCTGACGGCCGGTCCCCCTACGATGGCGATGGCCTGTGGCCGGGGAGAGGGGACTTTTCGTGAATGCCATTCAGCCTCGGCATCTCATCATCTCGTTGCTGCCGGCGGGCATCGCAGGCGACTCGTGAACATCAACAATCTCGTCACGCCCATCCTCCTGGTGCCTCTGCTCGTGATCCTTCTTGTCCTGAGCTCACGGTGTGGAGCCGAAGCAACCGCCGTACCCGCCGCAGCAGTCAGGTCAACAACCGCCGTCCGGATTCGGGAACTGAAAAGGAGATTCAGCCGCCGTGTTGCGTTTTGCACTCCCAGCGCTGCTGATCATCGTGCTGGTGGTCATCCTCGTGCTGAAGTTCACCGTGGGGCGGAAGCCGAAGCAGCAGCCTGGCCCGCAGTACCCGCCGCAGCAGCAGTTTCCGCCGCAGCAGTTTCCGCAGCAGCAGCCGATGCAGCCGGGGCAGTACCCGCAGCAGCCGGGATATCCCGGGCAACAACCAGGGCAGCAACAGCCAGGGCAATATCCGCAGCAGGGATATCCCACGCAGCAGCAAGGTCAGCCGAACCAGCAAGTCGCGCAGAACTGGCAGCCTTACCCTTCACCGCAGCAGCCAGGTCAGCCCGGCCAGCCAGGTCAGCAACAGCCGAACCAACAGCCGGGCCAGGGTCAGCAGCCGCCACGGTAGGTCACATCGCGCGGTAGTCGCGGAGTTGGATGCGGGGTCCGAAGCGAGGCGCACGGGCCCCGCCGACTTCCAGGTACCGGATCGCGCGCTGGCGTTGCGGGGCGTAGGGCGCGAGGAGTTCGGCCATGGCCTCGTCGTCGATGCGGCGGCCGAGGAGCGTGTGGCCGACCATCGAGGGGATGTTGTAGTCGCCGAAGCTGACCGCGTCCGGGTCGCCCCAGGCGCGCTGGGCGATTTCGGCGGCGGTCCACACGCCGATGCCCGAGACCTTGCGCAGCAGGGCCCGGCCCGCGGAACCCCGTAGCGCCACCGCTTCCTCCAGCCGTGGAGCCACGCGCGCGGCGTTGATCAGCGCCGTCCGGCGTTTGAGGTCCACGCCGATGCGGTGCCAGTTCCAGTCCACAATGGACCGGATCGCGACCGGTGACGGTGGCACGCGCAGCGAAGCGGGCCCCGGGCCGGGCGCGAGCGTGCCGAACCAGCGGCACAGCTCGGCCCACGACCGGATCGCCTCCTTGCCCGAGACCTTCTGCTCCAGCACCGCCAGCACGAGCGAGTCCCACACGCGCCGCGTCGAGCCGAGGCGCAGGCCGGGGGCGTCGTGGCGCGCGCGGGCGACCACGGGGTGGTGCGCGACGAAGCCGGTGTCGTCGTCCTCGGCGCCCAGCAACGCCGGCACACCGTCGAGCAGGAACTCCGCGCCGGGGCCCCACGCGTCGGCCTCGACGACGCCGTCGGGCCGGCGCAGCAGAGCCAGCGTGCCCTCGCCGGACGGCGTGTTGGCGGCCAGCCACCAGACGCCGCGGTCACCGCGGAAGTTCAGCGAACCGCGCCCGCGGCTGAGTGGGCCCAGCACCGCGGCCAGGTCCAGGGGGAAGGGCGGTCGCCACTCGATCATGCGTCGCTCGAGAACCGGATACCGCCGTCGGGCAGGGTGACGCCGGGCCAGACGCGGGCGCCGTCGAGGAGTTCGCAGCCCGCGCCGACGGACGCGCCGTCGCCCAGGACCACGCCACGCAGCACGGCGCCCGCCCCGACGAACGCCCCGCGGCCCAGCACCGAACGCTCCACAGTGGCCCCGGCCTCGACCACAGCCTCGTCGAACACGACCGAACCGTCGACGGTCGCACCGTCGCCGATCACGGCCTTCTCGCCGACCGTCGTCCCACCCGTCAGCTGAGCCGACGAAGCCACCGAAGCACCGTCGAGCACCAGCGACTCGCCGGTCGGGCCGGCCAACGCGGACGTCGGCGCGATGCCGCGCACGAGGTCCGCACTGCCGCGCACGAACGCCTCGGGCGTGCCGACGTCGAGCCAGTACGAGGAGTCGACAAAGCCGTGCAGGTGCGCGCCGGCTTCGAGGAGTCCGGGGAACGTCTCGCGCTCCACCGACACGCGCCGGCCCGCCGGGATGGTCTCGACCACTGAGCGGCGGAAGACGTAGCAACCGGCGTTGATCTGATCGGTCGGCGGGTTGGGTGTCTTCTCGAGGAACGCCTGCACGCGGCCGTGCTCGTCCGTGGGGACGGAGCCGAAGCGGCTCGGGTCGGGCACGCGCTGGAGGTGGAGGGTGACGTCGGCGCCGGTGTCCACATGGGTCTGAAGCTGGTGGCGCAGGTCGGCGCCGGAGAGGATGTCGCCGTTGAAAATGATCGCGTGGTCCGCGCGCAACCTGTCGTACACGTTGCGGATCGCGCCGCCGGTGTCGAGCGGCTCGTCCTCGACCACGTACTCGAGCTCGAGGCCGAGGGCCGCCCCGTCGCCGAAGTACTCCTCGAAGACTTCGGCGCGGTAGGACGTGCCGAGCACGACGTGGCGGATCCCGGCCGCACGAATTCGCGAGAACAGGTGACTCAAGTAGGGGGTGCCGGCCGTCGGCAACATCGGCTTCGGCGCGGACAGGGTGAGCGGCCGCAGGCGGGTGCCCTTGCCCCCGACCAGCACGACGGCGTCGACCTCGAGCTCGGACGTCACAGAAAACTCCTCTTGTATCACGCACCGCTGAGCGACAAGCCGCGGGAAACGCTGACGGTTGCGCCCCCGAGGGCCTACCCTAGACAGGAAACAGGTGGGCCTTTCCCCAGAGGCCCCGGGTCAGTCGGGAGGCCGAGGGGATGGACCCCCGCGATCGCGCGGACGCTTTGCTCGCACGCGCACGTTCCCGCGGCGCCTTCGTGGTGACGCCGGACAACATGACATCGCCGATGGACGCCTCCAACACGCAGCAGATCCCGAGATCCGTGGTCTCGGAGCTCGACCAGCAGGATCCCGACACGACGACGCAGCTGCCGGCGTCGTTGATCGCGGAGAACGACGAGCACCCGCTGGCGAAGCCGAACACGACCACGCCGCTGGAGGTGCCGGCCGCGCAGGTGACCACGCCGCTGGTGGCGCGCCCGCAGGCCGCGCCCGTGCCGAGTCCCCTGCGGGAGCCCGCCGAGGAAGAGCTGACCGGGCTGGTGCCGACGATCAAGCAGAGCAGCGGCCGGTCGAACCTCTCACGGCGTCTCGACGGGCTGTGATCACGCGCCCTCGAGCTTGACGCGAACGGCCAGCCCGAGCTTCACCGCCGCTAGCAAGGGCTTCCACAGCACGCCCTGGTGCCGGTCGGCGAGGTAGCGGTAGGCGCTGGCGTGGTGCGCGCGCAGCATCTTCTTCGACACGCGCGCCGTCGACACGCCGCCGATGTGCATCACGCTCGACGAGGGGGCGTAGACGTTCAGCCAGCCGGCCTTCGCCAGGCGGTCGCCGAGGTCGACGTCTTCGAAGTACATGAAGTAGCGCGTGTCGAAGCCGCCGACCGAGTCGAACGCCTCGCGCCGGAACAGCTGGCACGAACCGCTCAGCCACTCGGACGTGCGCTCCTGCGGTGTGGCGTTCTCCTGGCGGTACTGGCGCGTCCACGGGTTGCCCGGCCAGACCTTCGCGAAGACGGCGTGCCCGATCCCCCGCCCGAACGACGGCAGAAGACGGGCGGACGGGTAGACGGTCCCGTCGAGGTCGTGGATCAACGGCCCGAACGCACCCCCACGCGGCCACCGCTTCGCGACCTCGAGGAGCGCGTCCAGCGACCCCGGCTCCCACTCCAGGTCGGGGTTGACCACGACGACCCACCCGTAGCTGTCGTCGAGCGCCGCCACGCCGCGGTTGGCGGCAGTGCCGTAGCCGACGTTCTCGCCGATGCTGACCAGCTGGACGTTCCCGCGCTCCGCCGCCTTCTCGGGCCCACCGTCCGTGGACGCGTTGTCCGCGACCACCACGCGGACGTCCCGGTCGGTCGCCTTTTCCAGCGTGTCGAGGAACTTCTCGAGCATGTCGCCGGGAAAGTAGGTCACGGTCACGACGGCCAGATTGTCGCCGTAGCTGCGCTGCTCAGTCACGGCACCCATTGTCCCCCGCTCACACACGGCTACGGCCATGCATCGACCCCGTCACCGAGGGTGATTTCCGTCGGGCGAGAATGTGCGGATGTCCGCGCACGCTTTCGTCGATGAATCGGCCCGCAACCGGCAGTTCCTGCTGTGCGTCACGCTTGTCGAGCCCGCCCATCTGCGTCCGACACGGCGCGCGTTGACGGAGCTGCTCCTCCGTGGCGCGCGGGAGCTGCATTTCAAGAAGGAGAAGGAGCCTCGTCGAAGACAACTCATCGATCAGATGGCCAAGATGTCGGTCTCTGTTCGCATGTACACGGGATCGTGCTCACCCAAGACCGAAGAGGCAGTGCGGCAGCAATGCCTGCGTCAGATGGCCGAGGACCTGCTGGCGGTCGGCGCACACCGGCTGGTGCTGGACACGCGCAACGAGCGAGATGCGCACGACCACCGGACACTTTGGCAAACGCTGGGCTCACGACCGTCGAAAACCGAGCTGACGTACGAGCACCTCGACTCGACGCTGGAACCGATCCTGTGGATCTCCGACGCGGTCGCCTGGTGCTTCGGCGCCGGCGGCGGCTGGGCGCAACGCGTCGCAGGGCTCATAGATGCGCACATCAAGCTCTGAACAGGCGAAAAGCCTGTGAGACGACCGTCCGGACGCATCACAGGCTCTCATACTCAGTCCTACGAGGACCTCGCGCGATCATGGTAGCAGAACATGGCAGAACATGGCAGCCGGTCAGTGCATTCGGCGATGCCGGTCCCAAGCCTTCGCGTACGCCTCCCGATGACGCTCCGCCGTCGTCGCCCAGGAGAAGTCCTTGGCGCGCTGCTGGGCGGCCGCCGACAGGAAGGCGCGGCGGGACGGGTCGGCGAGGAGCTCGGTGATCGCGGCGGCCACGTCGCCCGCGCCGACGCCGCAGTAGGCGACGGCGTCGCCGCCGACTTCCGGTAGCGACAAGCGGCGGGTGGTGAGGACGGCGGCGCCGCAGGCCATGGCTTCGAGCACGGGCAGGCCGAAGCCCTCGCCCAGGGACGGGTAGGCGACCAGTTCGGCGCCGCCCAGGAAGCCCGCGAGAGTCCCGAAGGGCAGGTACCCGGCGCGGATCACGCGCAGGCGGTGAGGCACGGCGTCGAGGGCGCGTTCGACTTGCGTGTCCCAGCCCGGCTGGCCGGCGAGCACCAGAGCGGGGGCGTCGCGCTCGCCCGACATCGCGCGGGCGTAGCCCCGGATCAAGGCCGGCACGTTTTTGCGCGGCTCGAGCGCCCCGAGGAACGCGATGTACGGCGTCCGCCTGATGCCGACGGCCGCGCGAGCCGCGGCGATCTCCTCGGGGGACGGCGGGTGAAAACGTTCCGTGTCCACGCCGTGGTGGATGATTTCCAGTTCCGCGTGCCGAACGGGAGTCACGCGGCCCAGCTCCAGCGCCGTCGCCTGGCTCGGGACGACGCACAGCGTCGCACGGCGCAGCGCGGCCACGGTCCACGCGCGGAAGAACCGCGCCTTCACCGACGAGTGCAGCACGGGGTCGGTGAAGAACGTCGCGTCGTGCAGCGTCACGACCGAAGCCGCGCCGCTCGCGAGGGGCATCGTGTAGTGCGGCGAGTGGACGACGTCGGCCGCCAGCCGTCGCACGAGCCGCGGCAATGTCGTCTGTTCCCAGGTCAGACGGGCCGTGCGGGTGGACGTCGCGGGCGACGCGGGCACCACGCGCGCGCCGGGGGCGAGCCGGTCGTACAGCGACAGGTCACGGGGCTGGCACACGACCGTCAGCCGCGCACCGTCCTGGTCCAACGCCGCGACGAGCGAGTCCACGTACCGGCCGACGCCACCCCGATCCGCGGGCACCGCGGTCGCGTCGATCAACACACGGGGATCACCGGTCACGTGAGCAGAGTACGGCGATCACCCAGCGCGCAGGTGAGGAACCGACGAACTGCGTCATCTGCCTCGGCTCCGCCGAGGCGGCGAGATCGCCGCAAGCCGGCTTCCCTCCCGTTTTCGCTCGGCCCGGGGCCGAGCGAAAACGCTCAGTCCAGAAGCCGGCGCGATCTCGCAGGCAGCTCAGGTTCGTCGCCCGAGCCCAGGCGGTCCGGTCACGAGATCGCGCTCAGGCCGGCGCCCACACGCAGACGGGCTATCGGCAAACCTGCCCTCGCGTCGGGCGGCAGCTCACGAGCGGTACTCACGCAGAGCGACGGCCCATTGCCAGCGCCGGCACGCAAATCAGGTTCGCTTCCGATGCGCCGCCCACACGGCTTCCGCCGCGGCGCGCCACGTGAACTCGCGCGCGCGGTCGCGGCCCAGCCGCGCCAGTTCCGCCGCCCGCGAAGGCGACCCGAGCACCTCACGCAGCCCGGCAGCCAACGCCACCGCATCACCCCGCGGCACGACCACCCCCGCACCACCGGCGACCTCCACCAGCGCCGGCACGTCCGTGTGCACCACAGGCACTCCGGAGGCCATCGCCTCCAAAACCGGCAGCCCGAAGCCCTCCGCCAAACTGGGCACGGCCAGGACGCTCGCGCCACGCAGGGCCGTGGCCAGTTCCGCGTCCGTGACCTTGCCCAGGACGTGCACGTCCGTCAGGCCGCGCGAAGCCGCGACCTGCACCGGGTCGATGCCGCCCCAGCCGGGCTGCCCGGCGAACACCAGGGCGACATCGCCCACCGCGGCGACGGCGTCCACCAGCACGTCGATGCCCTTGCGCGGCTCGATCGTGCCGATGGCCAGGACGTACTTCGACGGCAGATCGAGCGCCACCGAACCCTGAGGCACTGTCACGCCGTGGGGCACGACGCGCACCGGCACGGTCACGTCCACCAGCACGGCCAGCTCGTCGGCCACCGCTCGCGTGGGCACGATCAAGGTCGACGCCCGGCGCGCCGCCCGCGCGATCATCGACCGGTGCCAGCTCACGCCGCGGGCGGTCAGGGTCTCGGGGTGCGTCCACGGCACGGTGTCGTGGACCGTCACGGTGAGCGTCCGGCCCGCGGGCGGGCGGGGCGGCGCGAAGGGCGTCGGCGCGTGGACCGCGTCGCCGCCCGGCCACCAGGGCACGCCGAGCTGCCACAGGCCGACCAGGGCGCGCGGCGGCACCGGGAGCACGCGCGGCCCCTCGACGCCTTCGAACTCAATGGAGGAAACCGCCGCGTCGTCTCTGTGGCGCGCGACCACGCTCGACACCGTCCAGCCCGGCGGCGCGGTGCGCGCCAGCGCGGGCAGCAGTTCGGCGGTGTATCGGCCCGTACCACCCGGGACGGGGGCGAGCAGCTGCTCGGCGAGCACTACCAGTTCGGGCACGCCGCTATTCTCACCCAGGTGACCAGCGCGGAAACCGGCAGCACCGTCGTCGTGGTCACCTGGCGTGGCGCGGCTCACGTCGAAGCCTGCCTTGACGCCCTCGCCGCCCAGACGCGTCCACATCGGACGCTCGTGATCGACAACGCCTCCGACGACGGCACGGCCGCCCTCCTGACGGCCCACCCGTCGAACCCGCAGGTCGTCCGGCTCAGGCGCAACACGGGCTACGCGGGCGCGATGGCCGTGGCCCTCGAGCGCACGACAACGCCGACCATCGCCTGGCTCAACGACGACGCCGCGCCCGAACCCACCTGGCTCGCCGAGCTCGAAGACACCCTCGACGAACAGCCGCTCGCCGCCGCCGTCACGAGCCATCTGGAGCTCGCCGACGGCACCACGCAGTCGACCGGCGTCCGCCTCACCGCCGACGGCCACGGCGCCGACCTCACCGAATCCGTCGACGAGGTGTTCGGCTTCTGCGGCGGCGCCGCGCTCCTGCGGGCCGACGCCGTGCGCGCCGTCGGCGGCGTCCCAGCGAGCTTCTTCTGCTACTACGAAGACACCGACACCGCGTGGCGCCTGCGCCTGGCCGGGTGGCACGTTGTCACGGCCCCGAAGGCCCGCGTCCGCCACCTCCACGGCGCGAGCACGAAACCCGGCTCGCCCCTGTTCCACCGCTGGAACGAACGCAACCGTCTCCTCATGCTCCTGCGCTGCGCCCCGGCCGTGATCGCCGTGCGCGAAATCGTCCGCTTCGCCCTGATCACCGCCCTGCTCCCCCTCCGCCGCAACAAGTCCGACGCCGCCAACTTCCACGTCGGCCTTCGCGCTCGTGTGCTGGCCGAAGTCGCGATCAGGCTCCCTGCCACCCTGCGCGCCCGCAGACGCACAGGCGCGATCACCACCCTCGGCCGAGGGGCGATCTGGGACGCCTGGGCGGGCCTTTAAGCTGGGCGGGCCCGACATCACGGACAGGAGCTCGTTTTGCCGCTGGGGGAACCGCAACCGCTCGTCTCGGTGATCGTGGTGAACTACCGCGGCGCCGAAGACACGATCACCTGCCTTCGCGCGCTGTCGGCCGAGCTGGACTACAAGCACGTCGAGCTGATCTGCGTCGAGAACGCCTCCGGGGGCGACGACGCCGAGCGCATCCGCGCCGCCGTGCCGGACGTGACGCTGATCGAGTCGCCCGTGAACAGCGGCTTCGCCGGGGGCTGCAACCTCGGCGCGAAGCACGCGGGAGGCACCGTCCTCGCCTTCCTCAACAATGACGCGCGCCCAGCGCCCGCGTGGGTCTCCGCGGCCGTCGCGGAGCTGCGGGCGCAGCCGACCGTCGCGGCGGTGGCCAGCAAGGTCGTCGACTGGGACGGCACCGGCACCGACTTCGTCGACGCGGGCCTGACCTGGTTCGGCATGGGCTACAAGCGTCACGCGGGCAGCCCGCTGGCCGACGTGCCCGAGGCGGAGCACGACGTCGCCAAGGACGTCCTGTTCGGCACCGGCTCGGCGATGTTCGTGCGCGCTTCGGTGTTCGCCGAGCTCGGCGGCTTCGACGAACGATTCTTCATGTTCTACGAGGACGTCGACCTGGGCTGGCGGCTGAACCTGCGCGGCTGGCGCGTGCGCTACGTGCCGGAATCCCTGGCGTATCACCGCCACCACGGCACGATGTCGGCCGTCGACGCGCCCGAGACCGGCCGCGAGACCTTCCTGCTGGAACGCAACGCGCTCGCCGCGCTCTACAAGAACCTGTCCGACGAGTCGCTGGCCAAGGCCCTGCCCGCGGCACTCGCACTGGCGGTCCGGCGCGCCACCGCCCGCGGCGGGCTGGATCCCGAGCAGCTCAACCTCGAAAAGGGCGTCGGCCCGGTCGAGACGGGCGATCTCGCGGTGCCCCGGACGACGGTCGCGGGTGTGCTGGCCATCGACCGGTTCGTGGAGATGATGCCGTCGCTCGCCGAGTCCCGCGCCGAGGAGCAGGCCGCTCGCGTCCGCACCGACGCCGACCTGCTTCCCTTGCTGCGCAAGGCTTTGGAGCCCGCGTATCCCCTGCCCGACTACCTGCGCGCCCACGACATCCTCGTGGCAGCCTTCGGCATCGAGGCCGTGTTCGGCCGGCGCCGCAAGATCCTCGTGCTCACGGGCGACTCGATCACCGAGCGCATGGCCGGCCCGGCGATCCGCGCGTGGAACATCGCCGCCACGCTCGCCGCCGAGCACGAAGTGCACCTGATGACCACCAACCCGCTGCTGTCGCCGCCTCCCGCGGCCTTCAAGATCAGCTCGGGTAAGTTCCGCGACCTGGACGCGCCCGTCGAGTGGGCCGACGTGATCATCCTGCAGGGCCACGTCCTGGAGCTCGCGCCGACGCTGAAGAAGCAGCACGCGAACAAGATCGTGGTCGCCGACGTCTACGACCCCATGCACCTCGAGCTCCTGGAGCAGGGCAAGGGCGTGGCCGACGACCAGCGCGCGCTCGACCTCGCGGGCGTCACGAAGGTCCTCGACGCACAGCTGGAGCGCGCCGACTTCTTCCTCTGCGCGTCAGAGCGGCAGCGCCACTTCTGGCTGGGCCACCTCGCCGCGCTGGGCCGGCTGTCGCCGCGGCTCTACGACGCCGACCCGACCACGCAGTCACTGCTGGCCGTGGTGCCCTTCGGCCTTTCGCCGCAGGAACCCGTGCGCACCGGCCCCGGCCTGCGCGCGTCGCTGGGCCTCGGCGAGTCCGACCGCGTGGTGCTGTGGGCCGGCGGCGTGTACAGCTGGTTCGACCCGCTCACGCTCATCCGCGCGATGGATCTGCTCCGCCAGAACCGGGACGACGCACGGCTCGTGTTCCTGGGCATGAAGCACCCGAACCCCGAGGTCGCCGAAATGGACATCGGCGCCCGCACCATCCGCCTGGCCGACTCTTTGGGCCTCACCGACAAGCACGTGTTCTTCAACGAGCAGTGGGTCCCGTACGGCGAGCGCCAGAACTGGCTGCTCGACGCCAACTGCGGCGTGACCACGCACTACGAGCACGTCGAGACCACGTTCGCCTTCCGCACGCGCGTGCTCGACTACCTGTGGGCGGGCCTGCCGATCGTCACCACCGACGGCGACGCGTTCGCCGACCTCGTCCGCACCGAGCGGCTCGGGGTCGTCGTGCCGGCCGAGGACGCGGAGGCGCTGGCGGCCGCGCTGGAGAAATCGCTGTACGACGAGGAGTTCGCGGCCGGCTGCGTCGAGCGGATCGCCGAGGTCGCGCGCCGCTACGCGTGGCCGGAAGCGCTGAAGCCCCTGGTGGAGTTCTGCCGCAACCCGCGGCCCGCCGCCGACCGGCTGCCGGGCACCGCGGACCTCACGACCACCGCCCCGGTCCGCGGCACGGCGCTGGTCCGCCGCGACGTCGACCTCGTCCGCGAGTACCTCGCGCAGGGCGGCCCGAGCGAGCTGGCCCGCCGCGTCGGCGGCCGCGTCGTGAAGGTCGCCCGGCAACGGTTGCGCCGTGGCTGACCGACCGCTGCGCGTGCTGCTCGACGGCACCCCGCTGCTCGGCTCCCGCACGGGCATCGGCCGCTACACGGCGGCGTTGAGCGAGGAACTGGCGTCGATGTCCGAAGTGGACCCTCGCGCGGTGGCGTTCACGTTGCGCGGCTGGCGAAAGCTGCGCGGCGTCCTGCCCCACGGCGCGCGGGCCCGTGGCATGCCGGTGCCCGCGCGGCTGTTGCGCCGCGCGTGGCTGCGTTCCGAGCTCCCGCCGGTCGAGTTGTTCGCCGGCCCCACCGACGTCGTCCACGGCACCAACTTCGTCCTCCCCGGCCGCCTGCGCGCCGCCGGCGTGCTGACCATCCACGACCTGGCTTTCCTCGACGAACCCGGTGAGCTCGCGCCGTCCGACCGGACGCTGCCGGAGCTGGTGCGCCGCGGCGCCCGCCGCGCCGACGTGATCTGCACACCCACCTCGGCCGTCGCCGACTCGGTGGCCGAGCGCCTGGACGTCTCGCGCGACAAGATCGTCGTCACCCCGCTCGGCGTGAACCCGGCGTGGTTCACCGCGCGCCCGCCGGACGACGGCCAGCGCGCGAAGCTTCGCCTGCCCGAGAAGTACCTGCTGTTCGCCGGTGCCGCCGGGCCGCGCAAGGGCCTCGACTGGCTGGCCCGCACACACGCGTCGGCGCCTGATCTGCCGCCGCTGGTCTTCGCCGGGCCGGGTCCGTTCCCGCGGCTGCCGCGGTCCGGGCAGACGGGCTATCTGTCCGATGTGGACCTCAGGACCGTCGTCGCCGGGGCGGCCGCGTTGGTGCTGCCCTCACGTGACGAGGGCTTCGGGCTGCCGGTGCTGGAGGCCATGGCGTCCGACGTTCCCGTGGTCTGCACGGACATTCCGGCGCTGCGGGAAGTGGCCGGTCCGTGTGCGACGCTCGTGCCCTACGACGACGTCGACGGGTTGGCGACGGCGTTGCGGCAAGCCGTGCTCGATCCGCACGCGACGGCCACGTCCACGGCCCGCCGCACGCACGCCGCCGGCTTCACCTGGCGCAATTGCGCGACGCTGACCGTCGAGGCCTACCGCCGGGCCGCCGACCGCTGATCCGCTCGTGAGGGCGCCCGCCGACGGAACCGGCGCGCGCCCTCGCGAGTCAGCTCCGGAAGTACTCCGCCAGCGCCTCGCGCCACGGCCGCAACGGCGTCAGCCCCGCCTCGCGCCAGGATGCATTGGACAGCACCGAATACGCGGGCCGCGGCGCCGGCCGCGGAAACTCTTCGGTCGTGCACGGCCGCACCCGCTCGGGATCAGCGCCGATCTCCTCGAAGATCGCCTTTGCGAACCCGCACCACGTCACCTCGCCCTCGCCGGTGCAGTGCAGCACCCGCGACGACGGACCCTCGCCGGCCGCGATCCGCCCGGCCAGCTCCACCAGCCCACCGGCCAGGTCCGCGGACCACGTCGGCGACCCGACCTGGTCGTCCACCACGGTCAGCTGCTCCTTCTCGCCCTCCAGCCGCTGGATGGTCTTGACGAAATTGGCCCCGTTCTTGCCGTAGACCCAGCTCGTGCGCACCACCCAGGCCGACGCGCCGGATCCGAGCACCGCGTCCTCGCCGGCCGCCTTGGTCCGCCCGTACGCGCTCTTCGGGCCCAGCTCGTCCGTGACCTCGTACGGCCGCGAAGCGTCGCCCGGGAACACGTAGTCCGTCGACACGTGCACCAGCGGCACCCGCCGCGACGAGCACACCGCGGCGAGCACCCGCGGCCCGTCGGCGTTCACGCCGAACGCACGAACCTCGTCCTGCTCGGCCGCGTCGACCGCCGTGTAGGCCGCCGCGTTCACGACCACCGGGGCCGCACCCGAGGCGGCGGCGCGGGAAACCAGGGCGTCGAGCGCCCTGACGACCTCACCGGCCGAGCGGAGATCCAGCTCCGCCGAAGCCGGCGCGACCACCTCCACCTCGGAACCCGCGAGCGCTGCCAGGTCGCGGCCGAGCTGGCCGGAACCGCCGGGGACGAGCAGAGCGAGCCGCACCGTCTTACCTCCACACAGGAAACTTCGAGAACGTCAGGACGTGCCGAGCGCGGCGCGGCCCTTCAGCGGCTCCCACCACGCGCGGTTGTCGGCGTACCAGCGCACCGTACCCGCCAGACCGTCCTCGAAGGACACCCGCGGAGCGTAACCGAGCTCGGAGCTGATCTTGCTGATGTCGACGCTGTAGCGCCGGTCGTGGCCCTTGCGGTCTTCCACGGGCTCCACCCGCTCCCAGCCGACGCCCACCGCGTCGAGCAGCCGGCCGGTGAGCTCGCGGTTGGTGAGCTCCGTGCCACCGCCGATGTTGTAGATCTCGCCGGCCCGTCCGCCGTCGGCGACGAGCTGGATGCCGTGGCAGTGGTCGTCGACGTGGAGCCAGTCGCGCACGTTCAGGCCGTCGCCGTAGAGGGGCACTTTCAGCCCGTCGAGGAGGTTGGTGACGAAGAGCGGGATGACCTTTTCAGGGAACTGGTACGGGCCGTAGTTGTTCGAGCACCGCGTGACGCACACGGGCAGCCCGTGCGTGCGGAAGAAGGAGCGCGCGATCAGGTCCGACGACGCCTTCGAGGCCGAGTACGGCGAATTCGGCTCCAGCACGTGGTCTTCCGACCACGAACCGTCCGCGATGGACCCGTAGACCTCGTCGGTGGACACGTGCACGAACTTGCCGACGCCCGCCTCCAGCGCGGCCTGCAGCAGGGTCTGGGTACCCAGCACGTTGGTGAGCACGAAGTCGGCCGAGCCCAGGATCGAACGGTCCACATGCGACTCCGCCGCGAAGTGCACCACCAGGTCGACGCCGCGCATCAGGTCCGAGACCAGGGGGGCGTCGCAGATGTCGCCGCGGACGAACCGCAGGCGGGGGCTGCCGGCGACCGGGTCGAGGTTCGCCTCGTTGCCGGCGTAGGTGAGCTTGTCCAGCACCACGACCTCGGCGTCACGCAGCGTCGGGTAGGCACCCGAAACCACCTGCCGGACGTAGTGCGATCCGATGAACCCTGCACCGCCCGTGACCAGGACTCGCATCCTTCTCCACCCTTCGTGCCCGCTTCTCGTGCCCGACCGGGCAATCCGACCACCAGACTACGGATGACTCACACGAGACTCGGTAGAGTCTCCTGGAGGCACTCCGGTGCCCCCGAGGGCATGGGTGGGGGAGGAACGCGTGACCGAGTGGCCTGGGTCGCCGCTGCCGTCGCAGCGGGTACCGGCAACGCACGGCCGCGGCGTGCTCGTGGTGCTGCGCCGCGGTGGCAAGGTCGTGCTCTCGATGTTCTCGATCGTGGTCCTGGCGCTGACCTGGTACGGCTGGCAGTTCATCGGCGACCCGCAGACCGGGTTCACGACCACGCAGATCTTCGACCAGCCCGAGGCGCACGCCAAACCGCTCGACGGCGCCATCGACATCCTCCTCGTGGGCCAGGACAGCCGCACCGACGCGCAGGGCAACCCGCTGCCGCGCGAGGTGCTCGACATGCTCCACGCCGGCATCGCGGACGGTGAAAAGCAGACCGACACGATGATCCTGGTGCACATTCCCCAGAACGGGGAGCACGCGGTCGCCATCTCGTTCCCGCGCGACTCGTGGGTGGAGATCACCGGCGGCTTCGGCAAGCACAAGCTCAACAGCGCTTATGTGTACGCCTACAACGACACGTTCAAGACGCTGCAGAACAAGGGCGACGCCGACCTCAAGGACGTCGACGAGAAGTCCAAGGTGGCCGGTCGCAAGAACCTCGTGGCCACGCTGGAGAAGTTCATCGGCAAGCCGGGCATGATCGACCGCTACGCCGAGGTGAACCTCGCGAGCTTCTACGAGATCACGAAGGCCATCGACGGCGTGGACGTATGCCTGAAGGCGCCGGTGAAGGAGAAGAAGTCCGGCGTGGACCTGCCGGCGGGCCGCCAGAGCATCTCGGGTGTGCAGGCGCTCGCGTTCGTGCGCCAGCGCTACGGCCTGCCCAACGGCGACCTCGACCGCATCGGGCGCCAGCAGGCGTTCCTCTCGGGACTGGCCAACAAGGTCCTCTCCGGCGACGTGCTCACCAACCCGGCCAAGATCGCGCAGCTCGTGGCCGCGGTGAAGAAGTCCGTGGTGCTTTCCGAGGGCTGGGACCTCACCGAGTTCGCGGAGCAGATGCGCGGCCTGACCGGCGGCAACGTCGAGTTCCACACCATCCCCACGCAGGGCAACGCGGTGATCGGCGGCGCCGACGTGCTGCGCGTCGACCCGGCCCAGGTGCAGGCGGAAGTCGACCGGCTCACCTCCGACGGCACGCCCGACACCCCCACCTCGACGCCCGCCACGCTGCCCGGCGCCGGCGCCGTGACGGTCGAGCTGTTCGACGGCAGCGGTGCCGACGTCGCCACGCAGACCCACACCCTGTTGCAGGGCAAGGGTTTCAAGCTCGCGGGCGACACGAAGCTGTCCACCCGGGCGAGCACGGTGATCCGCTACAACCCGGCCGACGACGCCGCGCTCGCGCTGGTCCGCCAGGCCCTCGGCGGTGACCTCGAGGCCGAGCCGGACTCCGACGTCACCGCCGGGCACGTGCGCGTGCTGCTGGGCAAGGACCGCCGAGGAGCGGGTGCCGGGTCGGGGTCGACCCCGACCGTGACGAGCACCCCGACCAAACCCAGCGCGCCGGCCGCACCACCAGCTCCGCCGATTACGGCCGGCGGAGTGCCCTGCGTCAACTAGAGTCGGGCACTCAGCGTGGCGGCCGGGGGCGGCCTCTAGGCTGGGCTATGGGGAGGTACGTGGGGTGGACGAGAACGAGGACAAGCCGGACCGGGCCGAGGGCGCGGAGCCGACTGAGCCGTCGTCGGGCGAAGCCGTCGAGTCGGCTGAGGCTGCCGAGACGCCGGATTCGGACACGGACAGTGACGAATCGGTACAGCCTTCCGATTGGAAGCCGTCGCCCTACCCCCGGTTGGACCTGCCGCAGCCGACGGTGCGGACCCCGCGTGTCCGTCCGGGCCGCGCCGGCCGGATCACCCGCCGGATCGCGCTCGGGCTCGTATCGGTGCTGGCGCTGGGCGCCACCGGTTACGCATACGTGACGAAGGACCAACTGCAGAGCAACGTCCCCACCACCGACGTCCTCACCCCCCGCGCGGGTGAACCTCCGGCCCCGCCCGCCGACGACGGCGCCACCGACATCCTGCTCGTCGGCAGCGACGCACGCACTGACGCGCAGGGCAACCCGCTGCCGCTGAGCATGCTGAAGTCGCTGCGCACCGAGGAGAAGGCGGGGATCAACACCGACACGATCATCCTGCTGCGCTTCCCGAAGGACGGCAGCAAGCCGTCGGGTGTCTCGATCCCGCGGGACAGCTGGGTCGACATCCCTGGCCGCGGCCAGGCGAAGATCAACTCGGCGTACGGCGTGGCGAAGGCCAAGTTCGCCGACGCCGAGCGCGCCAAGGGCGAGCGCGACCAGGCGAAGATCGAGCGCGACTCCGACAGCGAGGGCCGGCGCGTACTGGTCCAGACCGTGCAGGACCTCACGAAGATCCGGGTGGACCACTACGCCGAGATCAACCTGCTGGGCTTCTACCTGCTCACCGAGGCGCTCGGGGGCGTGAAGGTGTGCCTGAACCACTCGACGTCGGACAAGGACTCGGGTGCGGACTTCCGCCGCGGCGTGCAGACGGTGTCGGGCGGCGAGGCGCTTTCGTTCGTACGCCAGCGCAAGAACCTGCCCCACGGCGACCTCGACCGGATCGTGCGGCAGCAGGCGTTCCTGTCCTCGGCGCTGCACCAGGTGCTGTCGGCGGGCACGCTGACCAGCCCGTCGACGATGAGCAGCCTCATGGACGCCGTGCACCGCTCGATCACGCTCGACGACGGCCTCGACGTGCTCGACTTCGCGCAGCAGGTGAAAGGCGTGGCGTCCGGCGATCTGAACTTCACGACCGTGCCGGTGATCACGGCCAACGGCCGCAGCGCCGACGGGCAGAGCATCGTCGAGATCGACCCGGCGGCGGTGCGCAAGTTCGTCGCCGGCCTGGTCGGACGTGCGCCCACCGGCGGCGGTGGGGCTGCGGCCGGCGCGCCCGCAGCGCAGCTGCAGTCGGGCATCCCCGGCGTGCCCTGCGTCGACTGAGGCCCCGGCTAGCCTGGGGTTCATGAGCCTTACGGAACAGCTGCTGCGCCCGCTGCTGGCGTCGCCCGCGAAACCGCTGATCACGCACTACGACGACCAGCTCGGCAGCCGCGTCGAGCTGTCGGTGGCGACCACGCTGAACTGGGCCGCGAAGACCGCCAACTGGCTCGTCGACGAGTTCGACGTCGAACCGGGCGACGACGTCGCCGTGCAGCTGCCCGCCCACTGGCAGACCGCCGGCATCCTGCTCGGCGCCTGGTGGTGCGGCGCCCGCGTGGTTCCCGAACCCAACGGCGCGCGTGTGGTGTTCATCGGGCCGGACGCTTCCGTCGACGCCCCGGCCGTCGCCGTGGTCTCCCTCGACCCGATGGGCCGGGGCCTGTCCGCTCCCCCGGCGGGCGGCGCCCTCGACTACCTCACCGAGGCGCGGATGTCGGGCGACCAGTTCACACCGATGTCCCCCATCCCCGGGGACACTCCCGCGCTCGGCTCGTCCACAGTGGACGAGGTGCTCGCGGAAGCCCGCGCGCGCGCCGAAAAGCTGGGTCTGAGCGCCACCGACCGCACCCTGTCGACGCTGGACTGGACCATCCCCGACGGCGTCCTGGACGGCTTCCTCGTGCCCCTGGCCGCGAGCGCCCACCTCGTCCAGGTCACCCACGCGGACCAAGCGAAGCTCGACCGCAAACGCGACGCCGAACGCACCACCACCGACCTCGGTTGACCGGCCGCGGCGGAAACCCGGTTGACGGCCAACGGTTTCCCCGGGTCGGATGACGTGCCATGACCCCCGCACAACCGCACCCCCTCGACGACGACCTCGTCCGGCGGCTGGTCGCCGAGCAGTTCCCGAGGTGGGCGGCGCTGCCCGTGCGGCGCCATCCCTCGGGCGGCACGGTCAACGCCGTGTACCGGCTCGGCGAGAACTTGGCCGTGCGACTGCCGCTGCTCGAAAGCGGGGCGAAGGACGTCGCACTGGAGCAGGAGTGGCTGCCTCGCCTCGCCCCGCGCCTGCCGACCGCCATTCCGGAGGTGGCCGGGCCGGCGAGCCCGCCGAGGGGTATCCGTGGCCGTGGTCGGTCTACGGCTGGCGCACCGGTGAACACCCCGAAGCGGAAGCGCTCGCCGAGCCGCTGGCGCTGGCCGAGGACCTGGCCGCGTTCGTGGCGGCCATGCGGAGCATCACCGTGCCGCGAGCGCCGCGGGCCCACCGCGGCGGACCGCTCATCGAGCTCGATCCGTGGACGCGGGCCGCGATCGGCGAACTCCGTGGCCTGCCTCAGGAGGGCGTCGACTGCGACGCCGCGCTCGCCGTGTGGGAGCACGCGCTGCGCGCGCCGGGCTGGACCGGAGAGCCGGTGTGGCTGCACGCCGATCTCATGCCGGGAAACCTGCTGCTCGAGAACGGCCGGCTGACTTCGGTGATCGACTTCGGCTGCACGGGGACGGGTGATCCGGCCTGCGATCTGTTCCCCGCGTGGAACCTGCTGCCGGCCGGTGCGCGGGAGGTCTTCCGCGAGGCGCTCGGCGTGGACGACGCGACCTGGGCCCGACGCCGGGCCCGCACGCTTTCCCAGGCGCTGGTCGCCCTGCCGTACTACCGGGAGACGAATCCGGCGATGGCGAACACCGCCCGGCACGTGATCCGGACGGTGCTGGCCGAAGCCCGCTGACGCTGTGGTTACACGGTTTCCAGCTCGGCCATCGGGGTGGCGCGGGCCTCGCGCTTGCGCCAGAACAGGACGTGGTCCAGGGAAAGCCGCCCGCCGTTGAAGCCGAGGGCGAGGGCGGCCAGGCCGAGCACCAGGACGAGCTCGTAGCCGCCCGTTCCGGTGAGGCCGTTGGGCGCGTGGACGGAGAGCAGCGCGCCCGCCATGTCGACGACGTAGCCGACCGCGAGCAGCGGCAGCAGGAAGCCGGCGACGAACGCGATCGAGCCGAGCACCTCGAGGATGATCACGAAGACCGCCGCGATCGTGGGCAGCGGCACGCCGACCTGGCCGAAGAAGTCCGCGGTGGCGCCCACCCCGCTGTTCCACTTCTGCAGGCCGTGGGCGAAGAACACCACAGCCACGCCGATGCGGCCGAGCAGCAGTGCGACGTCCTTGACTCGAGCGAACATGAAAACTCCTGATCGGTGATCTTCCCACTGTCCCGGCCCACAGTAGGTCGGAGGGCGCCGCCGAAGCCCGCTTCGGCGAGTGATCGACAGGAAACCGACAGGCACCGGAAAATACTCGCTGTACGCGTCCGTCACCGAGCGGTATCGTGCCGACCGCCCTGTTCGAGACGGTGAGGAGACCCCGATGCGCCGACAGTCCGACCGACCCCAGTTCGGCCTGTCCATCGCATCGATGAGGACCTCACCCGTTCATGACCCCGCAACTGAAGACACTCACCCTTGGCATCCTCGCGCACGTCGACGCCGGTAAAACCAGCCTGACCGAGCGCCTGCTCTTCGAGACCGGCGTGATCCGCCACCTCGGCAGCGTCGACTCCGGCGACACCCAGACCGACTCCCTGGAGCTAGAACGCCGCCGCGGAATCACCATCAAGTCGGCTGTGGTCGCCGTGACCACAGGCGAGCACCGGCTCACGCTCGTGGACACCCCCGGCCACTCCGACTTCATCGCCGAGGTCGAACGCGCCCTCGGTGTGCTGGACGGCGCCGTGCTCGTGGTGTCCGCGGCCGACGGCGTTCAAGCGCAGACCCGCGTGCTCATGCGGACCCTGACACGCCTCGGCATCCCCGTGCTCGTGTTCGTGAACAAGATCGACCGCGTGGGCGCGCAGGAATCCACCCTGCTCGACGCCCTGCGCACGCGGCTTTCCCCGCGCTGCGTCGCACTCGACACCGTGACCGGACTCGGGACACCGCAGGCGAAACCCGTGCCGCTGCCACCCGGCGACGAGCTGGCCGAAGCGCTGGCGGACGACGACGAGTTCTTGGCGTCCTATGTGGAGGGACGCGAGCCGGACTACCGAGCGGCCCTGGTCCGCCAGGTCGCGCGCGGAGCCGTGCACCCGGTGGTTTTCGGCTCGGCGATCACCGGCTCGGGCGTGGCCGCGCTCGTCTCGCGCGTGCGGGAGCTGTTCCCGGCAAAGGAACGCACCGAGGCCGGCGAGCTGGCCGCCACCGTGTTCAAGATCGAACGCGGGCGCGCCGGGGAAAAGATCGCGTACGTCCGGGTGCGGTCGGGTTCACTGAGCCCGCGCACGCCGTTTCCCTTCCACCGCCGCGAACCCGACGGCACGGTCACCGAGCTGACCGGCCGCGCGTCCGCCGTGCGCGTCTACGAACACGGCGCCACCCCGGTCGACGGCCCGGCGCACGCCGGCGACGTCGCCCGCGTGTGGGGTCTCAAGGACGTGCGGATCGGCGACCACCTGGGTCCCTCCGGCACGCTGGTCGAGCCCGGATTTTTCGCCCCGCCCAGCCTGGAGACGGTGGTGCGGCCCGTCGACCCGGACGACGCCGTGGCCCTCTACTCGGCGCTGGAACGACTGTCCGAACAGGACCCCTTGATCAGCGTCCGCCGCCACGAACACGAAGTCTCCGTGCGGCTCTACGGCGAGGTCCAGAAAGAGGTGATCCGCTCGACGCTGGCCGAGGACTTCGGCCTGGCCGCGGAGTTCGAGGAGTCCCGCATCCTGCTCGTCGAACGCCTCTGCCGTGCGGGCCACGCCGTGGGCCACCGCGCGCCTGACCAACGCGTGTACTTCTGGGCCACCGTCGGACTGCGCGTGGAACCCGGTCCGCCCGCCTCCGGCGTCGCGTACCGGCTGGCAGTGCACCTCGGCTCACTGCCGCTGGCGTTCCACAAGGCCATCGAGGAGACCGTGCACGAACAGCTGCGCCACCGTCCGCGCCCGGTGATCGACTGCGTGGTGACCCTGACCGAGGCCGCGTTCTTCCCGCCACTCACCACGGCCGGCGACTTCCGCGGCATGACCGCGCTCACGCTCGCCGAAGCCCTGCGCGCAGCCGCCACCCGCGTGCACGAACCCGTGCACAGCTTCGAAGCCGAGGCCCCGGCGAACGCGGTGAGCGGCGTGCTCCGCAAGCTCGTGGAGCTTCGCGCGGTGCCCGACGAGCCCACGGTCACGGCCACCGGCTGCACCGTCACCGGCACGATCCCGGCCGCGTCCGTGCACGAGTTCGAGCAGGCGTTGCCCGCACTGACGCAGGGCGAGGGGGTGTTCTTCAGTGAGTTCGCCGAGTACCGGCCGCGCTGAGCATCACCGCCGGTGCGCCCACGCGGCCCCGAAGCAGTACGCGCCGAACGCGGCGAGTCCTAACGCGACGATCGTGAGCAGCACCGTGCCGAACGGCTGCCCGGCCAACGTCCGCAGCGCCGCGTCGAGGCCACCGGCCGCACGCGCGTCCGACCGCAGACCGGCGTACCCCAGCAGGACGGCGATCACGGCGAAAACCACGCCTTTCGCCAGGTAACCGCCGGTGCCGAGGCGGGCCACCCAGCGCCGGGTGGCCCGCGGCAGCTCGAAGGTGTCGAGGTCCTCCATAAACGACCGCCGCACGCCCTTCACGCCGGCCGCGACGGCCACCGCGGCCACGCAACAAGCCGCCACCACGACGATCGCCGGCCCGGCCGGCAGCGAGAGGAGTTCCGCCGTGGCCTCCTGCTGACGCTGGTTGCCCGCGGCCGAACCGGCGCCCACGGCGATCCGGATCGCGCTGTAGCCCAGCGCGAACACCACGATCGCGCGCCCGGCCGAGCCGAGGCGCTTGCGGACCCGTTCGCCGCCGGACACCCACTGGTAGCCGGTCGCGGCCATGAGCACCTGCCACAACCCGAACGCGAGCAGCCCGATCGCGAGCACCCACAGGACTACGCGGCCGGCCGCGTTCGAGCCGATCTCCTGCAGCGCACCGTTCTGGTCCGCGGGTACACCGCTGCCACCGCCGAACGCGATGCGCAGCGCGAGATACGCGACGATCAGGTGCACCACCCCGTAACAGGCCATGCCGGCGCGGCCGAGTGCTCGCGCGGTCGTGCTGCCGCGGGTGTGGCCGATCGGGATTCTCGTTCTGAGTGCGTTCATCCGGGCACCTCCGTTGCCGGAGTGCCCGGGTTTCGCCCGCGTGACACGAAAACCGGGGCCGATTGGGCCATTCAGCGCAACCGGACTGTCCCGAATGGACTCAGGCCGGGCGGCGGCGTACCGAGTCGAGCGCGGCCCAGCCGCCGTGGGTGGCCAGCAGCGTCAGCACCTGCTCGGCGTGCGCGGCGAAGCGCTGCAGATCTTCGTGGAGTTTGGGCGCACGGTCGGAGTCCAGTGGCGCGAAGTCGTCCCACCACAGCCCGATCACGGCGCTCGCGCACAGCGCCAGCGACTGGATGACGTGCACGAACTCCTCCGACGGGTCGGTGGAGGTCTCGCGGTACACGGTCTCGATGTCGTCGCACGCGTCGAGCAGTTCGCGCAGCTGCTTGACCGCGTCGGCGGGTGTGCCGTCCCACGCGGCCGTGGGCCAGGCGCGGTCGCTCAGCTCGAGCCACAGGCGCCAGCCGGCGACCAGCTCGGCGTCGTCGCTCGGCTTCCAGGTGTCAGGGACCGGCCAGAACATGTCGACGACTGTGACACTCGGCCGCGGGCCTGCACAACTGGAATGGCACAACGGGACGAAAAGAGTTCGCGTTTGTACCTACTTCTGGAATCCTCGTTACGTGCTGATCCGCGACGCGACGGGCCAAGACTGGCCTGCCATCTGGCCGTTCCTGCACGACATCGCCGCCGCCGGCGAGACCTACGCCCTGCCCCGCGACCTGGGCGAACAGGCCGCGCGCGACTTCTGGATGATGTCCTCGCCCGGCCGCACCGTTGTCGCTGGAAACGATTCCGACGACATTCTCGGCTCGGCGAAGATGGGACCGAACCGCGACGGACCAGGCTCGCACATCGCGACCGCGAGCTTTATGGTGGCGCCCGCTTCCGTCGGTCGAGGCGTCGGCCGCGCGCTCGGCACGCACATGCTGGAGTGGGCGCGCGCCGAGGGCTACCGCGGGGTGCAGTTCAACGCCGTGGTCGAAACCAACACCCGTGCGGTCACCCTGTGGAAGTCACTCGGCTTCACCGTGATCGGCACGGTGCCCGGGGCGTTCCACCACCCGGTGCACGGGTACGTGGGGCTGCACGTGATGTTCCAGTCGCTCAGCTGATCACCGGGGGCACGAACACGCACTTCGGAGTCTGCGCGTGCGCCGGGTCGAGCGCGTTGAGCACCTCGCGCTCGGCGATCGGGTCGTACGGAATGCCCAGGTGGTCGGTGAAGTCCGCCGAGCAGACGTTCTGCAGCACGATGTTCTTGACGTTCGAAGCCGGCTTGAGGAACGCGTTGGTGTAGGGCGTGACCACGTCGTCGTACTTGGTCTGGATCACGGTGTAGTCGATGCCGGGCACCGTGTCGCCGCCGGCGTTGAGGTCGGTCAGGAACGCCGAACCGGTGGACTGCTCGTTGCACGACGCGCACGCCAGGCCCACGAGGTCACGCACCGGCGGGATGGCCTGCAGCGTGCTGAGGAGGCCGTACAGGCTCGTGCCGTAGTTCGACGGCGACAGGCCGATGAGCTTGCCGATCTTCGAGGCGCCGCCGAGGTACTTGATCCAGTAGCGCGGGTTCATGCCGCCCTGGGAGTGCCCGACGACGTCGAGCTTCGCCGCCCCCGTGGCCGCGAGGACCTTGTCCCCGAACGCCGCGAGCTGCGCGGCCGTGCTCGCGACCGGGCCGACGGTCTGCAGGAAGCTGCCCGGCGAGCCGCCGAAGTTGCCGGCGAACACGCAGTAACCGTGGTCGGCGAGCACCTTCGAGAGGTTGGCCCAGTTCTCGTAGGCGTTGGCGGTGGTGCCGTTGGACAGCAAAACGGGGTTGGGGTGTTCGGCCGACGGCTCGCAGTTCCAGTCGTTGGCGCCGGGTGGGGCGATCGTCGGCTGCACCACGGAGTACAGCGCGGCCGAGATGATGTTCGGCTGGACCGGACCGGTCGGCTCCTTCACCGCCGCGTCCGCGGTGCCGCTACTCAGGGCGGCCGCTCCCAGCGCCGCCACGAAAACCACCACCCGACGCCCGAACGCGCGCACACCCATCCGCTCCACCTCTCTGTGAACCGATGGTGACCCCAGTCACCTGATCAGTTAACGCGTCGCGAGAGGAACGGAAACTCCTCCGAGTGGGTTACTTGCCCGCGGCGTGGGCTTCGAGGAATTTCTTCAGGTGCGGGTACACGTCCGACGCGTGGGTGAGGCTGAGGAAGTGCGCACCGCTCACGATCGTGACCAGCGGTTCGGCGTTGGGCAGCGCGGCCACGAGCGACTCGGCGCGAGCCATCGGATACTCGTTGTCGCCGCTGCCGTGCAGCACGAGCACCGGCACCTGGATCTCGCCCGCGCGTTCGAGCACACTGTCGCGGCTGACGAGCGTTTCCATGATCCGCTGGAACTTCTCCCCCGGGACCTCGAGCCACTTCGTTTTCCACGCGGACGCTTCGTAGTCGCCGAGGCAGAAGGTGGCAACGCCGTCGACCAGCGGCTCCGGCCCGGCTTCGAGCCAGGCGGCGATCAGATGCCGGTAGACCGTGGCGGTGCCTTCGGCTTCCTTCTCTGCGGAAGTGCCGAGCACGGCCAACGCGGTCACGCGCTCGGGCTGGAGCAAAGCCATCCGCAGGGCGATGAACCCGCCCTGGCTCGTGCCGATCACGGCGGCCCGCTCGATGCCGAGGTGGTCCAGCACGCCGAAGGCGTCGCGGGCGACGTCCCAGTAGTCGAAGTCCGCGTCGGCCGGAGTGCCGCCGTGGCCGCGTTCGTCGATCGCGATGAGCCGGTAGTCCGCGCCGAAGGACTGAACCTGTGGCTCCCACATGTCGATGTCCATCAGGAAGCTGTGCAGCAGCACGACAGCGGGGCCATCACCGCCGTAGTCGACGAAATGCACCTGCTGCCCACCGTTGACAGTCACCGTCGCCATCCGACACCTCCGCGTTGGGGATCAGCATGGCACATGTCTCACATGCGCCCGGATCGGGCAAGAGGCAGGGAAATCCTCACCCGAATGCCCGACGGTGCCGCGGTTTCGCCGGTGCCGCGCGGGTCAGTTCACGGCCGTGTGCGCGGCGAGGAAACCCTTGAGGTGCGGGTTGACGTCGGCGGCGTGGGTGAGGCTGAGGAAGTGCGCGCCGTCTGCGATCGTGACCAGCGGCTTCGCGTTCGGCAGGCCGTTGACGAGCTCCTCCGCCTTCTCGATGGGGTAGGCGCGGTCCGCCGTGCCGTGCAGGACCAGCACCGGGGTCTGGATTTCGCCGAGGCGGTCGAGGAGGCTGTCGCGGCCGGCGAGGACGCCGATCAGCAGGCCGGCTTGCTCGCCCTGGTAGTGCTCGCGCCACTTGGCCTTCCACGCCGCGGCGTCGAAGCTGTCGCCGAAGCAGATGGCGGCGACGCCGTCGATCACGCCGTCGGGGCCGTTCTGCGCCCACACGTCGCCGAGCTGCCGGTAGACGGCGGCGACCTCGTCGGGCTCGGCGTCGGCCGACGTGCCGAGCACGGCCAGCGCGGTCACGCGCTCGGGGGCGAGCAGCGCCATGCGCAGGCCGACGAACCCGCCCTGGCTGGTGCCGATCACCGCGGCGCGGTCGAAGCCGAGGTGGTCGAGCACCGCGAGCGCGTCGCGGGCGACGTCCCAGTAGTCGAAGGGCCCGTCGGCCGGGGTCTCGCCGTGGCCGCGCTCGTCGATCGCGATCAGCCGGTGGTCCCCGCGGAACGCCTCGACCTGCGGGAGCCACATGTCGACGTCCATCAGGAAGCTGTGCAGCAGGACGACGGCCGGGCCGTCGCCACCGTGGTCGACGTAGTGGACCTGTTGCCCACCGTTCACGGTCACCGTGGCCACACCGCACCTCCGCATTGAGACAGTCAGACGTTTTGTCTCACGTTCAGGGTGTTTTGGCAAGCGGACTCGGCCATACTGCGCGGATGACCGGCCCTCCCTCCACCGACGACGTCGTCCGCGCGGCGACCGAGGCGTACCTGCGCGGCCGGACGATCGACATGTCGGCACTCGCGACCGAGCTCGGCTTGAGCCGCGCGACGCTGTACCGCCGCGTCGGCAACCACGAGCAGCTGCTCGGGCGCGTGCTCGCCGACAGCACCGAACGGACCTACCTCGCGATCGAGGCCGGCGTGACCGGTCCCCCGGGACTCGCGCGGACGCTGGTGGTGGTCGAGCGGTTCATGCGCACCGTCGTCACGCTCGCGCCGCTGAAGGACCTAGCCCGGCGCGACCCCGTGCTGTTCGCGAAGGTGATCATGTCACCCGGCGAGGTCGAGTCCCGGGCGGCGCGCCTGTTCACCGAGCTGCTCGACCGCAACGGCCTGCGCTTCGACGCGCCGACGGCGGCCGTCGCGCAGGCGGTGATCCGCATCGGCGACTCGTTCATGTACTCCCAGCTTCTCGGGGGCGAGCCGCGGCTCGACGACGCCGTACAGGTCATCGGGCTGCTGCTCGCCACCGCGAAGTAACTCGCCGTGGCTCAGTGCTCAGCGCCGGCGCAGGCGCTTGTCGAGGATCGCCGGCGTGGGGTTGATGTAGAAGTCACCCGCGTGCACGTCGACCCCCGGCGGCACGATCTCGTCGATGCGGTCCAGCACGTCGTCGCTCAGCTCCACGTCGGCGCCGGCCAGCAGGTCGGTGAGGTGCTCGGGCCTGCGCGGGCCGATCAGCACCGACGTCACCGCCGGATGAGCACGCACGAACGCGATCGCCAGGTGCGGCACGGAGATTCCCGTGTCGGCGGCGAGCTTGGTCAGCTCCGCGACGGCGTCGGCCTTCGCCTGGACGCCCGGCCGCGAGAGGTCGAACATCTGCGCGCCGCGGCCGGCGTTGCGATGCCCGGCCGTCGGGTCGGCGCGGCCGGAGAGCCAGCCGGAGTTGAGCGGGCCGAACGTCAGCACGCCCATGCCGTAGCGCTGAGCCGTTGGCAGCACGCGCTGCTCGACGCCGCGCGCGAGGATCGAGTACGGCGGCTGCTCGGTGCGGAAGCGGTGGTGGCCGCGGCGTTCGGCCGTCCACTGCGCTTCCACGGTCTCCTCCGGTGAGAAGAACGAGCTGCCGATCGCCCGCACCTTGCCCTCCCGCACGAGGTCCGACAGCGCGCCGAGCGTCTCGTCGATGTCGGTGTCCGGGTCGGGCCGGTGCAGTTGGTAGAGGTCCACGTAGTCGGTGCCGAGGCGGCGCAGGCTGTTCTCCAGCGCCCGCTTGACCCAGCGCGGCGAGCCGCCACGCTGGTTCGGGTCCTCACCCATGGGGAGGCCGAACTTGGTCGCCAGCACCACGCCCTCGCGCCGGCCCGCGAGCGCCTTGCCGACGATCTCCTCCGACTCCCCGGTCGAGTAGACGTCGGCCGTGTCGAGGAAGTTGATGCCGGCGTCGATCGCCGCGTGGATCATGCGCACGGACTCGTCGTGGTCGGTGTTGCCCATGGCGCCGAACATCATCGTGCCGAGGGCGTATTCGCTCACGGAGATGCCGGTGCCGCCGAGAATGCGTCGTTTCATGCTTCCCACGTAACCACCGTTCGGACCCGAGGTGAGAAGACTCCCTCAACCGGGGGTCCAGCAGACCCCCCTCTCGGGGCGGCGATCGGCCTTACGCTGGGTCGCATGAGTGAGCAACTCCGGGACTTCCTGCGCTCGCGCCGAGCGAAGATCACCCCCGCCGACGCGGGCCTCACCCCGCACCCCGGCCCCCGGCGCGTGCCCGGCCTCCGCCGCGAGGAGGTCGCGCAGCTCGCGGGGGTGAGCGTGGATTACTACGTCCGCCTCGAACGCGGCCGCAACCTCAACGTCTCCGAGTCCGTCCTCGACGCCATTTCCCGAGCCCTGCAGCTCAACGACCTCGAGCGCACCCATCTGTTCACCCTCGCCAAGCCCACACGCTCACGGCCGCGGCCCCTGCCGCCCCAGCGCGTGCGCCCGGGCCTGCAGCTCGTGCTCGACAGCCTCCACCACGTGCCGGCCATCGTGCTCGGCCGCCGCATGGACGTACTCGCCGCAAACCGCCTCGCCAACGCCCTCTACACCGACTTCGACGCCCTCCCTCCTCGCTCCCGCAACATGGCCCGCCTCATCTTTCTCGACGACACCGTCCGCGGCCTCTACACCGACTGGGAAGGCGCCGCCCGTGGCGTCGTCGCCACCCTCCACCTGTATGCCGGCCGCCACCCCCATGACCCGGCGCTCGCGGAGCTCATCGGCGAACTCTCCCTGCGCGACCAGGACTTCCGCCGCTGGTGGGCCGACCACGACGTCTTCGAACGCACCCACGGCGTCAAGCACTACCACCACCCGCTCGTCGGCGAGCTGACGCTGGGCTACGAAGCCATGACCCCCGTCGACGACCCCGAACAAACCCTCGGCATCACGACCGTCGAGCCGGGCTCGCCTTCCGAGGAACGCCTGCGCCTCCTGGCGAGCTGGACGTCACCGGCCACAGTGGACGGTTAGCCTTCCCTCGAGTGCTCGGCCTTGAACCCCTCCTCTCCCAGCGTTGTGCCAAGACGCGCCCGCAACGCCTCCCGCACCTCGGCGTCATCGGGATCGAGCACCTGACCCCGCTCCCGCAACGCCCTTTCCGCTTCCGCCAGCAACCGGACGGCCCGCGCGGCGTCTCCGTCCTTCTCCGCCAGCACGGCACTCGCGAGTTCGCCGTATGGCACCAAGTCACCGACGCCGTGCTCCCTCGCGTACCGCCGAACTCCCTCGAACAACTCCCGAGCCCGCCCGACGTCGCCGGACTCCAGCTCGACGTACCCGAGGTTCAGCTGCTCCCACACGACCAGCTCAGCCAGCCCCGCCTCCTCCCGCAATGCGACGCTCTCCAAGAACAGACTTCGCGCGGCTTCGAGGTCGCCCCGCATCCGTGCCACAGCGGCCAGCACGTGCACCGGCCCTCGCCGCAGCGCGCGGTCGGCCTGCCCGGCCGCCACCTCGAACGCCTGCGTGGCCAGCTCTTGACACCCGGTCAGATCCCCACGTCGCACCGCCACCCGGGCCAACATGCACAGCGCGTCGACCTCACCCGCGGCGTCGCCGGCTCCACGCGCCCGCTCCAGCTCGCGCTGGCTCAGACCCTCGACCACCTCCGTCTCACCCCGCCGAAACGCGGCGAACGCCTCCTCCGCGAATCCCATCCGACTCCTTTCCACAGCACCCCCATCCAGTGCTCCTCGTGCAGCACGGTGCTCCATCAGCACCGCTGTCACCCAGAGTGCCTCAAGCGGCGCTGCGCGTCAAGCACTACACTGCTCCTCGTGCAGGATCACCCGGAACCACCGCGCGAAGCACCCGGCGACGCCATCGGCGCCCAAGCCGAGCGCACCTTCGCCCTGAACATGCGCGCGCTGCGAGAAGAACTGGGCGTCTCCCAGGCGGGCCTCGCGAAGAAGCTGGAACGAGTAGGAATCCAGCTCGACAGCACAGCCATCACCCGCATCGAAAAGCACGCCGACGGCACCACCGGGCGGACAATTCGCCTCAGTGAAGCCGTCGCCATAGCGAAAGTCCTCAACACTTCGCTCGCGAACATGGTCCTGCCCGCGCGCTCGAGCCTGTTCGAACAACTGTCGCACGCGACAGAAGAACTGGAATCGGCAACCGACGCCGCCGACACAGCCAATCGCCATCGCGACGACGCCGAGGAAAAAGTCCGCACGCTGCAGAGCCGCTTCGTCGAACGCCAAGTCCCCAGCCTGCAAGAGATCCTGCGTTACACCGCGCGAGACCTGCACCGCCTGGCCGGCACCTGGAGCGAGCAGCGGGAATCGTTCAAACAACAGCGGATCAACCTGGCGAAGAACGCCGAAACGACCGATCCCGAAACCGAGTCAAGGCTGCTGCAACTCGAAGAAAAAGAACTGATCTGCCTCGACGTCCTCTACCGCATCGAAGACGCCGTCAAGATCCGTGCCGGGTGGCGACGACAATAAAAAAAGCCCGCGCACCCGGAAAAGGCGCGCGGGCCGAACAACAAGAACCTCAGCCCTTGAGCAAAGCCCGAGCCATCACCATGCGCTGGATCTGGTTGGTGCCTTCGTAGATCTGCGTGATCTTCGCGTCGCGCATCATGCGCTCGACCGGGAAGTCACGGGTGTAGCCGGCGCCGCCGAAGAGCTGGACGGCGTCGGTGGTCACCGACATCGCGATGTCGGACGCGTAGGCCTTCGCCGCGGACGCCATGAAGCCCGCGCGCTTGTCGCCGCGTTCGGAGGCGGCGGCGGAGGCGTAGACGAGGTGGCGGGCGGCCTCGATCTTCGTGCCCATGTCGGCGAGCATGAACTGCACGCCCTGGAAATCGCCGATCGCCTTGCCGAACTGCTTGCGGTCCTTGACGTACGCGATCGCGGCGTCCAGAGCACCCTGCGCGATGCCCAGCGCCTGCGCGCCGATGGTCGGGCGCGTGTGGTCGAGCGTCTTCAGCGCGGTCTTGAGGCCCGTGCCCGGCTCGCCGATGATGCGCTCGGCCGGGATCGTGCAGTTCTCGAAGTAGATCTCGCGCGTCGGCGAGCCCTTGATGCCGAGCTTGCGCTCCTTCGGCCCCACGGAGAAGCCCGGGTCGTCCTTGTGCACGACGAACGCGGAAATGCCGTTGGACTTCTTCTCCGCGTCTGGATCGGTCACGACCATCACCGTGTACCACGAAGATTCACCCGCGTTGGTGATCCACGCCTTGGTGCCGTTGAGCACCCAGTGATCACCGTCGAGCTTCGCCCGTGCGCGCATCGACGCGGTGTCCGAGCCGGCTTCGCGCTCCGACAGCGCGTACGACGCCATCGCCTCGCCCCGCGCGATCGAGGGCAGCACGATCTTCTTCAGCTCTTCCGAAGCCGACAGGATGATCGGCTGCGTGCCGAGCTTGTTCACCGCCGGGATCAGCGACGCCGACGCGTCGACCCGCGCGACCTCCTCGATCACGATGCAGGCGCCCACTGCGTCGGCACCCTGGCCGTCGTACTCCTCGCCGATGTGCACGGCGTTGAAGCCCGACTTGGTCAGCGCCTGCAGCGCCTCGGTCGGGAACCGCTCATTCTCGTCGACCTCGGCCGCGTACGGCGCGATCTCCTTCTCGGCCAGAGCCCGGACCGCGGCCCGCAGCTCCTCGTGCTCCTCGGCAAGCTGGTACAGGCCCTCGGCCACTTCCGTCACCTTCTCTGCAGCAATGGGGAGAGTTCTGTCGATGTTAGCGCTCGTTCACGCAGGGCGCGCCGCTCGTTCTTGTGTCCTTGGCCGCACTCTTCGTAAGGTCGGGCGATGGCCATCACCGCGTCGACGCCGCCGCCCGGATTGCCCGCTTCACTCACCTACCCCGAGGTTCCGGTGGGTTCGATACTCGCCGGCGCCGCCGCCCGCTTCGGTGATCGCACCGCGTTCGCCATGGGCGACGACAGCCTCACCTTCACCGAAACGTACGCAGGCGCGTGCAAGTTCGCCAACGCCCTGCTCGCCCGCGGCATCGGCCACGGCGACGTGGTCGCGATCCACCTGCCCAACTGCCTCGCCTATCCCGTCGCCTACTACGGCACCCTGCTGGCCGGCGCCACCTTCAGCCCGACGAACCCCCTGCTCCCGCCCGACGACCTGGCCTTCCAGCTCACCGACTGCGAGGCCGCCGCGGTGGTCACATTCGGGCCGGTCGCGGGCACCGTCGCTGCCGTCGCGGACCGGATCCCGGCCCGGCTGACGATCGTGGTCGCGCCGAGTGCGCCGGCTTGGTCCGACGCCGTCGTCGAGTTCAAGCAGTTCTGCGCCGAAGCGCCGGCCACCCGGCCCGACACGGCCATCGACGTCCACCACGACCTCGCCCACCTCGCCTACACCGGCGGCACGACCGGCCGGTCGAAGGGCGTGGAGCTCACGCACCGCAACATCGTGGCGAACACGCTGCAGAGTGCGTGCTGGAGCAGTGGTTCCATCCCGGCGCTGGACACGCATGGCGACGTGGTCCTCGACCAGATCGGCAGCGAGGACGAGTGGGTCGGACGCCTCGGCACCGGCGTCGCGATCAACCTGACGCCGTGGTTCCACGCGATGGGCGTGATCGCCGGACTCAACGCCGCGCTGCTCAGCGGTTCCCAGACCGTGCTGCACGCGCGCTTCGACCCGGCCGCGTACGTCGCCGACGCCGAACGCCTGCGCGTGACGTCCCTGGGCGGCGCGCCCGCGCTGTTCGCCGCGCTGCTGGCGACGCCCGCGTTCCACACGGCCGACCTGTCGTCCGTGCGCAGCATCGGCTCCGGCGCGGCGCCGATGAACCACGAGATGATCCGCGCGCTCCACGAGCGCTTCCCCGGCGTCGTGATCGCCGAGGGCTACGGCCTGACCGAGATGACGATGGGCGCGGTGATCTCGCCGTCGTACCGCTCCGGCGTGCGCAAGGTGGGCTGCGTCGGCGGCCCGATCTTCGACACGGAGGTGAAGATCGTCGGCCCCGACGAGACCCCGCTGCCCGCCGGCACCGAAGGCGAGGTGTGCCTGCGCGGGCCACAGATGATGCGCGGCTACCGCAACCGGCCGGACGAAACGGCCGCGGCGCTCGTCGACGGCTGGCTGCACACCGGCGACATCGGCGTGCTCGACGAAGACGGCTATCTGTCCATTGTGGACCGAAAGAAGGACATGCTGCTGTACAAGGGATATAACGTCTTCCCGCGCGAGCTGGAGGAGCTGCTCATCGCACTGCCCGGCGTCGCGACGGCCGCCGTGGTCGGCCGCCCGCAGGCCGACGTCGGCGAGCTGCCCGTCGCGTTCGTCGTGGGGCAGCCGGATGCGGACCTGAACGCCGAGGGGCTGATCGCCGCGGTGAACGAGAAGGTGGTGCCGTACAAGCGGATCCGGGAGCTGTACTTCGTCGACGAGATCCCGGTGTCGGCGGCGGGGAAGGTGCTGAAGCGGGAGCTTCGGAAGCAGCTGCCCTGACCTACTGGCCGGCCTTCTCGCGCAGCGCCGCGTCCTTCTCCAGCACCAGCGTCTCCAGACTCGACTGGAATTCCGCCAGCTTCGACTGCAGCTGCAGGTCAGAAGCCGCCAGGATGCGCACGGCGAGCAGGCCGGCGTTGCGCGCGCCGCCGACGGAGACCGTGGCGACGGGGATACCGGCGGGCATCTGGACGATGGAGAGCAGCGAATCGAGGCCGTCGAGGTACTTCAGCGGGACCGGGACGCCGATGACGGGCAGCACGGTGGCGGAGGCGACCATGCCGGGCAGGTGGGCGGCACCGCCGGCGCCGGCGATGATGGCGCGCAGGCCGCGGGAGGCGGCGGACGTGGCGTAGTCCAGCATGCGCTGCGGCGTGCGGTGGGCGGAGTAGACGCCGACCTCGTACTCCACGCCGAACTCCGCCAGGGCCTGGCCGGCGGCCTCCATGACCGGCCAGTCGGAGTCGCTGCCCATGATCACGCCCACCTGCGGCGCCATATGTGTTCCCTTCAGTGGATCTCGTAGCCGTCGAGCCAGACGGCGTGGGACAGCCAGTGGGCCGACAGCAGCGCGCGGTTGCGCAGGTCGTCCATGTCGTCGCCGACGAAGTTGACGTGGCCGAGCTTGCGGCCGGGACGGTCCTGCTTGCCGTAGAGGTGGATCTTCACCTCGGGGTAGCGCGCGAACAGGTGGTGCACGCGCTCGTCCGGGCTCATCTGCGGCTCGACGTCGGCGCCGAGCACGTTGGCCATCACGCACGCGGGCGCGACGAGGTCGGTGCGGCCCAGCGGGTAGTCGAGCACGCCGCGCAGGTGCTGCTCGAACTGCGACGTGCGCGCACCGTCCATCGTCCAGTGGCCGGAGTTGTGGGGGCGCATGGCCAGCTCGTTCACGAGCAGGCCCTTCTCCGTCTCGAACAGCTCGACGGCCAGCAGCCCCGTGACGTCCAGCATCGACGCGATGCGCAACGCGAGGTCCTGCGCTTCGTGCACGCGCTCCTCGGACAGGCCGGGCGCGGGGGCGAGGACCTCGGTGTTGATGCCGCCGGCCTGCACCGTCTCGACCACCGGGTACGCGGCTCCCTGGCCGAACGGCGAGCGGGCGACCAGCGCCGCCAGCTCGCGCTTCATCTCGACCTTCTCCTCGACCAGCAGTGCCGTGCTCGCGTCGAGCAGCCGCGGCACCACCTCGCGCGCGTGCCGCGCCGTGTCGAGCATCCAGACGCCGCGGCCGTCGTACCCGCCGCGGGCGGCCTTGAGGACCACCGGCCACCGGTGTGCCGCCCCGAACGCGATCACGTCGTCCACAGTGGACACTTCGGCGAAGTCCGGCCCCGGCACGTCCATCCCGGCCATCATCTCGCGCATCACGAGCTTGTTCTGCGCGAACCCGAGCGCCGAGGGCGCCGGCCGCACCACGACGCCCTCCATCACGAGCGTCAGCAGGTGCTCACCAGGCACGTGCTCGTGGTCGAACGTGAGCACATCGACACCCTGCGCGAACTTCCGCAGCGCCTCGAGGTCCGTGTGGTGCCCGACGACGACATCGGACGCCACGAGCGCGGCCGAATCGTCCGCGCTCGCCGACAGGACCCTCAGCGACTGACCGAGGGAGATCGCCGCCTGGTGCGTCATGCGGGCCAGTTGCCCGCCACCCACCATGCCCACCACGGGAAGACCGGTTCGTTTGTCCATAGCGCCGCTCAGGTTACTTGGCGAGACCTGGCGGAGCTGCGGGTACCGGCTCAGTGAGCCACGCCACCAGCACCCGCACCCAGCCGCGCGCGTCCGTTCCGCTCCCCGGCCGCCGCCTTGGTGCGCGCGGCCAGGTGCTTCACGACGTACTCGGCATCGCGGCCGGCGCCGCCCACGAGCATGGACGAAAACGCCCACTGGAACGACAGCCCCACGAAGTACAGGCCCGGTGCCGTGGTCGCCACGCCGCGCTCCTCACGCGGCCAGCCGGAGTCGTCCGTGACGGGCGGGTCGATCCAGGAGAAGTCCTGGCGGAACCCGGTGCACCACACGATGTTGGCGACGTCGAGCGCTCGGCCGTCGCCGAGGACAGGCGCACCGCCGCGGACGCCGGTCGTGCGGTCGGCGACGAGTTCGACGCCCTCGCGGGTCAGGTCGGCGCGCTTCACCCGGATCAACGGTCCGCCGTGCGCCCGGATCTCGGACCGCAGCCCACGGCCCAGCGGCGTCCGCAGGGTCAGCACGTGTTTGGCCGCGAAGAACAGCACCGGGAAGATGACCCGGGCCGGGCGCCGGTTGATGTCGAACGGGAACTCGCCGCGGATCGGCCCGCTGAGCACCGTCGGATGACCCGCCCGAGCGGCCTCGTACGCGATGTCGCCGCCCGAGTGCGAAGCGCCGACGACCAGCACCGGCCCGGGCTTCAGCTGCGCCGGGTTGCGGTACTCGCTGGAGTGCAGCTGCCGGATCCCGGGGTCGAGCCCGCCGGCGAACTCCGGGACCCGCGGCGCACGGCCGAACGTACCGGTCGCGACCACCACGTTGTCGCAGGTGAACGTCGTGGTCCCGGTGCTGACCTCGTAACCGGCCTCGGTTCGCCTCACGCTCGCCACGCGCTGCCCACCCCTCACGGGCAGCGAGAACCGGCGAGCGTAGGTCTCGAGGTAGTCCGCCATCTCGTCCTTGGTCGGGTAGTGCATCGGCGGGCCCGGGTAGGCCATGCCGGGCAGCCCTGCCGCCAGGGCCGGGGTGAACAACCGCAGCGTGTCCCAGTGGCAGCGCCAGTTGTCCCCGATCCGGTCGTTGCCGTCGAGGACCACGAAGTCGCGACCCCGCCGCGCGAGGTAGTGGCCGGCCGACAGGCCCGCTTGCCCCGCCCCGATGATCACGGTCTCGGTGCGCTCGTGCTCGTTCATCAGTGATACCTCCTGACCAGCACGTTAGGAGCCGCCCGCGCGGTCGGCATCGAACAGCCGTACCACTTCGGTCCGGGGCGGGATGGTCCGTCCGTACCACGGGTCAGATGAGGTGGTGCTGCACCGCGTGGGTGGCCGCGGCGGCGCGCGAGGGCACGCCGAGCTTCGCGAACACGTTCTGCAGGTGCCGGCGCACGGTGTGTTCGCTGATCACCAGCCGCGCCGCGATCTGCCGGTTCGACAGTCCCTCGGCCACCAGCGCCAGCACCTGCAGTTCCCGCTCGGTCAGCGAGGTCGGCGGGGCCGGCGAAACGCTGGTGCCGGCACCGAGCCGGTGCAGGACCTCGCGCGCGGTGGAGAAGTCCACCTCAGCCGCGTCGTCGTCGCCCGTCAGCTGCCGGGCCCGGCCGATGAGCAGGCGCGAGCGGGCTCCGTCGTAGGGCGCGTCCAGCTCGGCCCACCCCTCGCACGCGGCGCGCAGCTCGGCCAGCGCGGCCGAGGGATCGCCCTCCGCCAGCAGGACCGAGCCCCGCGCGTGCGCGGCCGTCGCCCGCAGCAGCGGCATCCCGATCTCGGCGGCGATCGCCGTCAGCTCGTCGGCCGCGCCGCGGGCGGCACCCGGGTCTCCGGCGGCCAGCACGATCTCCACCTGCGCCGCGAGCATCCGGGCGCGCACGAGGTGGTCGTCCGCCGCCTCGGCCACGGCGTGGCCGATCGCCGAGACAGCCGCCGCCGTCCGGCCCTGGGCCAGGCGCAGCAACGCGTAGCCGGGCTGGGTGGGATGGCCGTACTCGCCGGCTTTCCGGTAACCGTCGTCGGCCGCGGCGAGCTCGCCACGCAGCCGCCGCAGCTCGGCCTCCTGGTACAGCGCCATGCCGAGCGCCGGCTGACGGCGCAGGCCGGAGAGCCGTTCACCGGCGCGGCGGGCCTCCACCAAGGCTTCCGGCCACGCACCGAGAGCCTGCAGCACCTGCGAACGGTGCACCAGGCACTGGCCCCGGAACAGCACCAGGTCCGGCTGCGCCGCGCACCACGCACTCAGCGACGCCGTCCACTCCTGTGCCCGGATGGCGTCGAAAACCTCGTGGCAGCCTTCGATCGCGCTGCAGTAGACCACTCCGGCGGGGATCGGCGACACCTCGCCCGAGGTCACCGAGACCATCGCCTCGTCGAGCAGGGCCAGTCCTTCGGCGGTGCGGTGCAGCTTGATCAGAGCCCGGCCCTGCGCGTGCCGGCCCAGCGCCAGCAGGTCCGTGTCGCCGAAGCGGGAAGCGATCTGCACGGCGGCGGTGAACGCGTCGTGCGCGCCCCGGGTGTCACCGCCCTGGATGCGTTGGAGGCCGACCGGGACGAGGAGGTAACCCCGTTCGACGCAGTCCAGCCCGTGCTCGTCGAGCAGCCGCCGCGCCCGCGCCAGCCAGCCGTTCGCCCGCGCCGGCTCACCCCGCAGCAGCAGTGGCAGGGCCAGGAAAAAGGCGCATCGGGCAGCCTCGGCCAGCCCACCATCCCGCACATACTCGAGATACGCGCGCTCCCGCGATTCGAAACTTTCGTCGTCGTGCCCGAGCAGATAAGCCGCCGTCGAAAGACGCACGAGATCTTCCGCGGTGAGCGACGCACGGCCTCCGGTGAGCCGTGTGTACACCTCCCGCCACGCCTGTCCGGCGAAGGCCCGCTCGGCCGTCTCGCCGTTCACCACCGCCATGCACCTCCCGGCAGTCGTTCCACTGTACGACGCGGATTCGACGCTGGGGAGCGGCGACGCTATTTCGCCAGCCTCGCCACCGGAGCCCTCAGCCGCAGCTCACGCACCGCCAGGCCGACGATCGTGCAAGCCGCCGCAACGACGTAGGCGTTGCCGAGGATCGACCAGCCCAGGCCCCACGTGAACTCGACGTCGGCGCCGTTCGGGACGAGCATGACGACTTCCGAGGCGAACAGGGCGGTGGCCGCGAGGGCCCACCAGCGGCGGCCAGTGGTGACGAGCAGGGCGATCAGCGGCACGGCCCACACCCAGTGGTGCGACCAGGAAACGGGCGAAAGCAGCAGCCCGTAAAACGCCGTCACCAGCAGGGCGGCCTTCGGTTCGCCGCGGCGGTGCAGCCGGATCACGAGCCACACGGCGGGCACGGCGAGCACCGCGCCGACGGCGACGGCCACCGTGAGCGACCACGGGGCGAGGGCCGAGGCGCGGTTGACGAGGCCGTTGAGCGACTGGTTGAAGATCCACGTGACCGAGCCGACGCGGCTGGGGTCGGTGGCGGACTTCGTCCAGAAGAACCACGCGTCGTGCGGGATGACGGCGAACATGACGGCCTCGAGGCCGACGAAGGTGATAAGGGCGCGCAGGCCGTCTTTCCGACGGCCGGTGAAGAACAGGTGCGGCACGAAGATCAGGGGCGTCAGCTTGACGGCCGCGGCGACGCCGATCAGCACGCCCGCCCAGCGTGAGCCACGCAGCGAAAGCACCAGGACGTCGACAACCACGAACGCCATCAGGATCAGGTTGATCTGGCCCAGGAACAGCGTTTTCCACACCGGTTCCAGAGCCAGGGCCAACGCGGTGCCGCCGAGGAGCCACCAGCGCGAGGGATGCGCGACGACCGCGATCACCACGGTCAGTGACACCACCGACAACACCGTCACCACGCCCCACACCAGCCCGGCCGGCACGAGCGCGAGCGGGAGGAACAGCGCGGCCGCGGCGGGGGTGTAGGTGAAGGGCAGCCGGACCCAGTCGGGCAGGGTCGTGAGATCGCCGGTGGTGTAGAGCGGCTCGCCCTTGAGCAGGGTCAGCGCACCGGCGCGGTAGACGGCGCTGTCGGCGCCGAGGTGGCGGTGGGTGAGCCAGACGACGACTCCGAGGACAAGCGCGAGGAACGGCAGCGCCGGCAGGCGCGGATCAGTGAGCCGGCGTGGCGTCGGCACGGTCCGCGGCCTCCCCTGAACCCGAACCCGAGCCAGAACCGGAATCCGGCCCCGAATCCGGACCTGGGCCCGAACCGCGATTACGCGCCCGCCGCTGCAGCCCCCACCGCAGGATCAAGGCAACCCCCAGCACCACCGGCATCAGGATGTACGCGTCACCGAGGACGTTCTGCCACACCTTCCAGTGCAGCTCGACGTTGCGGCCGTTCGGCAGGATCAGCAGCACGCAGCTGACGAACACGAACGCCACCAGCCCCGTGCCCAGCCAGCGTTTCCACGCCGTGGCGGGCGTCGTCTTCGGCAGGCGCGACACGAGCAGCACGATCAGCGGCGCCACCCACACCCAATGGTGCGACCACGAGATCGGCGACATCAGCAGCGTCCAGAACGCCGTGACGAGCAGCGCGGCCAGCGCCTGGCCCTTGCGGTGGAAGCGGATCAGCAGCCACAGCGCCGGGATCGCCAGCAGCAGCCCGACGCCCATCGCCGCCTTCGACGCCCACGGCGCGAGGTCGGTGGCGCGGTTCATCAGCCCGTTGAGGGACTGGTTGCCCGCCCAGTGCACCGGCCCGATGCGGCTGGTGTCGGGCAGCGTCGAGGTCCAGTAGCGCCACGCGTCGTGGGAGTTGATCAGGAACATCAGGCCCTGCAGGAGCACGAACGTCGCGAGCCCGCGCAAGGCGTCCTTGCGGCGGCCGGTGATGAACAGGTGCCCCAGGAACACCAGTGGCGTCAGCTTGATCGCGGCCGCGACGCCCACCAGCACGCCGCCCCACCGGCTGCCGCGCGCGCCGAGGACGAGCATGTCCAGCAGGATCATGGCCATCAGGATCAGGTTGATCTGGCCCAGGAAGATCGTGCGCCACACCGGTTCCAGGCCGAGGAAGACCACGAAGAACACGATCGTCGACCGCGCGGGCGAGGCCCACCACCGCGGCCCGTCCTCCTCCGGCCGCGGCAGCGCGCCGATCGAGATCCGCACGGACAGCGCGAGCGCGCCCAGCGAGACGGCCGTCAGGAACCCCCACGCCACCTGCGTCGGCACGAGCGCCAGCGGCACGAAGAACAACGCGGCCGTCGGCGGGTAGGTGAACGGCAGCAGTGCCCACCACGGTTCGGTGGACAGCGTGTTGGTGTCGTAGAGCGAGTCCCCGTGCAGCAGGGTGAGCGCGCCGCCGCGGTAGACCGCGCTGTCGACGCCCAGCCCCCACTCGTGCGTCCAGCCCCAGATCCCGACACCGATCGCGACCAGCGGGATCACCGACAAGATCAGGATCGACCGCGGCCGCATCGACAGCCTGGCGAGTGACTTGCGCAGGGCCAGGCGAGGCTGAGCAGCGCTCGCCGGAACTTCGCCGTCGACGGCGGAGGGTACGGTCCTGGTCACCACACCAGGAAATCATGAACGCGCGGGAGCAGGCCCGATGGGTCGGGCCGCGGCCGAGTGTCAGCCCCGGGCGAGGTCCGCCAGCAAATTGCACGCACCGTCGTGCGAAGCAGGCAGGCGAACCGCCGAGACGCGCGGCCGGTTGACCTCCCGAAGCTGCGCGTCAATCGACAGCCGGTCGTTCAGCGCCCGGCGCAAAGCCACTCCCCGCGAAGCCAGCCGGCCGTCCCGGCGGCACAGCACCGCGACCACCGACGGCCCCAACGTCGCGTGGCTCTCGCCGGTGTCGAAAACCGCGCGCATCGCGTCGGCCACCAAGATCATCCCCGTCAGCCGGGGCCAGCCGGACACCGTGGTCAGGTCCATCGCCACCACCAGCAGCACGTGCTCGTCGGCGGCACTCGCCCGGTAGACCTCCGCCAGCCGCGTTCGCAGATACGCCGCGGAAGGCAACCCGGTCAACGGATCGGTCACCTCGGTGTGCACGAGCTGATCGGTCGCCACGTCCGCCCACGCCAGCGCGGTCACGCGCAGTAACCGCGCGGGTGTCGCGTCGACGTCCGGTGAGACGAAGCCGTCGACCGCGTCCGGGTCGGCGAGCACCGCGTGCAGCGCGGCCAGGTCGGACAGCGTCTCCGCGAGGTTCGCGCCCGCGGCGGCCCGGGCTCGGCCGAGGCCGGCCAGCGCCGTCTCGGCGCCCGTCGCGCCGTGGCGGACCACGGCGGCGCACACGGCGTCCACTTCGGGCAGTGCCCAGTCGCTGGGGAAGCGCCACCCCGCGGCGAGACTGGCGGTGCGCCATCTGGCCCGCAGGGCGCGCAGGTTCCGATCCCGGTCGAACCGGGCGCGGGACTCCTGCTCGCCGGCGGGACCGGACAGTGCCCCGGTCGCCGGTACATCCACTGGCCACCGCTCCTTCCCGGTCGATGTCGATCTTGTCCTGCTCCACTCAGGGGACGTGACACCGCCGTCCGCGTGACGGCGTTCCGGGGTCTTTTTCGCAGGACGGCCGCAGCGACACACCCCAGACCCGGGTGAACTTGTTGCGCCGACGGAGTCAACACACCGACCACGAGGTGACGCGTATCGCCGCGTCCGTCACACTTGTGCTCGCGTTACAGAGGTAGATCGTGGCTGGCCAGGCCGCGTGCGCCAGATGAAGGAGCCCCGTGTCCACCGTTCCCGCCGATCTGTCCGGTAAGAGCGACGCCGAGCTGATCGCCGAGGTCCGCTCCGGGAACATCGCCAGCTACGGGCCCCTTTACGAACGCCACAGCGGCGCCGCCCACAACCTCGCCCGCCAGCTCGCGCGTTCGAGTTCCGAAGCCGACGACCTCGTGTCCGAAGCCTTCTCGAAGGTCCTCGAGACGCTGCGCGGCGGCAAAGGTCCGGACACCGCGTTCCGCGCGTACCTCCTCACCGCGCTGCGCCACACCGCGTACGACAAGACCCGCCGCGACCGCCGCGTCGACCTCAACGAGGACATGAGCGACGCCGGCGGGGCTGTCGGCGAGGCGCTCACCGTCCCGTTCTCCGACACCGCCGTGGCCGGGCTCGAGCGCACGCTGGCAGCGAAAGCGTTCGCGCGGCTGCCGGAACGCTGGCAGGCCGTGCTCTGGCACACCGAGATCGAGCAGCAGAGCCCCGCCGAGGTCGCGCCGCTGCTGGGTCTGACCGCGAACGGCGTGTCGGCGCTCGCCTACCGCGCCCGAGAGGGCCTGCGCCAGGCGTACCTGCAGGTCCACCTGCAGGAAACCGCCGCCGAACGCTGCCACGCCACGGCCGAGCGGCTCGGCGCGTGGACGCGCGACGGGCTGTCCAAACGCGAACGCTCCCAAGTGGAGAACCACCTCGACGAGTGCGAGGACTGCCGCGGACTGGCCGCCGAACTGGCCGACGTCAACGGCGGCCTGCGCGCGATCATCGCCCCGATCGTGCTGGGCGGCGCCGCGCTGGGCTACCTCGCGACGATCGGCGCCGCGAAGGCGAGCGCGGCCACGGCGGGTGCCGCCGTCGGTGCCGGCGCCGCCGCGGCGGGTGGCGCCAAGGCCGGCGCCGCGGCCGCCGCTTCCGCGCCACGCCAGTTCGCGGGCGTCGCGGCTTCGGGCGCCGCCATCGTGGCGACGGTGGCGGTCGCGCTGGCCGCGGCCGGCTCGCCGCAGGAGATCCCCGTGGCCGCGCAGGTCCCGCCGCCGGCCGCCGCGCCCGCGGTGCCGCCGGCCAAGCCCGCGCCTCCCGCACCCCCGGCCCCGCCCGCACCGCCGCAGGCGCCGCCGCCCGCGGTCCCCGCGCCCCCGCCCGTCCAGCCGCCCGCCGCGCCGCCCGCGGCACCGCCGCCCCCGGCGACACCCGCGGCGGCGAAGATGTCGGCAACCACACCTTCGGGTGATCTCGAGCTGCAGCCCGGCGCCGGGCCGGTGAACCTGCCGATCACGGTCCGCAACGACGGTGGCAGCCCGTCCGACCCCGTGCAGGTCGCGTTGAACCTGCCGCCCGGTGTGTCCGCGGTGCCCGCGGGAGGTGGCGGTGGTGCGGTGAGCGGTTTCTCGCGCCAGGCCGATACACCGGCGACGACCCAGCTGAGCGTCGACTGCCCCGGCGGCACCGGCACCGTGACGTGCAAAACGGGCTCCGGCCTGCAGCCCGGCCAGACGGCCGTGCTCACCTTCCGCCTGCAGGCCGACGACTCCGCGCAGGGCGGCACCGTCACGGGTTCGGTCACCGCGGGCGCGACGATCAAGGTCGCCGTGAGCGTGAAGGTCACCGTGAAGTCGCCGCCCGACCTGCTCGCACTGCAGGCCGACACCGACGGGCTCTCGGCGTTCCCGTGGACGCGCAACCCGCTCGTCTACGTCCGCGTCCGCAACACCGGTGAAACCACGAAGCCGGTCACGGTCACGTTCGATCACGAGCTGTACCAGTCGTGGAGCCTCAGCGGCTTCCCGTGCCACTCCACGGACACGGGCGCCACGTGCACCACGCGGGGCGCGCTCGCACCCGGCCAGCACGTGAACCTGTGGGTGCGGCTCAAGGGCCGCCCGGCGCACAACGCGGCCGTGACCGTGAACGCGACGCTCGGCAAGGCGGCGCAGCAGGCCACGGTGTCGTTCGGCTGCTGGCTCGGCATCTGCGACGTGCCGTACCCGACGACCGGAGTCCCGCCGACGCCGTCTTCTTCCTCGACGACGACCTCGGAGACCTCCGAATCGTCCAGCTCGTCGAAGAAGCCGCCGCACAAGAAGCCGACGCCGTCGAGCACCCCGCCGGCGAAGCCGACGGACCCGGTCACCACGACCCCGCCGAGCACGCCGCCGACCACAACTAGCGCGCCCCCGACACCGGGAAGCAGCAACTCCGGCAAACCCGGCGAGACCCCGCCGTCGATCGAGCCCCGCGGCTTTTTCGACTGGCTGAGGGGGTAGCGTCGCCCAGGTGCGAGGGTTCCTGGCGAAGCACCGCGAGCTGCTGCGGTTCGCCGTGGTCGGCGGGATCAGCTTCCTGATCACCACGGCGATCACGTACGTCCTGAAGTTCACCGTGCTGCGGGCCAACCCCGTCACGGCGCTCATCATCGGCGTGCTGATCGCCACGATCTTCTCCTACGTCGCCAACCGCGAGTGGTCCTTCCGCACGCGCGGTGGCCGCGAGCGCACGCACGAGGCCGCGCTGTTCTTCCTCATCAGCGGCATCGCGCTGGGGCTCAACGCGCTGCCGCAGTGGATCTCGCGTTACGTGCTCGACCTGCAGATGCCGCACCTGACGCTGCTCGGGCAGGAGATCGCCGACTTCGTGAGCGGCATGATCATCGGCACGCTGCTGGGCACGCTGTTCCGCTGGTGGGCGTTCAAGAAGTGGGTGTTCCCCACGGAGGGTGCCCGCCTGCGTGCGGTCAGGTCATCGGAAGACGCGGACATTCCCGGCAGGAAGGCCGCCTGAGACCCGCGGTGACCTCGGGTTCTCTAAACTGGCTGGTGTGACCGTTGTCGAGACCGTGCTGGACCGCACGCCGGAGCCACTGCGCTCGGTGCTCATCAAGCACCGGGAGATGCTGAAGTTCGCGATCGTCGGCGGGACGACTTTCGTGGTCGACAACGGCGTCTGGTACCTGCTCAAGCTCAGCGTCCTCGAGTCGAAGCCGACGACGGCGAAGGCCATCGCCATCATCGTGGCCACGATCGTGTCGTACGTGCTCAACCGCGAGTGGTCCTTCCGCACCCGCGGCGGGCGAGAGCGGACCCACGAGGCCGCGCTGTTCTTCGTGATCAGCGGCGTGGCGGTGGTGGTGAACCTGATCCCGCTGTACGTCTCGCGGTACGTGCTGCACCTCGAAGAGCCCTTCGTCTCGAGGTTCATGCAGGAATTCGCCGACTTCGCGAGCGGCTCGATCATCGGCATGCTGCTGGCGATGGTGTTCCGGTACTGGGGCTTCAAGAAGTGGGTTTTCCCGGCCGAACTCGGCGAACGCCGGCGTGAGCAGGTCACGCGGCTGCCGCGGTAAATTAATTGCTCGCAGACATGGACTTGTCTAGAGTCATGTTTGTTGTTGTTCCTTCTTGAGACGCCGCCCGGGGTCGACCGGGCCGGTGGGACGAATCCGAGGTGGTCGCCGAGCGCGAAGAGGACCGCACCCGTTCACGGGTGCCGGTTGGAACCTTTTCCCGTCTCGTGCTCTCGCACGCCCTCGTGCGGTTTTCGTTCTGTCTCAAGGAGTTCTTTTCGTGATCCTCGTTCTCGGCGCCACCGGCAAGGTCGGCCGCGCCCTCGTTCCCGCACTGCTGGACGCCGGTGCCTCCGTCCGCGCCCTCACACGCGACCCGGGCCGCGCCCGCATCGATCCCCGTGCCGAAGTGGTGCGCGGCGACCTCGACGACGTCGGTTCCGTGCCGCTGGACGGCGTCTCCCGGGTGTTCGTGTTGACCTCCGGTCACGGTGGCGACTCGGCTGCGCAGGAGACCGCGCTCGCCGGCGCTGCCGCCCGGGCGGGCGTCACCCACCTCGTGAAGCTGTCCACCACCGGCGTCCATTTCGGACAGACGGACCCGATCACCCTCGCCCACGCCCGCGCGGAGCAGGCGATCCGCGAAGCCGGTCCGGTGTGGACGATCCTGCGCCCCGGCGCGTTCATGGACAACCGCCGCTTCTGGCTCCACTCCGCCCGCACGGACGGCGCCGTGTACGTGCCCGAAGGCGACCCCGCGTCGGCCCTGGTGCACGTCCGCGACATCGCCGCCGTCGCCACGCTCGTGCTCACCACCCCCGGCCACGAGGGCGCCACCTACGAACTCACCGGCGGCGAAGCCCTCACGCCCGCCCAGCAGGTCGCCATCCTCGCCGACGCGCTCGGCCGGCCGGTGCGCTACGTCGAAGAGCCCGAAGCCGCCGCTCGCGCACGCATGCTCGCCCTGGGCTGGCCGGCCCAGGCGATCGACGGCACGTTCGAGCTGAAGCGCCAGTCGGCCGACCGGGAGGACGTCGTGTTCGACACGGTGGAACGGCTGCTGGGCCGCGAACCGCTGACGTTCGCCGACTGGGCCGAAGAAGTCGCCGGGCCGGGGACCGGTCCCCGGCCGCAGCTCTAGCCTCGGCCTCCGGAAAGGGGGCGCGAGGTGGACCGGGAACCGGCGGTACCCGAGTTCGTACTCGTCATCGGCGCGATCTGGCTGGTGGGCATGACCTGCATGACCTGATACACCACCGCGAAGATCCGCTCCTCCAGGGCGTTTCGCCGCCGGCAGGTGCTTCAGATCGCCCGGATCAGGGAAACGAAGCCGGCTCCCGTCGAGGTGGGTGCGCTGGTGTCGGTCCACCGCTCGGAGGGCCGACACCAGAGGCGCCGGGTCGCGCTGTGGGCCACGGTGATCGGCTTCGTCGGGCTCGCGGCCGTGCTCTTGGTCGACTTCACCGCACTCGGCGACGACTCAGGCGACCACGTGGTGCCGATCGGGGGCTTCGCGGCGCTGGCCGGGCTCGCGTTCGCCGTGCTGGCGAGCGGCGTGAGCGTCGGCGTGCGCGAGGTGCGGCACGGCGACGAGGAGTTCCGCCTGTACGAAGGCGGCTTCGTCCATACCGACCGCGACGACACGCGGACGGTCAAGTGGGCCGACGTCGCCTACGTGCACCACCGGACCGGCGGCACGCGCTGGACCGCCGTCGGCAAGGTCGAGCTCCGCGACGGCGCGCGGATCGTTGTCGCGGGTCCGGTGGAGAACGGCTTCTCGCTGCTCGAAACGGCGTAGCTCGCGGTCCACCTCGGCCGGTATCCGCGCCGCTCGGGCTAGCGCGGCACCGGCTCGGCCGGCCAGCGGACCTCGCCGACGTCGTCCGGGCGGGGCACCTTCAGGAACAGGCTGAAGATCGCCGGGCGCTTGTTGGACAGCTCCAGGCGGCCGCCGTCGGCTTCGACGAGGGCGCGGGCCAGGGCGAGGCCGACGCCGGTGGAGCCACCGCCGGAGAAGCCGCGTTCGAAGATGTGCGGGGCGAGCTCGTCGGGCACGCCGGAGCCGGTGTCGCCGACCTCGATGACGACAGTGGCGTCGGACTCGCCGCGGCGGGCGGCGAGGGTGACGGTGCCGGCGCCGTGGCGCAGGGCGTTGTCCAGGAGGACGCCGATGACCTCGCGCAGGCGGCCCGGGGTCGCGCGGGCCATGAGGCCGTCGGCGATCTTCAGGCGCAGGTTGCGGCCCTCGACGCGCAGCAGCTGGCGCCACTCCTCCGCGACTTGCGGCAGCGTCGCGTGCAGGTCGACGGGCTCGGCGTCCACCTCGCGGGCCGCGCGGGCGGCGGCGAGCAGCTCGTCGAGGGCTTCGGCCAGGCGGTCGGCCTGCTCTTGCGCGGCGCGCGATTCCTCGACGACGTCGGGGTCGCCGTGCACCGTCAGCGGTTCGAGCCGCAGCTGCAACGCGGTGAGCCGGCTGCGCAGCTGGTGCGAGACGTCGCCGACGAGCTGCCGCTCCCGCTGTACGAGCTGCGCCAGCGCCGAGGCCGACGTGTCCAGCGCCTCCGCGACCATGTCCAGCTCGGCCACGCGGTAGCGGCCCGGGTCGGGCCGGAAGTCGCCGCCGCCGAGGCGCGACGCGCGGTCCGCGACGTGCCGCAACGGTTTCGCCAGCCGGCGCGCGGTCACCGTCGCCACCACCGCGCCGGTGCCGACGGACAGCACCACCAGCAGCACCACGAGCAGCGTCACCTGCGTCTGCTTCGTGCGCACCGGGCCCCTCGGGATCGACAGGACCACCTCGCCGTGGCGTGCCGTCGGCACGCGCTCCACGACCGGGTCGGGCCCGGGGTTGACGCCGAGGTGCTTCTCGATCAGCCCGTCGCCGCGGACCTCCAGGAACCCGCCGTGCGGCACGCCGACGCGGAACTGCTGGATGTCGATCTCGTCGCCGTTGGCGACCTGCGTGTCGACCGTCGCGGCAATCACGCGCGCGCGTTCGGCCAGGCTCTCGCGGTTGAGGTTCTCCACCAGCCGCCAGGCCGTGACGCCGAGCGGGATCCCGAGCACAGCCGCGGTCACGAGCACGGCCAGCAGGATCGCCATCAGGATGCGGCGGCGCATGCTCATCGCTCGGCGCTATTCGACGTTGAAGCGGAAGCCGACGCCGCGGACGGTCGCGATGCGTCGTTCGCCGTCGGAGTGCGCGGACTTGGCGGGGCGCCCGGCCGCTTCGTCGGCCGCGACGGCGAGCTTGCGCCGCAGCCAGGACATGTGCATGTCGAGCGTTTTCGACGTCTTCGACTCCAGCTCGTTCCACACCTCGGCGAGGATCTCGTCGCGGCTCACGACCTGGCCCGCGCGGCTCATCAGCACGCGCAGGAGCTCGAACTCCTTGTTCGCCAGCTGCACCTCGTGCAGGTCGACGGTGACGAGCCGCGCGCCGAGGTCCATGCGGACACCCCCGGATTCGAGCACCTCCGGCACCCGGCGGCGCAGCAGCGCGCGGATGCGGGCCAGCAGCTCCGCCAGGCGGAACGGCTTGGCCACGTAGTCGTCGGCCCCCGCGTCGAGCCCGACGACGAAGTCGACCTCGTCGGTGCGGGCGGTGAGCATCAGCACCGGCAGCTCGGTGCCGCCGGCGCGCAGTCTGCGGCACACCTCCAGCCCGTCCATGCCCGGCAGGCCCAGATCGAGCACGAGCAGGTCGACGCGGTGGGCGGAGGTGGCGCCGAGCACCGCCGGTCCATCAGTGACGACCTCGACCTCGTACCCCTCTCGCTGGAGCGCCCGGGACAGCGGCTCGGCGATGGTGGGGTCGTCTTCGGCAAGTAGGACCATGCTCACCTCGCCAACCTTACGGCGAACACCCGTGAAACCATCGTGACCGTGCCTGGCTACGAGGATGATCTGACCCTTGCCACCCGGCTGGCTGACGCCGCCGACGCGATCACCACAGCGCGTTTCCGCGCGCTGGACCTTTCGGTGTCCCGCAAACCCGACCGCACGCCGGTGACCGACGCGGACACCGCCGTCGAGGACGCCATCCGTGCGATCCTCGCCACAGAGCGCCCCGGCGACGCCGTCGCGGGCGAAGAACGTGGTGGTACGGCGGGCGCGACCGGCCGCGCGTGGGTGCTCGACCCGATCGACGGGACCAAGAACTTCCTGCGCGGCGTGCCGGTCTGGGCCACGCTGATCGCGCTGGTCGAGGACGGCTCGCCCGTCGTCGGCATGATCACCGCGCCGCTGCTGGGCCGCCGCTGGTGGGCTTCGCACGGCGACGGCGCCTACAGCAGCGACACGGCCGGCGTGCGGCGGCTCGCGGTGTCGGCCGTGGCTTCGCTGGAAGACGCGTACCTGTCCACGACGGACCTCAACACGTGGACCGAGTACCACTCCCGCGAGAAGTACCTCGCCCTGACGGAGGCCTGCTGGGAGAGCCGCGCGTTCGGCGACTTCTGGCAGCACTGCCTCGTGGCGGAAGGCGCGCTGGACCTCGCGGCCGAGTGCATCGTGAACCCGTGGGACGTCGCGGCCGCGCAGGTCCTCGTGACCGAGGCCGGCGGGCGCTTCAGCGACCTCACGGGCGCGGCGACCTACGAGGGCGGCTCGGCGCTGTCGAGCAACGGCGCGCTGCACGACGCCGCGCTGGCCGTGCTCAAGCGCTAGCCGGGTAGGTGCTCCTCGGCCCACTGTGACAGGTCGCCGAGCACCGGGATGAGGGCCTTGCCGGGCGCCGTGAGCTCGTAGGACACCGCGACCGGCGGCCCTTCGAACACCGTGCGACGCACCAGGCCGGCATCGGTCAGCGTCGTGAGCCGCTGGGACAGCACCGAGTCGCGGCGCCAGCCTGCGGGTGATCGACCGCGCGCTGGCGCCGGTCGATCCCGAGGTCGGCTACAACGGCGCCGACACGTTCCCGCCCGAGTTCGACGCGATCCTCGATCCGTTCGCGCTGCTGGCGGTGGCTGCCACCGCGACGGAGCGGGTCGAGATCGGCTCCAACATCCTCAACACTCCGTGGTACTCGCCGGTCCTGCTCGCCCGCATGCTCACGACGCTCGACCAGCTCAGCGGCGGCCGTCTCATCCCGGGCTTGGGCGTGGGCTGGTCCCCCGACGAGTTCCGAGCGATCGGCGCGCCCATGAACGAGCGCGGCGCGCGGTTCGACGAGATCCTGGATGTGCTCGATGAACTGTGGACCGCCGATCCTGCTTCGCACGAAGGCCGCTTCTGGCAGATTCCCGCCTCGCGTTCCGCGTTGAAGCCCGTCGCAAGCCGCCGATCTATCGCGCAGGCTTCTCGCCGTCCGCGATGCGCCGTGTCGCCCGCCGCGCCGCCGGCTGGCTCCCGGCTGTGGTTCCGCCGCACATGACCGACCTCGACGCCGCGATCAACCAGCCGATGGCGACGATCCGCGCGATGCCCGCCGAAGCCGGCCGTGACCCGGCGGAGCTGGACATGATCGTGCGGATCTACCCGACGGACCGCAGCGACGAGGTCGTCACGCACGTCGCCGACACCATCAAGCGCGTCGAGGACGAGACCGACGCCGACCACGTGCTCGTCGACCTGATGTACCAGGCGGACCAGGTGGACGAACTACTCACGCTGGTCGACGGCGTGCTCAAGGCCGCTCGCTGAACCAGCTCGTGAGTGGCGGTTCGCCCCGCTCTCACGAGCGATTCAGTGGCCGGGCAGCACGCCGACGGCGCCGCGCGCGACCTGCGACCACGCGAGGCGGCCGAAGAGGTAGTGGCAGGCGACCTGCTCGGACGTGAAGCGCGCCCAGTCGTAGCGGTTGCCCTGCTCGCGCCAGAAGACTTCCCAGCCCTCGTCGTCGGCGGGCATGAGGCACCACGCGTTGTCGGCCTCGGTGCCGACGGAGACGACCTCGGCGGGCACGCCCAGCCGGTCGAGCCAGCGCCGGATCGACTGCGTGTTCATCGCACCTCCCGCGTGACGTCGGCCAGGAACCCCAGGGTGACCAGCTCGTCGGCGGCCAGCACGGCACGGTAGCGGATCCCGCCGCCCGGCTGCCCGAACCACTCCGGCGCGGTTGAGCTCCACATCGGCACGGGCTTCACCACGCGGTAGCGCCGGTAGCCGGCGCGGCGCGTGGACTCCGGCAGCGAACGCTGCGCGAACGGCGTGCCGCCGACGGCGAAGAGGCGGCCGTGCTCGTCACCGAAGCGGTCGAGCCACGTGTTTTCCGGGAGTACCACGGCTTTTTCTTCCTGAATCGGTGGCCACGCGGTGTCCTCGGCGCCCGGCTCGTAGCCCTCGAAGAGCGCAGCGGGCGGCTGTGGGTCGGCGGGTGGCGCGGGCGTGCGACGGAGGCCGCGCGAGACGTACTCGAGCGTCGCGGTGTCGTCGAGCAGCGCCGAGTCCGGGTGGTCGAACGGCCCGGAACCGTTGTCCGGCAACGGCAGTTGCACCGCGGGCCGGTCCGCGGCCACGGGCAGGTGCCCGATCGGGAACATGTGGACCAGGAACAACGCCAGCACGCTCTCGCGCTCGGTGCGCAGCGCGCCCATCGGCGGAGGCGGAGGCGGCGGCGCCGGGTACGGCGCGGGCCCGCGGAAGACCTGGTTGTGCGGCCGGCCCGCGAACGGCAGGCGCGGGGCCGGCCGTGCGGGCGGGAGGCGGGTGCCGGTCGGAGGTGTCGGAACGTCGTCGAACCCGCCGTCGAGCAAGCCGCCGTACTGCGCGGGCAGCCGGATGGGCCCGGTGGCCAAGTCGGTGTCGACCGGTTCGGCGTGTTCGGACACGGACACCCTCTTCTCGGTTGCTCCGGCTTCAGGAAAGACGTCCGCCGCGCCAGCCGGTTCCACACAATTCCCCGATAGGGGGAACTTCCGCGCGGCACCGGACAAGGTGGTGAATCCACCTTATCCGGCGCGGGCGATCTTCCGCCTCACCAACGCCCGCGCCGCTCCGCGTCGTTCGACGACCGCGAAATCCGCGCGCGTGAACAGGCCGAGAGTCCCGTGGTAAAGATCCGCGGGCGGCCGGTCGCCGGCAGCCACGGGGTAGCCCTCGACGACGTCGGCGCCGTGCGCCGCCGCGTACTCGACGGCCGCGTGCAGGAGCTCGGTCGCGAGTCCTTGCCGACGGCCGCGGCGGTCGACGTAGAAACACGTCACGGCCCAGACGTTCCCCGGTTCGGCCGAGGCCGCCACGGGAGAGCGCGCCAGCCGCGGGTTGTCGGGCTTCGGCGACACCGCGACCCAGCCGAGCGGCTCACCGTCGACCACGGCCAGCAGACCCAGCGGCACACCGGATTCGGCCTCGCCGCGCACGTGCGCCTTGCGGCCGTCGCGCCCCGCGGCCTTGAAGTCCGGCCCGACCAGGCGGAAGAACGCGCACCAGCAGCCGCCCTGCACGCCACCTGGCCCGAAGAGCTGCTCGAACAGCGGCCACGAAGCCGTATCAAGTGGGACGAACTCGGGCATTTCAGCCCGCGAGGGCGTTCACGACCCGCGACGGGGACGGCCGGCCGAGCCGCCCGGCCATCCACACGCTCGTCTCCACGAGCTTGCCGAGGTCCACGCCGTGCTCCACGCCGAGGCCCTCCAGCAGCCACACGAGGTCCTCGGTGGCGAGGTTGCCCGTGGCCGACTCCGCGTACGGGCAGCCGCCGAGGCCGCCGGCCGACGAGTCCACAGTAGACACTCCGGCGCGAAGTGCGGCCTCGGTGTTGGCCAGGGCCTGGCCGTAGGTGTCGTGGAAGTGAACGGCCAGCGCGGAAACGTCCACTCCGGACTTCTCGAACTCCTGGACCAGCCTCGTGACCTGGCCCGTGGTCGCGACGCCGATGGTGTCGCCCAGCGACAGCTGCGAGCAGCCGAAGTCGAGCAGCCGCTTGCCCGCGCGCACGACCTGCTCGGCCGGCACCACGCCCTCCCACGGGTCACCGAAGCACATCGACAGGTAGCCGCGCACGTCCAGGCCCTCGGCGCGCGCCCGCGTGACGACCGGCTCGAACATGGCGAACTGCTCGTCGAGCGTGGAGTTCAGGTTCTTCTGCGCGAAGGTCTCGGTGGCGCTGGCGAAGATCGCGATGTCAGACACGCCGGCATCGAGCGCGCGGTTGAGGCCACGCTCGTTGGGCACGAGGACCGGGTAGCGAACGCCCTCGCGGCGGTCGAGGCCGGCGAGCAGCTGTTCGGCGTCGGCGAGCTGCGGCACCCACTTCGGGTGCACGAAGCTGGTCGCCTCGAGCGTGGTGAGGCCGGCGCCGGCGAGGCGGTCGAGGAACTCCAGCTTCACCTCGACCGGCACGACGGCGGACTCGTTCTGCAGGCCGTCGCGCGGACCGACCTCCCAGATCGTCACGCGCTGCGGCAGGCCCTCGGCGGCGACCCGTTCGGGCAGGCCGACTTCGCGGGCGCCCACGTCAGCGCCGCCGTCCGCGCGGCGGGTGGTTCGTCGGCGGCAGCGGCTCGGTGTCCTGGGGACCACCCTGTCCACCCTGCCCCGGTGCGCCGCGGTAGTCGTCGTACGGATTGTCGTTGACCTCGCGGTAGATCACCGTGTGCACGCGCTCGACGTGAGGGATGTCGTCGAACTTCAGCGGCTCGTCCGAAGCCGACTCGATGATCAGCGTGCCGCAGCCGAACACCCGGTCCAGCAGGCCGTGCTCGAACTGGACGCTGTTGATGCGCGACATCGGGATGTCGATGCCGGTGCGCTTCACCACGCCTTCTCGCGCGATCAACCGGTCGGTGGTCACGATGAAGTGCGTGGTCCGCCAGCGCACCAGCGGAGCGAGGAACAGCCACACCACGAACACGAGCGCCACCACGCCGATGGCGATCATCGCGACGTTGTTCCACGGTGCCGTCGCGTCCTGCGCCAGCAGGATGAGCCAGACGGCGGCCGCGATCGTGATCACGAAGGCCACGAACGGGAAGATCAGCATCTTGAAATGCGGGTGGCTGTGCACCACCACTTCCTCGTTCTGGCTGAGCAAATCGTCCGGATAGGCCACGGCGGACGCTCCCCTGGTTCATGTCTTCGCTGGTCGACTCACCGTACCGGCGCGAGGGCGCTCGCGGCGCCCGGACACCGCGGTTTACCGATCCGACCAAAAGTAGGCCGACCCCCGCGCGGCACGTAACCGTTGCCGCGAAGCCGTTCGGCCGTGACTGTGGTCGGATTGGTAACGATCGGCACAGCAGGTCACGCCGGGCGCACGTGCACGACGTCGCCGGCGGACACGGTCACGCGGCGGCCGTCGGTGGCGTCGACCAGCAGCTGCCCGGTCGCGTCGAGGTCGGCCGCGTGGCCGGTGAGGACGCGGCCGCCGGGCAGCTCGACGCGCACCTCCTGGCCGAGGGTCGCGCAGTGGGCGCGGTAGTCGTCGAGCAGGCCGGCGGCGGTGAGGTCGCCGAACGTGGCGCGCCAGCGGCGTTCGAGGTCGTCGAGGCGGGTGAGCAGGGCGAGCGCGACCTCGGTGCGGTCCGGGTCGGCGGCGCCCTGCTCGGCGAGCGACGTCGCGGGCAGGCCGCCGGGGCCGGCCGGCACGTCTTCGCCGAGCGGCAGCACGTTGAGGCCGATGCCGAGCACGACACCCGGCTCGCCGTCCGAGACGGCCTCGGCCAGGATCCCCGCGCACTTGGCGCGGTCGGGTCCGGCGAGCACGTCGTTGGGCCATTTGAGAACGGCGTCGACCCCCAGCTGGGCGGCGACCCCGCGCACGGCGAGGCCGGCCACCACGGACAGTGAGCCGAGCGCCGCGAAGGGGACGCCCGCGGGTCGCAGCGCCACGCTCAAGTACAGCCCGGCGCCCTTCGGCGAGCTCCACGAACGCGCCCGCCGGCCGACGCCCGCGGTCTGCTGCTCGGCGAGCAGCACCGTGCGGTCCGCACCCCCGTTTTCCAGGGCTTCCCGCAGGTCGGCGTTGGTGGAGCCGGTGGACTCAACCACGTCCACCCGGGAGTACCGATCGCCGAGTCCCTCGCGCAGTCGCGCTGCGTCCATGCCAGACATGTGCCCAGAATATGAGAGTCCCCCTAACGTGCAAGCGACTCGCTCGTTACGCAGAGGTGCGCTCTCCTAGATTGGACGCCGTGACGCCGCCTGACCCCGAGCACAGCGCTGTGCCCGATTCAAAAGCCGTGCCCGATTCAAAAACCGGGCCCGAAGAAATTGCCGCGCCCTCGTCCGCCACTGCCGGCAAGGGGGCAGGCAAGTCCTGGGCGCGCGGTGCGTTCCACCGTGGCCTCGTCGCGCTGCCGCTGGTGGCCGGTCTCGTCACCGCGGGCTGGCTCGTGGCCGACCGTGAGCAGCCCGCGCCGCAGACTCCGGTCGCGACCGCCGCCACGGCTCAGGCCGGACCGTCGGTGCTCGAGGTGAGCGCGCCCGTCGCGGCGCAGGAACCGGGGCAGGGCGCCTCCGGCGGTGGGGGCAAGACGCCGTTGCAGCAGTGGGCCGAGTCGCTCGCCGGCCCCCTCGACATCCCCACCGACGCGCTGATCGGCTACGCCAACGGCGAGCTCGCGCTGCGCTCCGAAGACCCCGGCTGCCACCTGTCGTGGGTGACGCTCGCGGGCGTCGGCGAGGCCGGCTCGGACCACGGCCGCCACGGCGACAACCCGATGGGCCTGTCGCCGACGGCGTGGAAGAAGTACGGCGCGAAGATCCCCGGCATCGACAAGCCCGCGCTGACCGACCCCAGCTCGGCGTCGGTCGCCGCGGGCCGCGCCCTGTGCGCCGGCGGCGCCGACCTGTCCGCGGGCACGGGCTGGTGGAAGTCGATCGCGGCGTACGCGAGCAAGGACACCGAGCTGTTCCGCCAGCGTGTGCTCGGCAACGCGCAGCTCTACGCCACGCTCTCCCTCGACCCGGCGAAGGCGAACAGCCCGGCCGTGCGCGCCACCCGCTTCGCCCTCGGCCAGCTCGGCCTCCCCTACGTCTGGGGCGGCAACGGCCCCGACGCCGGCGCCGCGGGCTTCGACTGCTCCGGCCTGACGAAGGCGTCGTACGACAGCGCCGGCGTCGCGCTGCCCCGCACGGCCGACAGCCAGTTCCGCTCCCTGCCCCCGGTCACCGGTGAACCCCAGCTGGGCGACCTCGTCTTCTACGGCTCCCCCGCCACGCGCATCCACCACGTCGGCCTGTACCTGGGCAACGGCCTGATGATCAACGCGCCCACCGAGGGTCAGGCCATCCAGATCCACACCTACCACTCCCGCGGCGACGACTACGCGGGTGCGGGCCGCCCGGCCTGATCACCGTTACTTCGGCCGTCTTGGCGACGGGCGGGCCCGGTTAGCCTTTTGCCGTGCACAGCCAGGAATCCGGTGAGCCGCTGGTCGATCTGCTCGCGCGCTACGCACGGGTGAACGCGGACCGGACGTTCCTCAAGGGCGCCGGGATTTCCCTGCCGAGGGTCACGGACGCGACGAGGCACGATGCGGACGTGCTGGCTACCGCCGGTCGCCCGCACGACGCGCTTCGGCGGACCACCCACGACGAAGCGGTCACCACGCTCCGGGAGCTCGGTCCGAGCACGACCGTTGGTTGCTGCGCGCGATGCTGACCGTGCTCCGCACCTTGCCCGACGGCAAGGGTTACGGAGCTGCTCGCACGGAGCTGAAGCGCCACCGGCTGCTCGACACGACCGCGGTCCATGCCTACGGCAGCGTGTTGGAGGAGCTCGCGCTCGTCGGCGTGGTGGCCACGGCGGAGCACCCCGGGCTGGTGCGGCGCTGGTCGGACTACGTCGAGCGGGACCAGCGCCCGAGCGACCGGGTCGAGGTCCAGGCACCGCCGGCGTGGTGGCGATCGTCGGACGGCCTGCGCGAGGACGTCGCGCGCGAGGTGTTCGCGGACTTCGACACCGGCGACGTTGATCTCGCCGGACCTCGGCCGGCGGCCGACGCGACGATCGCCGCCGCCGTCGGAAAACGGGTGCGGGAGCTGGCCAGGCAAGCCCGCACCCGCGACGTTCCACGGTCCGTCGGCACGGAACCGGCCGCGGCGGGCGACGTGTACGCCATGCGCGTCGCCGCCGACCGGTGGGTGACGTTGGACGTCTGGTCGGTCGACTCGACGGGTTCCCGACCGCACGCGGAAGTCGAGTTCCTGGCCGGGCTGTACCCGGAGATTTCGGCCCCCGCGGCGCTGTCGGACCGGGTCCAACCGCGCTACGACGAGCAGTGGCGATACCGCGCGCACTCCCTGGAGAAGACGCCGAATGCCCGGCGCGTCACCCAGGGAGTGCCCGGTCCGGCGGCCGAGGGGCCGCCACCAGACCGATCGCCCGCCGGGAACGCGAAGGACCTGCGTCTCCTCGCGGCCGCGTGTTTTCCCGAACTCGGCTGAGCGCCCACTCAGCCGAAAACTAGCCGCTTTCCCTCTTTGCCAGGCTCCAGCAGCTCGAACTTCAGGCTCAGATCGGTGCGCTCCAGGAGTTCCACCTGCTGGGTGAACGGCTCACTCGTGGCGTACACCGTCTTCTCGAACTTCCACTCGTCCTCGAACCACGCGCGCAGCGCCGCGAGAAGGCGTTCGTCCATGCCCTGCTCCATTTCGGGCCGCCGAACCCAGAAGAAAACGACCGCGTCGACGTCCGCCCACTCGACGTCGCCGACCGCGACCACCGTGGACTGCGCGAGGAACTTGGCGCTCGGGGGAAAGACGTAGACGCAGCCCACGCACCTCGTGCCGGCCGGGTCGAGCACCGTGTAGTTGAACGCACGGTTCGCGGCATGGCGTTCTTCCATGTCGACGACGTCTTTCCGGTTGTCCTCCACCGTGAAGTCGTCTTCGGGCCACGTCGACTGCCGCCACAACCGCAGGGACTCCCTCGTGTCCATCACGGCGGCGTAGTCCTTCTCCGTGTCACCGGCCACGATCGGCCGCAAGGAGAACTCGTCGGTCTTCAGCTCCGGGGGAACGGGTTCGGTCGAATCGGTGAACGGCACGTCCGGCTCCTTCGACGAGTTTCCCTGGGTACTGATCACCGTATGACGGCGCTCAACCGAGTTACGGCGCTCGCAACCGCGTCACCATTCCGACGGGACCAGCAGCTCCTGCGGTTTGCGGTCGGCGTGCATGGTCCACAGCAGCTGCGCCAGGTCGGCCGGGTCCGCGGCCGGGAAGGCGTCCTTGGGCTGCCCCGACGCGCGGTAGTGGTCGTCGAAAGGCGTGCCGGTGATGCGCGCGCCGATGTGGAGCTGTCCGACGATCACCCCCTGGTCGGCGACCTCCGCGGCCAGCGACTGGAGGTAATTGCGCTGCGCGGCCAACAGCGGCCCCCAGCCGCTCATGTGTGCCCTGCCGCGGACGGCGGCGGCGCCCTGCGCGGTGAGGATCGCGCCGTCGCCGCGAGCGAGCATGGCGGGGAGGAACTCCGCGACGAGGGCGATGAGGGTGTCGAGGGCCAGCGGCATCGAGGCGTGCAGCCGGGCCGAGGTCAGCGAGGCCGCGGAGGTGAAGTCCGGGTCGCCGGGGGAAGGGGCGTAGTAGACGACGTCGGGGTCGCGACGAGGGTGCGGATCCGCGTGGCGAGAGCGGGGATCGATCCGGTTTCGGACAGGTCTGCGGTGAGCGCGTGGGCGGCGCTGCCCTCGGCCGCCAGCACGGCGGCGAACTCCTCCAGCGGAGCCCGGCGGCGAGCGACTAGGACAACGTCGTAACCCGCCTTCCCGTAGCGGCGGGCGATGGCGCGCCCGACTCCCGGGCCGGCTCCGAATACGACTAGCGACTTGGTCATGATGACCAGTCAACTCCGCCGGGGCCAGACCATCCATGGTCGAAGGTCCAGGATTCCTTTGTGATCGTCTACCGTCGAGGTCATGGACGTGCTCACTGACCTCCTGCACCGCGCCCGCGCGAGGACCGCGCTGGTGCGTCAGCTGATCCAGCGCCCGCCTTGGTCGGTCGCGTACGCCGACGCGCCGGCGCTCACCGTGATGGCCACACTCGGCGGCCACGCGTCGATCCGGGTCGGCGGCGAGCCGGTGCGCCTCGAAGCCGGGGACATCGCGCTGGTCACCAGCCGCGACTACACGATCGCCGACGACCCGGGCACGGCTGAGCAGGTCACGATCCGCGGAAACCGCAAGTACCTGCCCAGCGGTGAACCCACGACGGAGCACTGGTTTCTCGCCCCACGCACGTACGGCGACGGGCTACCCGGCGCGACCGTGATGCTCCGGGCCGCGTACGAACTCCACGGCGAGGTCAGCGATCGGCTCCTCGCCCTCCTGCCTGAGCTGGCCGTGGTGCCGGCGGGACCACGCACGGGCGCGACGCTCGACCTGCTCGCCGCCGAGGCCTCCCGCGACGAACCGGGCCAGGGCGCCGTGCTCAACCGGCTGCTGGATCTGGTGCTGGTGCAGGCTTTGCGGGCCTGGTGCGCCGAGTCGCCGACCCCGCCGTCGTGGTACCGCGCGCTTGCCGACCCGGGCGTCGGCGAGGCGCTGAGGCTGCTGCACGGCGATCCCGCGCACCGGTGGACAGTCGGCGAGCTGGCCGCGAAAGTCGGCTTGTCGAGAGCCGCGTTCGCCGCCCGGTTCGCGACGCTCGTCGGCGAGCCGCCGCTGACCTACCTCACCGGCTGGCGCATGACGCTGGCCGCGGATCTGTTGCGGGACACGGAAAACCCCATCGCCCAAGTCGCCCGCGAGACCGGTTACACCGACGCGTTCGCGTTCAGCGTGGCGTTCAAGCGCGCCCGCGGCGTCAGCCCCTCGGACTGGCGCCGGACCGTTGCGGGCTAGCTTGCTAGCATGCCAGCTTCGGAAGCGTGGGCGACGAGGACGTGAAGCAGTTCAACGTGTACCTGCCGGTCAGCCTGATCAAGCAGGTGAAGATCCGCGCGATCGAGACCGGCTCGTCGCTGTCCGCGCTGGTCGCAGAAGCGCTGCGCGAGTACCTCGGGGAGGAGGACGAATGACTACCGAAGGCATCGAGGCTGCGTTCCTCGAAACGCACAACTGGGGCAAAGCCGCGAAGTTCTTCCAGTCGCTGGGGTTCGAGCTGGAGTTCGAGACCGACCACCATTCGGGGCAGTTCCGCGGCGAGCAGGGGCCGTCCGTGTTCATCGCCGAAGTGCCGGAGACGCAGGAGACGCGTACCCGGCTCGTGCTCAAAACGCCCGGCGCGGCCTAACCGGGCCCGGACGTCGAGGTCGTGACCCCGTACGAACCCACGCACTACGGCTCGGAAGAGATGACCGTGCGCTGTGTTGTCTGGCCCGGCTTCGCCGGGGCGTGCGAGATCGCCTTTGAGCCGGCTTCCGGATGGGGCGGCCGGATCGCCCGGGGGCCGATCGCGCCGCCCCATGCGGAAGCCGGCGCGATCTCGCCGGTGGTCACCTAAGGGATGTCTCGTAACCCGGTGTGGGTCTGTTGCCGGTGATCGTTGATCATGGTGTGGTGCAGGTGATCTCGGCGTCGCGGTCGGAGTGGATTGCCCCGTTCACGGGGTTGGAACCGGGTCAGTTCCGCAAGTTGGTACGGATCGTGGCGAAACGTGGCGGTGACGAGATCGCCGATGGCCGACCTGGTCGTCAGTGGCGCCTTGACCTGGCCGATCGTGTGCTGCTGGTCGCGACGTACTGGCGGACGAACCTGACGATGCGCCAGATCGGGCCGCTGTTCGGGGTGTCGCATTCCGCGGCGCATCGAGTGATCGACACTATCGGGCCGCTGCTGGCGCTGGCCCCGGTCCGCAAGCGGCGGATCGACGCGATCGCGATCGTGGACGGCACCTTGGTGCCGACGCGGGATCACCGGCTGGCAGCACCGTCGAAGAACTACCGGTATTCGGCGAACGTGCAGGTCGCGATCGATGCCGACACCCGGTTGGTGATCGCCACCGGCGACGCGTATCCGGGCAACGCAGGCGACTGCACCGTCTACCGCGCCTGCGGCATCGAGCAGAAGCTGGCGGGGCGCCCGGTGATGGCCGACGGCGGCTACCAAGGCAATCCCGAGGTGATCATGCCCTACCGCAAACCTCGTGACCGCAGCGATCTGCCCGGCTGGCAGGAAGACCTCAATGCCGGCCATCGCAAGATCCGGGCCCGTGTCGAGCACGCGCTGGCGCGGATGAAGTGCTGGAAGATCCTGCGCGACTATCGCCGCGCAGCCAGCACGCTGAACGACACGGTCTCCGGCATCGCGCACCTGCACAACATCCTCCTCGCAGACTGATCCGCAACACCAGTCCCACCAACCACAAGAGCAGTTACGAGACATCCCTTAGGAGCTGTTGCTGGAACGAAGTGTGAGTCAGTACGTGATCCTCGGCGGGGGCCTCGACTCCTTCTCCCAGCGCAACCCGGAAAGACCACCGTCTTCGAGATCGACCGACCCGGCACCCAGGCCTGGAAACGCGAGCGCCTGCAAGCCCTCGGTTACCCGCTGCCGACGCTGGTGCCCGTCGACTTCGAATCCGGCCAGTCGTGGCCCGCCGAACTCGAAGCCGCGGGCTTCGACCCGAAGCAACCCGCGGTTTTCGCGTCCACGGGTGTGAGCATGTACCTGTCGAAGGCCACCACGGCGGAAACCCTGCGCACCATCGCGGGCCTGGCGAACGGCACGACGCTCGCCATGACCTTCCTCCTGCCCCAGGACCTGCTCGACACCACAGACCGCCCGGGCCTGCGCGCGAGCCAGGACGGTGCGAAAGCCGCCGGCACCCCGTTCGTCAGCTTCTACCGGCCGGAGGAAATGCTGGCGACGGCCCGAGACGCGGGGTTCACCGGCGTCCGCCACATCTCCGGAACCGCCCTGGCCGAACGCTACTTCTCTAGCCGTGCGGACGGCCTCCGCCCTTCCACCGGAGAGGACTTCCTCGTCGCCGAGGTCTGATCCGCAACCACGCCGCGAGATCGCGCCGGCTTCCGGATGGGGCGGTTCGATCGGCCCCCGGCCGATCCGACCGCCCCATCCG
>NZ_JBFBAF010000040.1:0-87813 GCF_040682095.1 Amycolatopsis sp. NPDC051372
TTCGGCATCATCGAACGCCAAACCATCCGCCGCGGCAGCTTCCGCTCCGTCCACGACCTCAACGCCAAGATCCGCGCCTTCATCGACGGCTGGAACGAACGCTGCCACCCCTTCATCTGGACCAAAACCGCCGACGAGATCCTCAAGAAGTCCAACCGTCAGACCACTTCAAACACAGACCACTAGGGCTTTGCCGACTACCACATCGTCGGGCGCGAGTGCCGCCAAACCGCTGATTTGTCCACAGCCCCAACGCCCGTCCCGACGTTGTCCACAGATTCGCCGAACCCCGTTTTCGGGCCGCCGACCTCGGTAGACTGGAACAGGGACGCCCCCCTTGGGAGGGTGGGGGCACGTTGTCTCTCCGGGCGGCGGCGCAGCAGCAGTCCTGCGGGCTGGTGGTCGGTGGTCGGTGGTCGCGACAAGTTGTGTCAGGTGTTTGGCGGACCAGTTCTGGCCGCGGTCGGCCGAGCGCGAGGCGACCGCCCGCGAGGAGGCGCCTGGCGTTGCTCGTGCGCTGACGAGCTCACACCCGCAGTGCCTTCCCGTCCGGAAGTGGTAACCATGGGCGCGCCGCGGCAGCTAGCTGTCGTCGGAGATCAGGGCTTCCAGGGCCGGCAACGCGATCGTGAGGGCCTCGCGGTATTCCGGGCTCAGCTTGTCGAGGCGGCGGTTCAGCTCCTGCACGCGGGTGGACCGCACGCCGGACACGAGCCGCTCGCCCTCCTCCGTCGCTCGGGCGAGCCAGGCTCGGCGGTCGACGGGGTCGGATTCGCGCGTGACGTAGCCCGCCTCGACGAGGGTGGCGATTATGCGCGACATCGTGGCCGCCGCGACGCCCTCCTTCGCGGCGAGGTCACCGAGGCGCAGCTGACCGAAGTGGACGAGCGTGGCAAGGGCCGAGATCGCGCCGTGGCCGGGCCCGGGGACCCCCGCCTGCCGCAACGAGCGCGACAGCCGTCCCACGGCCAAGTACAACCTGCCCGAGACGTCCTGGACCGAGGATAGAGTCACGGCTGGCTCCTCCTACCGCTGTTGCCCGCCGCCTTTGCGCCGGAAAGGTGTCGTCCACCATAAGGCCTGACGGTGCACGTTCAGCGTTAAGCGCGGACGAAATCACCAACCGGGTCGGCAAACGCGGCCCACTTGCACCAGGCGGCTTACCCGCGTTTACCCCGGCAGGGCGAAACGAGCCGCCTACGCACAGCCGCCGAGGCCGGGATGGCATTCCGCCGCCGCGTCCGACGCCGATCGCGACGCGCGGTCCGGCTTGCCGGCCGCCACATCCGCCGCCGACCGGTCCGGCGCCGCCGACGCGGCCGGCAGCCTTCACCGAGAGCGGCCCTCCGCAATCAGCGCCGATTGCACACGTGGGGCGGCTCGCGGCGAACCGGCCCGCGAAGTCGCCGGGTCACCCCAGCACGGACCGCATCCCGTCGGCGAGTGGGCTCCGCCGAGGCACCCAGTTCAGCGTCGTGCCCGTGGCCCACCTGCGCCGGCACCAGCACGGCAGCCGTCAGCGGAGCGGAAGCGCGCAGGCTCCACAGCCGCACCCAACTCGCCATCGCGCCATGGCCCACCTGCACCGCGCACGCACCGCAGCCGCCAGCAGGGCGGAAGCGCGCGAGCTCCACAGCCGCACCCAACTCGCCATCGCGCCGTCGCCCACCTGCACCGCGCACGCGCGGCAGCCGTCAGCGGGGCGGGCTCGATGCGTGCGCCCAGAAGCGCTGCGGTACCCGGCCCGCGTCGCGGGCCAGGCGGCCCGCCTCGACGCCCGCGCGCATGGCCGCGGCCATGCGTTCCGGGTCCTTGGCGCGCGTCACGGCGGTGGACAGCAGGACCGCGTCGCAGCCGAGTTCCATGGCGAGGCAGGCGTCGGAAGCGGTGCCGATGCCCGCGTCGAGAATGACGGGGACCATGGCGCGCGCGACGATGAGCTCGATGTTGTGCGGGTTGCGGATGCCGAGGCCCGTGCCGATGGGGGCGCCGAGCGGCATCACGGCGGCGCAGCCCGCCTCCTCGAGCCGAAGAGCGAGCACGGGGTCGTCGTTGGTGTACGCGAGCACAGTGAAGCCGTCGGCCGCCAGTTGTTCCGCGGCGTCCAAGGTTTCGAACGGGTCGGGTAGCAGGGTGCGGTCGTCGGCGTGGACCTCGAGTTTGATGAGGTCCGTGTCGAGCGCCTCGCGGGCCAGCTGCGCGGTCAGCACGGCCTCCGCGGCGGTGCGGCAGCCTGCGGTGTTGGGCAGAAGCTTGATCCCGAGGCGTCGCACGAGGCCGAGCACACCGGTGCCGCCGTCGGCGTCGGCCTTGCGCATGGCGACCGTCGTCAGCTCGGTGCCCGACGCGACCAGCGCGCGTTCCAGCACCGACAGGTTTCCGGCGCCACCGGTCCCGATGATCAGCCTCGACGACAGCTTGTGGTCGCCGATGACCAGAGCGTCGTCCATCGTCAGCCTCCCTGCACCGCGGTCAGCACGTCGATGTTCGCGCCCTTCGGCACCACCGACGCCTCCCACTCGCCCCGGCGCACGACCTCGCCGTTCACCGCGACGGCCACGCCCTGGCGGGTCACGTCGAGTGCGTCGAGCACCTCGGACACGGTGGCGCCGTCGGGGAACTCGCGCCAGCTCCCGTTGACCTTGATCTCCATCAGACTCGCTCCTTCTGCAGCAAACGGGCGGGCGCGGCCGCCCCGATCTCGTCCGGTGGGGCCTCGCCGGCCAGCCACGCGACCACGGCGTCGGCGGTCACGGGGGCCATCAGCAGACCGTTGCGGTGGTGCCCCGTCGCCGCGTACACGCCTTCGCTGAGCTCCCCGATGTACGGCAGCGCATCGCGGCTCCCCGCGCGCAGCCCGGCCGCGATCTCGACGAGCTCGTACTCCGTGATGCCCGGCAGGATCCGTTCGCCGCCTTCCAGCAGCTCCCGCACGCCACGCGCGGTCACGGTCTCGTCGAAGCCCGCTTCGTACTGCGTCGCACCGAGCACCAGCTCGCCGTCAGCGCGCGGCACGAGGTAGATCGGCCGGCCCTCCACCATCGCGCGCACCGTGTACGGCGGGGGCGGCAGGCAGCCCCGACGCGGCCGCAGTCGCAGGATCTCGCCCTTGAGCGGCCGCACGGCGTCGGCCAGCAGCGGGTGCAGCTTGCCCGTCCACGCGCCGGCAGCGAGAACGACGGGACCGGTCACGTCGTCGAGCGAAGTGATCCGCAACGAAGAGAACTCAACCCCCCGCTTCGCGCACGCGGAGAGCAGCGCCGTCAGCAGCTTCCGGTTGTCGACAGCCAGGTCACCCGGCACGTGCAGCCCGCTGCGCACCGCACCCAGGCCGGGCGCGAGCCGCCGCGCCGCCCGCCCGGTGAGCCGCTCGACGTCCCGGCCCAGGGACGTCAGGTACTCCGCGAGGATGTCGAGGTGCCCGGCGTCGGCGCTGTCGAACGCGACCACGATCGTGCCGTGCGAAGCGAGCCCAGGGTCCGTGCCCTCGGCCGCGAGGTCCCGCGCGAACGCGGGCCAGCGCCGCAGCGACTCCTCGCCCAGGCGGAGCACGTGCTCCTCGCCCGGCCACGCCTCCGTGACCGGCGCGAGCATGCCGCCGGCCAGCCAGGACGCGCCGCGCGCGGGGGCCGGATCGACCACCGTGACGCGATGGCCGCGGGCCGCCGCGCGCCAAGCCGCGGACAGGCCGATGACACCGCCGCCGACGACGGTGAGGGTCTCATTCATGGAATCACGCTCCCTGCGCCGGCATGACCCGGATCAGGTTCCACGGTCGGAGCGGCAGCTCCCTCTCAGCCCGTGCCTCGGGCTCCCGTGCGGACCACCCCACCGTAGCGCGCGGGTAACGTGCCCGCCATGCCCGCCCTGACCGGATCACAGATCCGCACCCGCCTGGCCGATTCGCGGCTGTACCTGTGCACCGACGCCCGCTCGTCGCGCGGCGACCTCGCCGAGTTCATCGACGCGGCGCTGGCCGGCGGCGTCGACATCGTGCAGCTGCGGGACAAGACCAACGGGGCCCCACTCGAGGCCGCGCAGGAGATCGCGGCGCTCGAGGTGCTCGCCGAAGCGTGCGCGCGCCACGGTGCGCTGCTGTCGGTCAACGACCGCGCCGACGTCGCACTCGCCGTGGGAGCCGACGTGCTGCACCTGGGCCAGGACGACATCCCCGTGCCGCTCGCGCGCCGCATTCTGGGCGACGACGTCGTGATCGGCCGCTCCACGCACTCGCCTCAGCAGGCCACGGCGGCCGCAGCAGAGGACGGCGTGGACTACTTCTGCACCGGCCCGTGCTGGCCGACGCCGACCAAACCCGGCCGGTACGCACCGGGCCTGGACCTCGTTCGGGCCAGCGCGAAAACCGGTACCGACCGGCCGTGGTTCGCGATCGGCGGCATCGACACCGAACGGCTGCCGGAGGTGCTGGCGGCCGGCGCGACGCGGATCGTCGTGGTCCGCGCCATCACCGACGCGGAAGACCCGAAGGCGGCGGCGCAGGCGTTGAAGACCCAGCTCGGCTAGGGGCTCGGCGTGCCCGAGGGCGCGCCCTTCGTCTGTGGCGCGCTCGGCGTGGTCGACGGCGCCCCACCCGTGCTCGAAGGCGGCGGGGCGCTGTCCGAGCTGCTTGAAGACGTCGGGCTTTCGCTGGTGGACGTGCTCGAAGACGAGGTCGAGGGCGGCGGGGTGTTCGACTGGGTCTCGCTGGGCGGCGGGCTGTTCTCCGACGTCGCGGGCGGGCTGTCGTCCTGCTTCTGCTGCTGGCTCGTGCCCGAGTTGCCGTGGTAGACGAACCCGCCACCGACGCCGCCCTTGGTGGCCAGTTCGACGCCGACCATCACGGCGATGGCGATAGCGGTGGCGACCACGCTCGTGCCGATGATGATCGGCCAGCGCAGCTTCCGCAGCTTGTCGCCGAAGGATTCCTCGGGCTCGGCCGGCGCGGTCAGCTTCGAGATCCGCACCGTCGGCATCTCCGACGGGTCGAGCGGCAGGAGCACGGTCGGCATCTGCGCCGGGTCGTCCACCGGCGACAGCCCGGGCTTGCTGCCACGGCGCTGCCCCGCCGTGACGAGCGCGGCGCGCGCCTTCACCGCGGCTTCGCGCGTGCGCTGCAGCGAGCGCAGGTACAGCTCGGCGCCGACGGTGGTGATCACGCTCGCCACCCCGGCCCCCACCACGGTGCCCGCCACGCCGAGCGTCGAACCGAGCAACGCGGCCGTGACGGCCGCAAGTGCCGTCGCCACCACCTGCGCGGGGCGGAAGCTCTTCTTCTCACCCTGCTCCGACGTCTTTTCCTGCTGCTGACTCATGATCCCGATCTACTAGTACCCGGCGACTTCCCCCACTGCGTTCAACGAGTAAGGCGCGCGAGGAACTCCCCGCGTTGCCCATCCGTGAGCGAGGACACGTCGACCGTCCACAATGGATGGACTACGGCTCACACTTTCCTGACATACTCGCCACATGCGATTGGTGACGATCTCCGACATCGAGGCCGCGGCGAAGCGCGTGGCCGACCACGCGGTGCGCACGCCGCTCCTGCGCCAGCCCTGGGCCGAAGGACAGCTGTGGCTCAAACCCGAGAGCCTGCAACAGATCGGCGCGTTCAAGATCCGCGGCGCGTACAACGCGATCGCCTCGCTCGACGACGCACAACGTGCGCGCGGCGTGGTCGCGTATTCGAGCGGTAACCACGCGCAGGCGGTCGCCTACTCGGCGAACGCGTTCGGCGTTCCGGCCGTGATCGTGGTGCCGGACGTGGCGCCGCGGCTCAAGGTCGAGGCCACGAAACGCTGGGGTGCCGAGGTGGTGGAGGTCCCGATCGCCGACCAGGAGCCGCGCGCGAGCGAGCTGGCGCGCGAGCGCGGGCTCACGTTCATCCCGCCGTTCGACCACCTCGACGTGATCGCCGGCCAGGGCACCGCGGGCCTGGAAATCGCCATCGACCTGCCGGACGTCGACACCGTGCTCGTGCCGGTGAGCGGCGGCGGGTTCGCCTCCGGCGTCGGCACGGCGATCAAGGCGCTGTGCCCGGGTGCGAAGGTGATCGGCGTCGAGCCCGAGCTGGCGGGCGACACCGCCGAGAGCCTGCGCGCCGGCCGGCGCGTCGAGTGGCCGATGGACCGGCGGGCCCGCACGATCGCCGACGGCCTGCGCGCCCAGCCGTCCGACCTCACGTTCGCGCACTTGCAGAACGTGCTGGACGGCATCGTCACCGTGACCGAGGACGAGATCCGCGACGCCGTGCGCGTGCTGGCCCGCCGGGCCCGGCTCGTGGCCGAGCCCAGCGGCGCCACGGCCACGGCCGCGTTCCTGCACCACGCCGGCGAGCTGCCGGGCGGCAAGACCGTGTCCGTGGTGTCCGGCGGCAACGTCGACCCCGCGATGCTGGCCGACCTGCTCGCCTGAGGTTTCGTCGGATCCGCGTGCGGACCCGCAGCATTGAGGAGGGCAGAATCGGGCAAGAGGCCGGGAGGATTCTTCTTCTCCCGAGGACGGTGACGCGGTTGCCTTGGGGTGTCACACCCCGTACGGAGCCTTCAAGCTCCGGATGTCCAGGAGGCACAACAGATGAAGGTAGCCGTCGTCACCGGCGCCAGTTCCGGCATCGGCCAGAGCGCGGCCGTTCAGGTCGCCAAGCGTGGGGCCGGTGTCATCCTGACCTACAGCTCCAACGAGCAGGGCGCCAAGGACACCGTCCGTGAGATCGAGCAGGCGGGCGGCACCGCCGTGGCGCTGCACCTGGACATCGGCGACACAGCCGGCTTCCCTGCCTTCCACGACGCCGTGGCCGACGCCCTGCGCGAGACCTTCCACCGGGACTCCTTCGACCAGTTGGTCAACAACGCGGGTTTCGCCGGGATGGCGCTGATCGAGCAGGCCACTGAACAGGAATTCGACAAGCTCACCGACGGCCTGTTCAAGGGCCCGTTCTTCCTCACCCAGACCCTGCTCCCACTGCTGGCCGACCGCGGCGCCATCGTCAACCTGACCAGCAACTCCACCCTGCCCCACGTGACCGCGCCCGGCTACTCCGTCTACGCGGCTCTCAAGGGCGCCATCGTGGTCCTCAGCCGGTACATGGCCAAGGAGTTCAGCGCCCGCGGCATCCGCGTCAACTCCGTCGCCCCTGGCGCCACCCGCACGCGCTTCGCCGATGACGCCTTCGCCAAGAACCCGGAGATCATTCCGGACCTGGCGAAGACGTTCGCGCTCGGGCGGATCGGCGAACCCGACGACATCGGCATGGTCATCGCCATGCTGGTCTCCGAGGAAGGGCGCTGGATCACCGGCCAGGACATCGAAGTGTCAGGCGACCAGAACCTCTGACCAGGCACCCCGCGATGAACCACCGCGAGCACGGCCCTCCCCCACGCCGAAGCCATTGCTGCCGCCCGGTGGCACCTCGCGCAGGCCACCGTGCTGCGCTCGCCACACGCTGCCCCAGTACGCGCACATCCTTGCCTGATCCTGCTGCGGCCGAGCACGGTGTGACCGGTCTGCGCAAGACTGAAGGCATGCCTTTGGACGAGCTGCGCGAGCTGGTGAACCGGCATGCTCGCCCCGATCTGACCACAGCGATCGACGGCATCCAGGCATGTCGGTTCGACCAGCGCAGCGCACCTGCGGCGGGCATGTCCGGCACCGTGCTCGCGGTCATCGCCCAGGGCGGCAAGCGCCTCGCCCTGGGCGAGCGCCTGTACGACTACCGACCTGGTCAGTACCTCGTCACCTCGGTCGACCTCCCCGTCACCGGCCACGTCATCGACACCGGGCAGTCCACCCTCGGCTTCGGGATGACCCTCAACCCTGTCGAAATCGCTCAGCTGCTCCTGGAGGCCGACCCCCGCGACCTGCCGGCCCCGACACTCTCCGCACCCGCAGGCATCGCGGTCAGCCAAGCCCCCTCGGAACTGCTGGATGCCATCGTCCGGCTGCTGCGGCTGCTGGAGCGTCCCGCTGACCGCAAGATCCTCGCCCCGCTGGTCAAACGGGAGATTCTCTGGCACCTGCTCCGCGGCGAACAGGGCCCCGCCATCCGCCAGCTCGGCCTGGCGGACAGCGGACTGGCCCACATCAGCCGGGCGGTCCAGCAGATCCGAAAGCACTACGCGGAGTCATTCCGAGTCGAAGATCTCGCACGGACAGCGGGCATGAGCGTGTCCGCGTTCCACCGCAACTTCCAGGCCGTGACCGGAATGAGCCCCATCCAGTTCCAAAAGCGCATCCGCCTGCAGGAAGCCCGGCTGCTCCTGGTCGGCCGGCCATCCGACGTCACCGGCGTCGGCCACACCGTCGGCTACGAAAGCGCCTCACAGTTCAGCCGCGAGTACCGCCGCATGTTCGGCACACCACCCAGCCGGGACGCGGTCGGTCTCCGAGCCGAGCCACCCGTACCCGCCACCGCCCTGCCCTGAGAGTCGGCAGTTCTGATCGGCATCGAAACCCCGGGGCCCGAACCACCCCGATGCGGCATTGGTTGCTCCATCCATGCCCCCGCCACCACCCTCCGCGGAGGCGCTGCGCGCCCATGCCCCATTCCACGCACCCGATGCGGCGCGACGTGAGGTGGGGTCAGGAGTGCGGGGGCCCGGGGCGGACGTGGGTCGGCGGTCCGTCCACCCCGCACGAGAAGCACTCGCCGAGGTGCGGCGACTCGTCGTCCACGGTCCGCTTGGCCTCGGGCCCGGCCGTGCCACCGGAGGTGTCTCCGGAATCGTCCGGCGAACCGAGCACGCCGTTGTGAATCCCCAACGCGATGAGGCCCCCGGCGATCGCCAGGACGGCGCAGATGAGGAGTGCCATACGCCAGCCGGCCGTCAGCGCGACGGGGTCGCGGTAGGCCGAACCGGTGAGCCCGGCCGCCGCGGGGAGCACCGCGACCGCAAGAAGACCACCCGTTCGGGCGATCGCATTGTTTACTCCGGACGCGACACCGGCGAATCGGTCGGGTGCCGCGGCGAGCACCGTCGCGGTCACCGGCGCCACTGTGCAGGCCAATCCGAGGCCGAAGACGACCACCGCGGGGAAGACCGAACCGAGGTACGAGGACCCCGGTCCGACGCGGATCAGCAGCAGCATGCCGACGCCGATCACGATGGGTCCGACCACCAGCTGCAGGCGCGGGCCGATGCGCTGGGCCAGCGCGCCCGAGCGGCCCGAGAGCAGCAGCATGATGATCGTGATCGGCAGACCGGCCAGGCCGGCGAGCGTCGGCGGGTAGTTCAGGGAGACCTGCAGCTGCAGGACCAGCAGCATCATCACGGCGCCGAGGGCGGCGTAGACCACGAAAGTGAGCGCGTTGGAGAGCGTGAACGTCCGGTCGCGGAAGAGGCTGGGCGGCACGAGCGGCTCGTGGGAGTGGTGCTGCAGCCAGAGGAACACACCCATCCCGGCGATGCCGGCGACCAGGGCGATCAGCACGATCGGGTCGCCGATGCCGCGGCCGGGGGCTTCGACCAGCGCTCCGGTGATCCCCGCGAGCCCGATCGCGCCCGTCGCGGCGGCCGTGAAGTCCGGGTGGCCGGTGGCCGTCTCGTCGCGCGACTCGGGCACGAACTTGAGCGCCATCAGCACCACGACGACGGCCAGCGGCAGGTTGATCAGGAACGCCAGCCGCCAGGACCAGACCTGCACCAGCACCCCGCCGATCAGTGGTCCGACCGCGGCGGCCAGACCACCCAGCCCGGACCACGCGCCGATCGCGCGCGCCCGGTCGTTGTGCGCGAACGACGACTGCAGGATCGCCAGCGAGCCCGGCGTCAGCAGCGCGCCGCCGATGCCCTGGATGATCCGGAAGACCACCAGCTCCGTGGTCGAGGTGGCGATCGAGCACAGCCCCGAGGCGACGCCGAACCAGACAACGCCGATCAGGTACACGCGGCGCCGGCCGTAGCGGTCTCCGAGCGAGCCGGCCACGAGGATCAGCGCGGCGAGCGCCAGCATGTAGCCGTCGAGGATCCACTGCAGCCCGGCGACCGTCGCGCCGAGCTCTTCACCGATCCGGGGCAGCGCGACGTTGACGATCGTCCCGTCGAGCATGGCCATGCCCGAGCCGAGGATCGTCGTCCACAGCACCCCGCGCGCAAGCGGGGTGCCCCAGCGGATACCGCTGTCCGTCGTCGTCACGGTGCGCTCACCACGCACGCTCGAAAGTCATGCGCACACGGTGTCGCGACGCCGGTCCGGGCGCAACCACCCGCGCCCGGCCCGGCGACTGCTCGCGGGCCCGCCGGCCCGGCTCACGGCAGCAGCGTCGTGACGAACTTGTAGCGGTCGCCGCGGTACACCGAGCGCGCGAACTCCACCGGCTTGCCGTCGGTGGCGAACGAGTGCCGCGTCAGCATCATCACGGGCATGCCGACGTCCGCGCCGAGCATCTCGGCTTCCTGCGGGCCGGCGAGCGACGTCTCGATCGTCTCCTCGGCGCGCTCGAGCTCGACGCCGTAGTGCTCACGAAGCACTGCGTAGAGCGACCCTCCGGCCGAAATGTGCTTGCGCAGCCCGCGGAAGCGCCCGAGCGGCAGGTGCGTTGTCTCCAGCGCCATGGGCTGGGAATCGGCCAGCCGCAGACGACGAAGGCGAAGAATTTTCGCACCCTGGCGGATCGCGAGCAGTTTCGCGAGTTCGCCCTCCACGGGCAATTCCTCGAGTTCGAGCAGTTTCGACGACGGCTTCAGGCCTTGCTTGCGCATGTCCTCCGTGTACGAGGACAGCTGCAGCCGCTGCGCGAGCTTCGGCTCGGCCGCGAACGTGCCCTTGCCTTGAACGCGGTGCAAGCGGCCCTCGGCCGTCAGGTCCGCCAGTGCCTGCCGCACGGTGGTGCGCGACACGGTGAACTCGCCCGCCAGCGCCCGTTCCGTCGGGATCGGCGAACCCGGCGGCATCGCGTCGAGCAGATCGAGCAGGTGCTGTTTCAGCGCCCAGTACTTGGGTTCGCGCTGTCCGCGCACACCCGCCGTCCCCGCCTCACTCGCGGGGGATGTCTCCAACATGACCGGCTCCCTCAGCTTTCCCTCACTATCGCGCCACTTCCCCGTCAAGAAACGTACCCTTCACCACAAACGCTCCGCCCGGCTAGCATTGGTCTAGACCTGACCGCACGCCGCTCAGCACACCCGGGGCTCCGGTCCCGGCGGAGAGGAAAGTGATGACCCAACAACATCCCGGCGAGCACATGGCCGCGGAAATCTCGGAGCAGCCTGCCGTACTGGCCGGGCTCGTCGAGCGGCAGGGGGAAATAGCCGAAGTAGCTGAAAAGATTTCACAAAAGCCGCCCCGTTTCGCCTTGCTCGCCGCGCGGGGTTCGAGTGACCACGCCGCGTTGTACGCCAAGTACCTGATCGAGGTACTCCTGGGTCTTCCCGCGGGTCTCGTGTCACCGTCCACCGCGACGCTGTACGGCGCACGGCCAGACCTGAAGGACGTGCTCTTCGTCACCGTAAGCCAGAGCGGCGGCTCACCCGACCTCATCGAGGTCACCGAAGCCGCCCGGCGTCAGGGGGCGCTCACGGTGTCGGTCACGAACACGCCGGACTCGCCGCTGCGCGCGGCGGCCGAGCTGGGCGTGGACATCGGCGCCGGTCTGGAGAAGGCGGTCGCCGCGACCAAGACGTACTCCGCGACGCTGCTCGCGCTGTACCTGTTCATCGACGCCGTGCGCGGTGGCAAGGCGGCCGACGCGCAGAAGCTCGGCGACCTCGCCCAGCAGACGCTCGACGGAGCGGCCGAAGGCGTGCAGCGCGCGGTGGACCGCTACCGCTTCGTCGACCGCGTGCTCACGACCGGCCGCGGTTACTCGTACGCGACGGCGCTCGAGGGTTCGCTGAAGCTGGCGGAGACGAGCTACCTCGCCGCCCGCGCGTACAGCGGCGCGGACCTGCTCCACGGCCCGGTCGCGGCCGTCGACGGCGAGACCGCCGTGCTCGCGGTGACGAGCGCGGGCCACGGCGGCGAGGCGATGGGCGAGGTGCTCGACGCCGTCGGCAAGCGCGGCGCCGACGTGCTGGCGGTCGGATCCGCGTCGGCCGACGTGCCCGCGGCGCTGCGGATCCCCGTGGCGCAGACGGCCGAGGAGCTCGCGCCGATCCTGGAGATCCTGCCGATCCAGCGGATCGCGCTCGGGCTTTCGCTCGCGCGCGGCGGTGACCCGGACAGCCCGCGTGGGCTGCTGAAGGTGACCAAGACCCGGTGAGTCTCGTCGTGGGCGTGGACGCCGGTGGCACGTCGACGCGAGCGATCGCGGTCGACGCCACCGGCGCCGTGCTCGGCTCGGCGACGGCCGCCGGCGCCAACCCCAACTCGCACCCGCCGGCAGAGGCGGCCGCGCGCATCGCCTCGGCGATCGAGCGGGCACTGGGCGGGCGCACGGACGTGCGCGCCGCCGTGGTCGGGCTGGCCGGGGTGAGCAAGCTGTCCGACCCCGCCGTCGCGGCGGTGTTCGCCGGGGCGTGGGCACGGATCGGTTTGGACGGTGCGGTTCGGACGGTGGCCGACGCCGAAGTCGCGTACGCGTCGGCGACGTCGGCCCCCGACGGCACCGTGCTCGTGGCGGGCACCGGCTCGATCGCCGGCCGCATCCGCGAACGGCGGATGACCGCCACCGCGGGCGGCTACGGCTGGCTGCTCGGCGACGAAGGCTCGGCGTTCTGGCTCGGGCGAGAGGCGGTGCGATCCACTTTGGAGGCGCTCGGGCGCGGGGCGGAGCTCACCGGGCTGCCGGGCGCCGTGCTCGCCGAGGCGTTCGGACCGTCTCCTGTGGACTCCCGGGACGACGTGGCCACTTCAGACAATCCCAGTTTCCCCAATTCGCTTGTCACGGAAGCGAATCGGTTGACCACCGCGCGTGCGCTCATCACGAAGGTCAACGCCGAAGCGCCCGTCCGGCTCGCCCGGTTCGCACCCCTCGTGAGCGCCGCGGCGGCCGCCGGAGAAGCCTCCGCAACGGAAATCGTGGCCAGGGCAGCCGATCTTCTGGTCGCCACGGCCCTCGCCACGCGCGACCCGGGCGAGAAAACTCCCGTGGTGCTCGTGGGCAGCGTCCTCACGGGAACGGGACCGGTGGGACCGCTCGTGAAGGCCGGGCTGTCCGGCCTCGACGTGCTGACCAGCTCCGACGGAGTGCTCGGCGCCGCGTGGCTGGCCGCCGTCGACGCCTGGGGAGAGGCGGCGGCGCGGCCTTCGGCAAGGTGAATACGACCAAAACCTGGTTCGAAGTGTCCAAACCGTCGACTCAACCCCTCCGGTCCGGGTACCGTAGACAGCGGCCCCCGGACCCTCCCCCCTCGCCGGGGGCCGCCTTATGTCCTGGGTCCGTCTTCCGAACTCGGTTCCGGCGTGAGCCGCAGACCCGGGTGCCCGGCCGGCAGCGCCTTGTACAGCACCCAGCCGCTCACCGCCACGGTCGCCGCGACCAGTGGCCACGAGAGCGCGGTGCGCGCGATGCCGAGAGCCACCACCTGCCCGGCCCACCACAGCAGTCCGTAGACCACCACGCGGATCAAGTACTGCAGCACCCACACCCAGCTCGCCCACGAGTACGCGCGCAGGAGCGCGGGGTCACGGCGCCAGCGCGTCTTCTGTCCGATCAGGAGCCCCACGATCACGCCCAGCAGCGGCCAGCGCACCACGATGCTGGCGGCGAAGAGCAGGGCGCTCGCGGCGTTGGAGAGCAGCTGCAGCAGGAAGAAGTCCTCCGCGCGGCCGGTGTGCAACGCGATGAGCGCGGCGATCACCACGGCCGCGAGGCTCACGACGACGGCACGCGCCTTTTCCCCTCGGATCAGCCGGTAGGCGCCGAGCACCACCGCAACCCCGATGGCGACGATCGCGCCCCACGAGATCGACTGCCCGGTGGCCAGCCAGCCGACCACGAAGGCCACCGGCGGGATGCTGGCGTCGATCGCCCCGCGGCGGCCACCGAGGATCTGCGCGAGCGACTCGCGCGCAGGCGTCGTCTCGTCCGTCACATCCCCAGCCTGCCGGATACCGGGGTGGCAGGCCCGAAGCGGGAGACCTTCGCCACACAGCGTGTCCGATAAGTGCTCAACTGAGCGGTTCATCACCCCGGATCGAGGTGAAGTTCGCGTAATACGGGCGCGCGAGGAGACGACAAGATAAGAGACTGTGTCTTCCGGCTGAATCAGGGGTGGCAGCCGGGAAGGATACGGGGACGTCCGATTGTTAGTTGTGGTGTACAACTTAACGCGGGCGAGGCGCGGTCAGTCCGGGGAAGGGGATCCCAGCGTGTACGGAATCGACAGCTACGTGGCCATCGGTGACAGCTTCACCGAAGGCCTCAACGACGAGCTGCCCGACGGCTCGTTCCGGGGCTGGGCCGATCGGCTCGCCGAGATGCTCGCCGCGGGGCGGCCGGACTTCCAGTACGCCAACTTGTCGCTGCGCGGCAAGATGCTCGACGAGATCATGGACGAGCAGCTGCCGATCGCCCTCGAGATCAAGCCCGACCTGGTCACGCTGTGCGCGGGCGGCAACGACGTGATCGTGCCGGGCGCGGACGTCGACGCCATCGCGGCCCGGTTCGAGGCCGGCGTGGTGAAGCTGCGCGAGGCCGGCATCCCGGTCGTGATCTTCAACGGCCCCGACACCAAGGCGCTCTCGGTGATGAGCGTGCTGCGCGGCAAGATCGGCATCTACAACACGTATCTGTGGGCGATCGCGGCCCGCCACGGCGCGAAGATGGTCGACCTCTGGACCATGGGGCCGCTGCACGACCGCCGTGCCTGGAGCGACGACCGCCTGCACTTCACGCCCGACGCGCACCGCCGCATCGCACTGCTGACCGCCGAGGTGCTCGGCCTGCCCGTGATCGAGGACTGGCGCGAGCCGTACCCGCCGACCACGGAGCCGGCCACGTGGATCACCTCGCGGCGCTCGGACCTCAACTGGACCAAGGCGCACCTGCTGCCGTGGATCCGCCGCCAGCTCAAGGGCGAGTCGATGGGTGACGGGCTGTCACCGAAGCGTCCGCAGCTCTCGCCGCTGGTGCAGGCCGAGGCCGCCGCGCTGGAGCTCGACGTGCGCGACTTCCAGGGCAACGCCACCGCGTCCTGACCCGGTCCCGGTTCGGGTCAGCGCCACCCGAATGGCGCGCCCGACCAGGTCGCCAACGGGCCGTGACCGGCCTATGGTCCCTTTATGTCCGGTGCTCGCGGTTGGCTCCGCCTGATCCCCGTCGCGCTGCTGGTCACGGCTGTGCTCGCCGGGGTGGCCACGTGGGTGCGGGCTGACGGGATCGAAGGCGACCTCGCCGGACGATCACGCTCCGCGCTCGCCGCGGCCGGGATCCGGGGCGGCGACGTGTCGTTCTCGGGCCGGCAGGCGACGTTGTCGGGTTTCGCGGCCGACCAGGCCGGGCGTGCGCTGGGGATCGTGCAGGGCGTCGAAGGGGTCGAGTCCGCGGAGGTTTCCGGTGGGGCTGCGCCGAAGCCGCCGTCCGTGACACCCACGCCGCCGTCGACGACGAGCCCGCCGCCCAGTACCAGCAGTGCGCCGCCGACCACGACTTCGTCCGCGCCGCCGACCGATCGCGCCGGGGTGCAGAAGGAACTGGACGCGCAGCTGGCGGACGCGCCGATCGAGTTCAAGCCGAACACCGCACAACTCACGCCGGCGGGAACGCAGGCGGCGCGCGCCGTCGCGAAGCTGCTGAAGGGCGCGCCCGACGACCTGCGCTATCGGATCACCGGGCACGTCGCCGCGGGTCCGGGCGGGCGCGCGGCGGCGGTCCGGCTTTCGCAAAGCCGGGCGCGAGCGGTGATGCGACTGCTGACGGCCGGCGGAGTGCCGGCCAACCGGGTGCTCGTACGGGGAAGTGGAACGGCCGCGCCGGGCGAAGGTGGGGACCGGCGCGTCGAGATCACAGTCGAAGAGAGGTGATGGGGATGCTCTGGCTCTTCGGGCAGATCTGGCTGTGGCTGCTTGTCGCGTTCCTGCTGGGGGCGCTGGTGATGTGGCTGATCATGCGGGCGGGGCGGCCGAAGCGTTCTCGTGAGCCTGCCGCTGCGGCTGCGGGCGCGGGCTCGACGTCGGGTTCGTTGCCTGCCGTCCCGGAGCCGAGCGACACCGAGCGGACGCAGTACATCCCGGTGCCGAGCTACGACTACGACGAGCAACCCGAACGGGTCTACAACGACTACCCCGCGGTGGACCCGGACGAGCCGTACGCCCCGGACGAGCCCTCCGGCCACCGCATCGGGCGACTGCCGGACCCTGAAGCGCACCTCTCGGGTGACCTGAACTGGCCGGCCGCCGAGGAGCCCACGCACGAGTGGCCGCACAACGACGAGCCCCGCGAGTCCGCGCCGCGCCGACCTGGGCGAGGTGGCTGACACCCACCTGGTAAGTTCGGCTACGCACTGTGAGCAATGGTGTGAGCGGGAGCCGTGGGCCTCTCGTCGAGGTTCGCGAGGTCAGGAGGTCCGATGGCGCTCCCGCACTGGACGCCGCAGAACCTGCTGCCGCCGGGCCGTCACCAGGCCGATCTCGCCGACGTCTACGAGCGGCTCGTGTTCGACGCCCCGCACCAGAACGATCGCGAGATCCTGTTCAGCGCGCTCAACAGCTACCTCGGCGTCGCCCGTCAGGTGATCTCTTCAGGCCGTGCGTGGATCGGCGGCGCGTTCGTGACGCGCACGGGCCACCCGCCGCGCGGCCTCGACGTGGTGCTTCTGCCCGACGAGTGGGGCGCGCTCAAGCGGCTCGACGACGAAGGGCGAACGGCGCTGTACGGCCTGCTCACGCTGCGCGGAGTCATCGTCGGGCAGCCCGCGATGTACCTCGAGCAGGTGCAGCCGGTGGGCGGGATGCTCGACGGGTTCCTGTGCCGTCCCGGCGACGAGGACGTGTGGGAGACCGTGTGGGCCGAAGGCGGCAAGGGGTTCCCGGAGATGGTCTGGTGAGGAACGAGTTCCGGCGCATCGCCGACGAGATCCCCGGCGGCACCTGGCTCGACGACCTCGCGCGCGCGTCGGCGATGGCGGCCAACGCGAAGTTCGAGCGCACGTCGCGCTCGCCGCTGCTGCACGTGTCGGTGATCGGCGAGACGCACATCGATGCGTACACGTTCTCCGACATCAGCCGCGCGCTGCAGGACGCGACGGCGAAGATCGGGCACATCATCCGCAACCCGTCCAACGAGGTCACCTTCGTCCAGCAGGCCGACCGCGACAAGGCGCCGCTGATCCAGAAGGGCCAGGCGGGCAACGCGATCTTCTTCGGCTTCCCCGAGCCGGCGCTCGACGACGCGCTGATCCACGACGGCATCGAGACGCTATCCGAGCGCGCGGTCAAGGAGCTCTGCGATTTCCTGCCCGCCAACGGTTCCGACGACGGCGCGCTCGACGCGGTGCTGCTGCAGCGCGACACCGTGCGCAACGCGGTGAGCGACATCGTCAACGCGGTGAGCAAGCACGCCGGCATCGGCATGGCGCTCACCCCCACCACGGGCGAGCACGTGACGCGCAGCGTGACGACCGAGCAGGCGCGGATCCTGAGGGAAAGCCTGCGCGAGTCGCGCGAGGCCGTGGGCTACGAGACCGTCTCCGGCCGCCTCGACGGCGTCCGCACGCGGCGGCGGATCTTTTATCTGGAGCGCGAGTCCGGCGGCACGATCCAGGGTGCCGTCGCCGAGGATCTGCTCGACCAGATCAAGGAGAACCTCGACCGCCCGGTGACCGCCCGCCTGCGCGTGGTCCGGACGACGACCATCGACGGCCGCCGCGGCCGTCCGGTGCACGAACTGCTCGAGATCACGCCCGAAGTGAGCTTGTTCGACCACTGATTTCGCGCGGTTTGTTCATCAATCACGCCGATAATCTGTATACGCGGCGCATGCTCAATTGTGGTTTCGGTAGGCCGACCAGGTCACCTGCTGGGGCACGGGATAGTAAATGACCGGTGCGCGTTCATCGAGGTGAATAGATGACGTTTTCTGCTATGTAACGATTTCGCCTTCCACTGGTCGGCGTGGGTTAACGTCGTCGCACTTCGACCCGGAAGGCCCCCACGCATGACCTCCCCCGACCCGCGGCACCCGCCCGCCCCCGCGCGCCACGGCCGCTCTTCCGGACGTGCTTCCGCGCCGCCTGGCACCGGTTCCGAAGACCGGGCGCGGGGCGGTTCGCGTGATGCCTCCGGGGGTCATGATTCTGCGGATTCTTCACGGCAGGGCAGGGGATCTGCGGATTCGCGCACTGCCGCTTCACGCGGTGGCGGATCCGGATCTTCCGGCGAAGGTGCCGGCCGTCATGCGGGTGCCCGTGGACCTTCGGATTCCGGCGCGTGGCGAGCCGAACCCGCCGCCTCCGCCCACCGCGGCGGCTCCTCGGACTCCGGCTCCTGGCGGGTGATCCCGCCCGATCCCCGGCTCGCGGCCGCGCCCGGTGGCGTCCTGCCCACGCCGCCGAACCGCACGCCGCCCAAGCCGAAGCCGAACGTGCTCGGCATCGTCGGCCTGGTTCTCGGCCTGGCCGCGATCGCGGCGGCGATCGCGGCGGCGATCGCGGCGGACTACGGCTTCGTCGCGTGGCCGCTCGCGGGCGTCGGGCTGGTGCTGGCGATCGTCGGCACGGTCCAGGCCACGCGCGGCAAAGCGGGCGGCCGGGGCATCGCGGTGACGGCGGTGATCGTCACGGTGATCGCGGCCCTGCTGTCCGCCACGATGGTGCTGTTCCCGTCGGTCTTCGGCACCAGCAGCGCCGGCGACCTCCACATCCCGCCGACCCCGGGCGACGAACACAACGTCGACTTCGTCGTCACCTCCGCCGGCGGCGCCACCGTCCGCTACGGCACGCTCAACGACCAGCGCACCGAGTCGGCCCCCGCGAGCACCGATCAGTGGCACGGCCACGGCTCCTTCAGCGGCGGCACCCCGATCCTCAGCCTGACCGCCGACACCGCCAACGCGAGCGTCGTGAACCAGATCTCCTGCACGATCCTCGTGGACGGCAAGACGGTGGCCGACAGCAGTGGTTCGACAATCGCACTGTGCACGGCGAACGTGGGGTGAGCTCGGGGCGGGCTCGGGCTTCGCACAGCCCACTGGGACGTCCAGTTCGATCGCTGGACCCCGCGCCGCTCGAATGACGCCCCCAGGTGCTCCTCGGGGCCTGGCGGCCGGCCGGCCTACCCCCAAGTCGGCCGGCCAACCGCCACCGAGCCGCTCCTGGCGGCTCTTCCGGACCCGCCGCACGCGACTGCGGATCCGCGGCGCCGGCTTCACAGCCTGCCCCTCCCCTAGGGCTCCGCCAACACCGCCTACGACCCTACGCGGCCCACACCCCCGGACGCTAAGAAACCACTAAGTATGCCCAGCCAGGGTATCCCCGACCTGCACAAATGCGGGTGAACGCTGTGCAAGAAACCTCTTGCGCGGGCCTCGTGGGCCGATCTTCAACCGATCTCGAACCGACCCAAAACCGGCACCCTCAAGCCAGCCGAGCGATCAGCGAATCGGTCGAACCAGTCAAACCGCCCACCCCAGCTCAGCAGCCTCCGCCTGCACCTCCGCGACTTGAGCCGGATTCACCCGCTCATACAGCACCGCCGCCAAGGCGTACTGCTCGCGAGCCGACCCAGCCGTCGCCGGCGAAGCGCGCAAGATCCGTGCCAGAGTCACCCGAAGGATCGCCTCGTGCAGGTCGAACCCCCGGGCGTGCGCGAGATCGATCCCCTCCCACGCATAACGCGACGCAGTGGCCGAGTCCCCCAAGCGCTGCGACAGGTCGGCCAGGTTGTTCAGCGAAACCACCGCGAAGCTGTCGTTCCCCAGCTCCCGGTCGATCGCCAGCGAGGCCAGCTCGTGCGCCACCGCGTCCTCGAAGCGGCCGGCGCGCTTCTCCGTTTCGGCGCAGTTGTTCAGGGCCTGCCCGCGCAGCTCGAGGTCGCCGGTGCGCTCGGTTTCGGCGACGGCGTCCAGCAGGCGGGAGATGGCTTCGTCGTGGCGGGACAGCAGGGACAGCACGCTGCCGAGGTGGATGTTGGCGACCGTGACGGAGCGTTTGTCACCGAGCTGCACGGCGAGGTCCAGGGCGCGTTCGGCGTCGCCGGGGCGGGCCTGGGGCAGCTCGAAGGTCAGGGCGATGGCGCAGCGGGAGATGAGCATCCAGCACTGGCCGAGGATCTCGCCGGAAGCCTCGGCGGCGGCCAGGCCCAGGTCGACGAGGCGGGTCCACTCGTCCAAAAGGGGCCAGACCACTCGGTAGGTGTGCGAGACCCGTGCCAGGCGCCAGACGTCGCCGTACAACGCGGCGGAATACGCGGCGTCCAGCACCACCAGGAGGTTGGGCCACTCGGCCTCGAACCAGTCCTGGGCCTCGTCGAACGTGTGCAGCGCCGGGAGGGCGTCGGCGGGCAGCAGTCTCGTCAGGTCGAGCGGGTCGACGATGCGCAGCATGCGGCGGCGGGCCGTGTCGGAGGCGGCCTGGTAGAAGTGCACGGCGCGGACCAGGACCGCTTCCGTCGAACCACTGTCCAGTTCGGACTCCGCGAGCTCCCTCAGGTAGAGCCGCACCAAGTCGTGGGGTGCGAAGACGTCGCGGGCGGTCTCGGTCAGCAGGTTGTGCGCTGCCAGGGTGCGCAGGGCGCGGCGCGCGCGGTCGACGGGCATGGACGCCACCGCGGCCGCCAGGTGAGGGCCGACGCGGCGGACCGGCAGGACACCGAGCTGCAGCAGGAGGCGCGCCAGGTCCGAAGGGAGGCCGCGGAAGGAGACGTCGAACGCAGCACGCACGCCGTCGTCGGCGCCGTCGACCTCCAGAGCGGCGAGGCGAGTGCGTTCGTTGCCCAGCTCGTCGACGAGGTCCTGAACGGTCCACTGTGGACTGGCGGACAGCCGCGCGCCCGCGATGCGCAGGGCCAGCGGCAGGTAGCCGCACAAGCGCGCCAGGACGTGGTTCAGGTCGAAGTCCGCGGGCCCGGCCAGCTCTTCGATCAGGCGCACCGCGTCGTCGGGCGCCAAAGTGCCCAGAACACGCAGCCGCGCCGCGTTCGACACGGCCAGGCCTTCGAGCTTCGACCGGCTCGTCACCACGGTCATCGACCGCGAACCCGGCGGCAGCAACGGCCGCACCTGCTCGGCGGAACGCGCGTCATCCAGCAGCACCAGCATGCGGCGGCCCGCGATGAGCGACCGGTACAGCGCGACGCGTTCGTGCAGCTGCTCCGGCACGTCACCCGTCGCGACGCCCAGGCCGAGCAGAAACTGCGTGAGCAGCTCCGCAGGCTCCAGGGGCGCGTGCCGCGGGTCGAAACCGTGCAGGGAAGCGAACAACACGCCGTCGGGGAAGCGCGCGGCCGCACGGTGGGCCCACCACACGACCAGCGCGCTCTTGCCGACGCCGGCCGTCCCGGACACCACCGCGACGGTGCTCCCGCCGGTCTCGGCGAGGCCGTCCAGCCACGCCAGCTCGGCGTCGCGGCCGGCGAGCGAAGGCACCGCGGCCGGCAGTTGTGAAGGCGCTTTCACGAGCGCGGACGGTTGGGGGACGGCGACGTCCAGGTTGTCGTTGAGCACACGCTCGTGCAGCCACCGCAGGTCGCCACCCGGTTCGACGCCGAGCGTGCGCAGCGTGGCGCGCGAGACGGTGCGGTAGAGCTCCAGCGCGTCGCCCCGGCGGCCGGCGTAGTAGAGCGCGCGCATGAGCTGCCCGGCCGTGCGCTCGGCCAGCGGGTCGGCGCGCACGAGCGGGCTGAGCTCCACGATCAGCTCGTTGTGGCGGCCCAGCTCCAGGTCGGCGTCCACGCGCGCGCCGTGGATCGCGAGGCGCAGGTCCTCCAGTTCGGGCGCCCGCACCGAATCGGGCACGCCGGACAGCGCAGGCCCTCGCCACAGAGCCAAAGCCGAGCCCAGCAGCGGCGACGCGTGCTCCGGCGGCTCCAGCACGGCGCGATCCAGCAGAGCGCGGGCGTGGTGCACGTCGATGCGCGCCGGATCCACCGCGAGCTGGTAGCCGGGCGGGCTCGTGAGGATCTCCGCGACGGAGTCACCGCCCAGGTCGCGCAGCACGCGGCGCAGGTGCGAGACGTTGCCGTGCACGATCGTCCGCGCGGTGGCGGGCGGGTCGTGGCCCCACAGCGCGTCGATGATCTCCTCGAGCGGCACGACCTTGCCGACCTTCAACGCCAGCAGCGCGAGCAGGCCTTTCACACCGGGACCGCCGATGGAAACTGCACGTGCACCGTCGAGGAGCGTGACGGGGCCGAGCAGCTGCACGTGCGCGCCCGCGTTTTCGGCCATGCTCGCGCGCACCTCCCCGGTTGGTTTCCGGCGTCTCCCCCGCCAGGAGGGACAACCTACCGTGGTGATGAGCTGACAGACACAACTCTTTCGTGAACTCCACACGCCGGACACCCACGTGTCAGTCGCTGTTTCCCCGGCTGTGCGCACGGTTTTCCCGCCCGAGCAGCGGCCGTGGCCCGAATGTCGTAACGGACGCGCCCCCTGACGAAACGAATCCGGCCCCGCACCATCAGTCCCGATCTGATGGTGCGGGGCCGGACTCGGTGACGTCGGCTGGGCCGCCAGGGGGCGCGGTCCACCCGACCTCAATGCTGCCCAGGCGGGACGGGTGGGCTCACCCCGAGCTAGGAACCCGGACTGCCACGGACAGCTCCTCCGCGGCGGACCCACGAGGCCCGTGCGGAGTGGCGACAAAGTAACAGGGTGCACATTCACGGCTACGGGCGACCCGCCGCCGCGCCGTGGTAACCCTCGTCACCGGCGCACCGGGGTGGCGTCGCGGCCGGCGATGAACGACGGCCGGGGACTGGCTGCCGCAAAGGGTTCCTGCAGCGCGTTCTCGACGCTGTTGAACACCAGGAAGATGTTCGAGCGCGGGTACGGCGTGATGTTGTTCGACGACCCGTGCATCACGTTGGAGTCGAACCACAGCGCCGTGCCCGCCGTGCCGGTGAACTGGTCGATGCCGTACTCGGCCGCCATCTTCGTGATGTCGTCCTCGGCCGGCACACCGACGCGCTGGTCCTTGAGCGAGCTCTTGTAGTTGTCGTCCGGCGTCTCGCCCGCGCACTGCACGAACGTGCGGTGCGAGCCCGGCATGACCATGAGCCCACCGTTGTAGGGGTAGTTGTCCGTGAGCGCGATCGAGCAGCTGACGGCCCGCGGCGCCGGCATGCCGTCCTCGGCGTGCCACGTCTCGAAGTCCGAGTGCCAGTAGAACCCCGTGCCCTTGAAGCCCGGCATGTAGTTCACGCGGCTCTGGTGGACGTAGACGTCCGAGCCCAGCATCTGCCGGGCCCGGTCGAGGACCCGCGGGTCGCGCACGAGCTCCGCGATCAGGTCCGAGATCACGTGGACGTCGAAGATGGACCGGACCTCGCCGGTCTTCGACTCGGTGATCACCCGCTCGTCCGCCCGCAGTTCCCGGTCGGAGGACAGCCGCACGAGCTCCTGCCAGTACGTCTGGACCTCACCGGGCGAGAGCAGGCCTTCGTCGACGGTGTAGCCCTTGGCCTCGTGGTTGGCCAGGGTCGCGGCGTCGATGGGACCGTCTGCCTCGGTACCCCACACCGTGGGGTGCACGCGCGGAAGTTGCTCCGGCGTACCGGTGATCCGGGTCGGGTACGCGTCTTCGACCCGGGTGTCCGTCAGCGTCACAGTTGCTCTCCTCCTGGTTCTCGCATTCGTTCGGCGTGGTGGTCGCGGCAGCAGCCGGGAAGGCTCAGGCGGTTTCTTCGACGATGAGTGGGTACACGCCGTTCTCGTCGTGCACTTCGCGGCCGGTGACCGGCGGGTTGAACACGCACACGCACTTGATCTCGGTCTTGGGCCGGACCTGGTGCTTGTCGTGGTCGTTGAGCACGTAGATGGTGCCGGGCGCCAGCGGGAAGACCTCACCGGTCGCCTTGTTCTCCACCTCGCCCTCGCCGGAGGTGATGAACACGGCCTCGATGTGGTTGGCGTACCAGAAGTCGTTCACCGTGCCCGCGTACAGCGTGGTCTCGTGCACCGAGAAGCCCAGACCCTCCTTGGCGAGGATGATGCGCTTGCTGCGCCAGTTGGGCGTCTTGATGTCAGCGTCGGTGTCGGTGACGTCGTTGAGCGTGCGGACCAGCAAAGGTTGCTCCTTACCTGTTGTTCGGGACTACTTGAGGACGGCGGCGATGGAGTCGTTGATGATCGACAGTCCCTGCGTGAGCTCGTCGTCGGTCAGGGTCAGCGGCGGCAGCAGCTTCATGACTTCACCGTCGGGCCCGGACGTCTCCATCAGCAGGCCGCGCTCGAACGCTTCCCTGCACACCGCGCCGGCCAGGTCGCCGTTCGCGAACTCGATGCCGCGCGCGAGGCCGCGGCCCTTCGCCAGCAGGTTGGCGTCCGGGTAGGCCTCCACGATGTCCTTGAAGGCGGCGGCGATGCGCTCGCCCTTGGCCTTCGTGGACTTCTCGAGCTCGTCGTCGCTCCAGTAGAGGTTGATCGCCTCGGTGGCGGTCACGAACGCGGGGCTGATGCCGCGGAACGTGCCGTTGTGCTCACCCGGCTCCCAGACGTCGAGCTCCGGCTTGATGAGCGTGAGCGCCATCGGGATGCCGTAGCCGCCGATGGACTTCGACAGGCAGACGATGTCGGGCTTGATGCCCGCGTCCTCGAAGCTGAAGAACGGGCCGGTGCGGCCGCAGCCCATCTGCACGTCGTCGACGATCAGCAGGATGTCGTGGCTCTCGCACAGGTCCGAGAGGCCCTTGAGCCAGGCGAGGCGCGCGGCGTTGATGCCGCCCTCTCCCTGCACGCCCTCCACGATCACGGCCGCGGGCTCGTTCAGGCCGCTGCCGGAGTCTTCGATCAGCTTCTCGAAGTACAGGAAGTCGGGGATCGTGCCGTCGAAGTAGCGGTCGTACGGCATCGGGGTGGCGTGCACGAGCGGGATACCGGCGCCGCCGCGCTTCATCGAGTTGCCCGTGACCGACAGCGCACCGAGCGTCATGCCGTGGAACGCGTTCGTGAAGTTGATGACCGACTCCTTGCCGGTCACCTTGCGGGCGAGCTTCAGCGCGGCTTCCACCGCGTTGGCGCCACCCGGGCCGGGGAAGACGATCTTGTAATCCAGCTCGCGCGGCGCGAGGATCTTTTCCTGGAACGCCTCCAGGAAATCGCGCTTGGCCACGGTGTACATGTCGAGCGCGTGGGTCACGCCGTCGCGCTGGATGTAGTCGATCAGCGCGGCCTTGAGCTTCGGGTTGTTGTGCCCGTAGTTCAGCGCGCCGGCACCCGCGAAGAAATCGAGGTAGGCCTTGCCGTCCTCGTCGTACAGCCAGCTGCCCTGCGCACGGTCGAAGACGACCGGCCACCCCCGGCTGTAACTGCGAACTTCCGATTCGAGCTCTTCGAAGATGCTCATGACGTTTCTCTGCTCCTACTCGACCCGAAATTGACGGCTTATTGACGGATCAACGGCCCGATGCGGTAAAGGTCTTCGGGCAGGTGCCCGCCTTCGCCATCTTCCGGGAAATCTTCGGCTTCGAACAGCCTGCTGCTCTTCAACCCGGCGTTCCACCGCTTAGCGAACGACGCGAAAAGCCGGATCGAAGCCTCGTTGTCAGGGGTGATCGTGGTTTCGAGAAACCGCACCCCGTCGTCGACCAGGCGGGTGTACAAGGCGTCGAGCAGCTGCCCGGCCAGGCCTTTCCCGCGCTGCGAAGAGTCGACCGCGACCTGCCACACCAGCGCGACGTCGGGCTCGGACGGCCTCCGGTAGGCGATGACGAAACCCACCGCCTCGCCGTCGACGCGAGCGACCACCGAACTCTCCGCGAAATCGCGGCACCACAGCAGGTACGCGTACGGAGTGTTAAGATCAAGCTTCTGCGAATCGCGTGCGATTCGCCAGAGGGCGGCGCCATCGGCCTTGGTCGGGGTTTCGATCAAGTGCTTTCCGGACATACTCAGGAAACGTAACAGAGAATTTTCACGCCGCCAGCGACGCGGGCCACGCCCACCCCGCTCACCTGCGGGGACGTGGATTGTCCGGTGAGGAGCCCCACAAACACGTTTGATCGACAGCGTCTCGGGGCAAGACCTGGGCTTGGACCGCTCGCCGTGGCGAGCGTCCTGTACTCCCCCGACCATGACGCGTCACGCGGTTCGGCGCAAGACGGACGAACGGCCCCCCTGACCAGACGGCGCGTCTCGGCGGTGGTCACTCAGGTGCGGCGGGTGATCTCGGTGCCCTTGACCTGGCGCCGGGTGCTCCGTGTGCGCGTGCGGCGGCGCAGTGCGGCGATCGGCGTCCACACGGCGGGCAGTACGAGCAGCAGCACCACGAGCAGCCACCACACGGGCGCCTCACCGCGGCGCCAGCCCGCGACCACCGTGCCGATCCAGCCGAACAACGGCTGCGCCAGCGGCGGCAGGAACGCCGCGAACAGCAACGCCAACACCACCAGCACGCACAGCAGCGTGAGCACCATGCGCCACGTGCGTTTCAGCGTCAGCAGGCTCACCACGAGGAACACGACCGCGCCCGCGGCCACGGGCGGGCCGACCCACTGCAGAACCTGGCCGCCGTTGCCGCCGAGCACGAGGCCCGCCACGGCCGTCACGGCGGCCGCGATGAGGTTCCACGGGCGGCCGAGCTTCGACGCGCCCTGCGTGACCCACCACGCGCTGCGCCCGGTCGCCTGGGCCACCTTCGCGGCGGGCTGCAGCGACGTCGGCACGCGGGTGGCGCCCGCGGCGGCGTTGAGGCCCGTCGCACCGGCCTTCACGAGCGTTTTGGTGAGCAGCATCGTGCCGCGTTCGCCTTCGAAGCGTTCGGCCGAGACCTGGCAGGCCTGGAACGCGCGTTGCGTCGCGGCGGCGTCCGCGGGCGGCGTGGCCATGATCGTGCGGAAGACCGCGGACGGCTTGCCGTTGCCCTCGGCCGCGTCGTCGGCCGCCTGCTGGGCGACGACCGGCAGCTCCTCGCGCGCGATCTCCAACTGGCGACCGCGCGCGAGCACCATCGACGTCATCGGCAGGCTGGTCGGCAGATCGTCGCTGAACGCCGCGTCGGCCAGCTGCGCGTCGAGGCCCAGGAAGGCGAGCTCCTCGCCGAGCTGCGCGACGAGCGACTGCACGTCCGCGGCCGGCACGTTGTCGGCCACGCTCGGCAGCTGCCAGCCGACCGCGGTGAACGCCTCGCGCACCTGGACGCGGAACGCCTCCGGACCGACGACGTTGCGCAGCACCCGCAGCCGATGCGGGTCGAGCAGGCACTGCACGAGCCAGCCGACGGCGTCGACGCGGCCCCACATCCAGTCGTTCGCGCGCCACGAGGACTTGTAGAACGCGCCGAAGTAGTCGGCCTGCAGGCCGGTGAGCTTGTCCCAGCCGCGCCGGCGGCCGAGGTCGAGCAACGTGCGGGAATCGGCGCTGACCTGCACCAGGTCCACGCGCTGGTCGACCGACGGCGGTTGCGCGAGGAGTCCGCGCGTGGCGACGTGCAGGAGGATCAGGCGTGACATCAGGGTGTGGTCGTTGGCGGAGTGGGCCGGGTCGTTGGACTGCGCTGCAACCTCGGGCTGGTTTGGGTCCTTCTGCCGCCCTGCGACCGCGGGCTGCGCAGCCATCGCGGGCAGCGCCAGGCCCTTGGTCTGCTCTGCGACCGCAGCCTGCGCCGGGTCGTCGTGCTGCACCGCCACCGCAGGCTGCACTGCAACCGCAGGCTGCGCCGCCACCGCGGGCGGTGCTGCCACCGCGTGCAGCGCCGAGTCGCCGGGCTGCGCCGCGACCGCGGCCTGCGCTGGGCCGTCGTGCTGCGCCGCCACCGCGGGCTGCGCCGCGGGCAGTGCTGCCACCGCAGGCTGCACTGCGACCGCCGGCTGCGCTGGATCCTTGGACTGCGCTGGGGCCACAGCCGGATCCTCGGCCAGGCCGAACCAGCCGATCAGCGTCGTGACGGTGTCGACGGCGTCGGCCACCACGTCGGCGAGCTCGGCGTCCAGCCGGGCCCCGTCGGTCCGCGGCGGCGTCTGCCCGTTCATCTTCAGCACCGCCGCCGTCGCCAGCGGGGCGCTCGCCAGCTCCCGGAGCACCGGCGCCGCGGCGCGCAGCGCGCCCATGACCAGGGGCCACGCTTCGCGCAACGCGTCCGACTTGCCCAGCTGGGCCCATTCCCGCGCGAGCTGCCCGATCCAGTCGGCCGCAGAGGTGCCTGCGGCCGGTGGTTCGTGTTTCGCCACCCACGGCGAGATGCGGATGCCCCGCGCGGCTTTGCTGCGCGCCGCGTGCAGGTGTGCGCGGACGTCGTTGAGCGTCGCGGCCTGCTGCCCGTCCGGGCACAGGTGGAACGCGGCGTTGACCAGCTGCAGGCCCGTGGCAACCGAATCGTCGAGCGCCGTGGTGCGGAAGGCGGCGAGGTCCTCGACCTGGCACCCGGCTCCCGGCGCCTTCGCCGGCATGCCGTGCCGGAGACCTTCGGCGGCCACCGAGCGCAGCTCCGTCGACATCCCCGTGGCCCAGCCCGGATCCTTGCTGTCCACAGTAGACAATTCATAGTACCGCGTGGCCGTGCGCACCAGCTCGGCCGCGTCCTCGGCGACGCGCCGGTCGAGGTAGGCCGCCATCACGCGGTGGTCCACGAGCTCGCCGCCGCGAAGTCCCAGCGCGGCAAGGGAAACGCGGGTGTCGCGGGTGGCGACCACTGCGTCGTTGTGCGCAGTGAGCTCCTCCAGGTCGGAGCTGATCGTCTGGTTGATCACCGTCGAGACGACCTTCGCCAGCGCCGCGCCCAGCAGCGGCGGGTTCGCCGGATCCACCGGCACCGCGGCCGCCTCGGGCTCGACGGTGGGCACCACGTAGAGCAGCAGCCGTCGCACGTCCGACGAAGACGGTAGCTCGAAGATCTCCCGCAACACCGGGCGCAGCGGCTTGTTCACGAGCACGCCGCCGTCGGTGAGCCAGTGCGAGCGCGTGAGCTCGGTGTAGTCCGTCATGTCCGGGTGCTGCCGGTCCGCGACCCGGGGGCCGACCGGCAGCCGCGCCAGCTCGAACGCGCCGGGGAACGACGCGGTGGAGCGCGCCGCGAGCGCGAGCGGCGCCGTGACCTGGCTGTTCCACAGTGGACCGACGAAGCGGAACAGCATGCGGTGCTCGGTGTCGCGCACGAGGTTGCCGAGCGCGTCGTCGTAGCGCACGGTCTCGCCGTCGATCATCGTGCCGGGCAGCAGCAGCGTCATGTCCGGCGCCTCGGACGGCGTCGTGCCGCCGGAGACGATCGCGCGGAACGCGCCGTCGAGACAACCCAGGAACTGGTCGCCGTCGAGCAGCGAGCGCGGCCGCGCTTCCTTCGGGTCGCGGATCAGGTTCGCCAGCGAGGCGTCGGCCAGCAGCGCGTCACGCAACGGCGCCGGCGAAGACCGGAACGCCTCCGCCAGCCCGAGCCCCGCCGCGCCGACGCCGCCGGCGCTCGTGCCGGTGAGCACGTCGAGGCGCACCTTCGCGCGCAGCAGGTCGAGCAGCTTCCGGTACCCACCACTCGGCTCGGAAGAGCGCGACGCCTGCAACAGCGCCGACGTCTCGGCGGCCACCCCGCTCATCCACACGGCCAGGCTCGCGCCGCCGACCATGGTCATCGCGAGCCGGATCTCCTGCGGCCACGGAGCCGCTCCCTCGCCCATGCCGCACCCCTCGACGTCCCGTCCCGACGGCAGCACCCTAGCGGCGCGCTCACGAAGCGAGGTGCTCCAGCAGCAGAACTTGGCCCTCCCCTACACAAAACCCGAGTACTGCGCCCGTCGCGATGAGGATCCACTCGTCCTGCTGGAACGCCGGGCGCAGCAGCTGCTCGAACTCCTCGGGCGAGAGCTCCTTCATCTTGGTGACCAGCACGTTGCGGATGTCCATCGCGTCGGTGGCGTAGTCCTCGATGTAGCGCATCGTGTCGGGCAGGCGCGCCATGATCTGCTCGGAGATCGCGAACTTCACGTCCTGGTAGCGGCGGCTGCCGATGGCGAACACCAGCAGCGGCTTCGCGACGTTTGCCGCGCGGCCGATCTCCACGTCGAGCTGGCGCTGGATCAACGCCAGCACCCGGTCGGACAGCGGCCCCTGCAGGATCGCCTGGATCACGTTGTGCGGCGTGATGATCTCCTTGGCGATCAGCGCGCCGTACGCCTCGGCCACCTCCGCGCGCCGCTTCAGGAACAACCCCTGCCACTGCACGCCGAAGTACCGCTTCGGCTCGAGCGGGTAGAAGATCATGCGCAGCGCGAGCCAGTCGGTGAACCAGCCCGTGAACAAACCGAACAACGGCATGATCAGCGGAAACTTGAACAGGACCCACGCCACCATCTGGATCACGCCGATCAGCCCGCCGAACGCGCACCCCGAGCGCGCGATGAACTTGAACTCCTGCTCGCCCGCCTCCTGGAAGATCCGGTTGAGCAGGCGCTTGTCCTTCACCAGGCTGGTGACGACCATGCCCTTGAGGTCGAACACACTGTCCACATCGGACTTGATGAGCTCCAGCACGGCCTTGACCATGTGCGGCGACTCGGTCTGCACGCGCTGGATCACCAGCCGCTGCACGCCCACCGGCAGCGATTCCCACAGCCCCGGCTGGTAGTGGCCCGCGACCTCGCGCACGATGTCCTCGACCGCCGCTTCGAGTGGTTTGGCGATCTCCTGCGCGATCCGGTCGGCGTCGAGGCGCGCGACGACCTCGGCCGGCTTGATCAGCTGCTCGGTCATCGTGTCGCACGCGATGCTCGCCATGCGCGCCGCGCGTTTCGGCACGATGCCCTGCCAGCCGAGGAACGGCTTGATCCCGAGGAACTCCACGGGCTGGAACATCATGCGGATCGCGACGAGCTTCGTGCCGTACCCGATGAGGGCGGCGACGACGGGGATCGAAACGTAGAGCGGCCAGTGGCGGGCGAAGTCGTCGAGCAGGCCCGAGAAGAACGCGCCCACGCTAGCCCAGGCTCGGGTCGCAGGCCTGCCAGAACTGAGCCCCGAGCCGGGAGATGTGCACGGTCCGGCGGATCACCTTCACCCGCTTCACCTGCTTCTCCACCTCACGCACGGTCTCGTCGGTCAGGAGGATCTCGTACTGCGTCTCCAGCGCCGGCACCTCTTCGTCGAGGTCGACCAGCCCCAGCCCGATCAGCCGCGTGAGGTAACCCGGCACCTGGTCGGGCAGCGACACCCCGGCCGCCTTGCCGACGGTCGAGGCGTTGCGCAGCACGATCCGGCCCGCGCTGCCGAGATTCGTGCGCTCGGCGACGTCGACGGTGGGGAACGGCGAACCGTCGGACAGCGCGGCGAGGATGCGCGCCTCGTCGGGCGTGAGCTGGCGCAGGATGATCGCGTAGAAGTACTCGCGGGCCCGCTCGCGGCCGAAGCCGATGGAGTGGTTGAGCAGCTCGGCCATCGCCGCGCGCAGCGGCTCTTCGTGCTCGCGGGCGGGCACCAGCGTCACGGTGGACTCGACCACGCGGCTGCCTCCGCCACCGCGGTTCATGGCCGACGCCGCGGTGAGCGCCGCGTGGTACGGGTCGTCGACCTCGTCGAGGCGACGGCGAAGCTCGCTGAGCAGGCTGCGCTCCACGTGGCGGATCCCGCGCTCGGCCTGGTCGAGCCCGGGCAGCTTGCGCGTGAGCCCGAACCCGGCGCGCGCGGCCCAGCCGGCCAGCTGCCCGGCGCGGCGCGCGACGTTGGCCACGTCCTCGGCCGAGCCCCGGCCGTTCGGTCGCTGGCTGTCCACAGGCGTGCTCCCCTCGTGTTCCGCGCTGATGCTACCTGCGGGTAGCCAGTCTGGCGTGGTGTTGGATGGCGCGCATGACCGCGACGCACTGGGGACCGCCGATCGACGTCCTCCCGCTGTTCGCCCGCGAGGAACAAGCACTGGTCAGCGTGCTCACGGACCTCGACGCCGGGCAGTGGGCGGCGCCGACGGCGTGCCCCGGCTGGACCGTGCACGACGTGGCCGCCCACATCCTGGGCGACAAGCTCGGGCGGCTTTCCCGGGACCGCGACGGCTACCACGTCGAAGAGCCCCGCGAGGGCGAGCCGTTCCCGTCGTTTCTGCACCGGATCAACGACGAGTGGGTGCGCGCGTGCCGCCGGCTCTCGCCCGAGGTCCTGTTCGCGCTGCTCGTGGACAGCACAGCGCAGCTCACCGACATGTGGAAGCGCCACGACCTCGACGCGTTGGGCGGGCCCGTCACGTGGGCCGGCCCGGAACCGGCGCCGATGTGGCTCGACGTGGCGCGCGAGTACACCGAGCTGTGGGTGCACCAGCAGCAGATCCGCGAAGCCGTGGGCGCCCCGCTGCTCGACGATCCCGAGTTCCGGGCGCCGGTCGTGGACACGTTCATGCGCGCCTTGCCGCACACGCTGCGCGACGTCGAAGCGCGTAGCGGCCGTCAGGTCGGCTACACCGTGACGGGCTCGAGCGGTGGCCAGTGGACCGCTCGCGCGTCGGCGAAGGGCTGGACGCTGGACCGCGGCGCACCGACCTCACGCAGCCCGCTGGCTTCGGTGGCCACGGACGCGGACACGTTCTGGCGCCTGTGCACGCGCACGGTCAAGCCCGCCGACGTCGAGGACCGCGTGGCGGTCAAGGGGGACGAGAGCGCGTGCGCGACGGTGCTCGAGATGGTGTCGGTCTTCGCGTAGCCCGACCGCGCAAGCGTTTGCGGTCGGGTTCCGGGCACAGCTCTGTGAGCGGGATGTCGCGACGCCGGCTTTCACAGCCGGCCCGCGACATTCACGACGGGCGGCGCCCGATCACTTCCGGGCGCGCCGGGTCGCCTTCTTCAGCTGCATGATCCGGGCCCCGCCGACCAGGGCGATCACGACCATGCCGCCGAGCGCCGCCAGCAGCATCGCGATGCCGAGGGGCAGGCTGCCCGACATGCCGAGGAAGTGCACCGTGACGCTGTCGAGGTTCTGCAGGATGAACACCAGCAGGAACGCCAGCAGCACGATGGCCACGACCGCCGCGATCCAGGCCCCGCTGACCCGGGTGGGGCGCTTGCCGGCCTTGGTCGGTGGCGAGGTCGTGGTCGGATCGGTCGGAATCGGTTCGGTCCCGGGCACTCCGACGCCCGGCACCTCGGGAGTCCCGGAGCCCGCGGCCCCGGTTGTGTGGTCACTTCGCGCGTGGGACATGCCCTGATTGTCCGCCCGCGGTCAGCCGATCGCCGGTTCTGCGACCCTAACGGGTGAGTACCGGTGTTTCAGTGCTTGAGGTCGACCTCGCGCAGCACCCGCAGCGAGTTGCGGCCGGCGAGCTTCGCGCAGTCCTCGTCGCTCCAGCCGCGTTCCATCAGAGCGGCGAACAGCACCGGGTACTTCGAGACGTCTTCCATCCCTTCCGGGAGCGTGCCGACGCCGTCGTAGTCGCCGCCGAGGCCGATGTGGTCGATACCGGCGACCTCGCGTGCGTGCTCGACGTGCGCGACGACGTCGGCGACGGTCGCCTTCGGCTTGGGCGGCCCGACCCACGCCTCGGCGAAGCGCCCGCGCTGCCCGAGGTCGCGGAACTCCTGGCCGGCGGCGGCCATCGCGGCCTTGAGCTGCTCGTCCCACGCGGAGACGGCCGGGGAGATGAAGGCGGGCACGAAGGTGATCATGGCGACGCCGCCGTTGCCGGGCAGTTGCGCGAGGACGTCGTCGGGAATGTTGCGCGGGTGGTCGTTCACGGCGATGCACGAGGAGTGGCTGAAGATCACCGGCGCGGTGCTGACCTCCAGTGCGGCGCGCATGGTGCTCGGCGCGACGTGCGAAAGGTCGACCAGCATGCCGATCTCGTTCATCGTCCGCACGACCTCGCGGCCGAAGTCGGTGAGGCCGTTGTGCGCCGGTTCGTCCGTGCCGGAATCGGCCCACGAGGTGTTGAAGTTGTGCGTGAGCGTCATGTACCGCACGCCGAGGCGGCGCAGGATCCGCAGCACGCCCAGGGATTCGTTGATGCTGTGACCGCCTTCGGCGCCGAGCAGCGACGCGATCTTGCCGTCGGCGAACGCGGCTTCGGCTTCGTCGGCCGTGGTGACGAGCTCCAGCCGGTCGGGGTAGCGCTGCGCGAGCTGGTGCACGAGCTCGATCTGCTCCAGCACGGCGGTGACGGCGCTGTCGTCCGCGAGCTGGCACGGCACATAGACCGACCAGAACTGCATGCTGAGCTTTCCGTCGGCCAGCTTGGGGAAATCGGTGTGCAGCGACGGCTGGCGCACGGTCAGGTCGAGCGCCGCGGCCGCGGCTGCGGGGTCGGGTCCACCCTGCAGCCGCAGCTCCCACGGCAGGTCGTTGTGACCGTCGGACAGGATCGTGGTGCTCAGCAGGTTCGTCGCACGTTCGAGTGCCCCAGAAGTCATGGGACCGACCCTACTAGCGAGCGAGCCACTCCCGGGCCGCCTGCACACCGTCGAGCGTGATCTGATGCCCGCCGGGCTGGCGGTGGATCGTCACGTCGGCGCCGCGTTCCTTGAGCAGCCGGATGTACTCGTCCGTCGAGGCCAGCGGGGCCATCGGGTCGACCTCGCCGTTGGAGAGGAAGACGCGCGTGTGCGACAGGTCGTGCTTCGGCGGCTCGGGCACCGGGGACATGCCGGAGAACAGCGCGGCTTCGCTGAGGACTTCCGGGCGTAGCAGCGTGAGGGCCCCGGCGATGTTGGCGCCGTTGGAGAAGCCGACGGCGACCAGGCGGCGGTCGGTCAGGCCGTAGTTTTCGATGGCTTCTTGGACGAAATCGGCGAGGTCGTTGGCGCGCTTGACGACGTCCTCGTAGTCGAAGACGCCCTCGGCGAGCCGGCGGAACCAGCGTGCGGCGCCGAACTCCGACACCGGGCCGGCCGGGGCCAGCGTGGCCGAGCCGGGGCTCAGCTCCCGGGCCAGGCCGAGCAGGTCGTCGGGGCCGCCGCCGGTGCCGTGGAGCAGGAGCAGCACGGGCTTGTCCTGCTGGCCTTCCGCGTACTTGTGCTCGAACGCGCTCACTTCTGCTCCGGGTTGTTCTCGCTCGGGAGGTTCAGTTTGGGGAGCATGTGCTCGATCTCGTCGCGGCGCGGTTCCAGCCACGGCGGAAGCTTCAGCGCGCGACCGAGCTCGAGCAGCGGCTCGTCGTAGGTGAAGCCGGGCGCGTCCGTAGCCACTTCGAGCAGCGTGCCGCCGGGCTCGCGGAAGTAGATGGAGCGGAAGTACTGGCGGTCCAAAATGGACGTGACGTTGACGCCCTTGTCCACGAGCTCCTCGCGCCAGGCCGCCTGCGTTGGCTCGTCGGGCGCGCGCCAGGCCACGTGGTGCACGGTGCCGGTGGCGACGAGGCCGCGCGGGGTCTCCGGTGTCACGAGCACGTCGACGAGCGCGCCCGGGCCGCCTTCGCCCGCCTCGAAGCGGAAGCGGTTTCCTTCCTGGCTGTGGAAGGAAAGGCCGAGGCCGTCGGTGAACATGCCGGCTGTCGCGTCCTCTTTGGACACCGACAGCGTGACGGAGTGCAGACCACGGATGGCGTTCTCCGCCGGGACGAGCCTCGTGTCCCATGGGTCGCGCGGGTCGCCCTGCGGGTGTGCGACGAGGGCGATCTGCAGACCGTCGGGGTCGCGGAAGGTCAGGGTTTCCTCGTTGTCGGCGTTGCGGATCTGGCTCGTCTCCACGCCCTGCTCGGTGAGGTGCTTCTGCCACCAGCCGAGCGAGGTCTCCGGCACGGAGAACGCCGTGGTCGTCGCCTGCCCGGTGCCGAGGCGGCCGGCGGGCGCGTCGGACCAGGGGAAGAAGGTGATCAGCGAGCCCGGTTTGCCGGACTGGTCGCCGTAGTAGAGGTGGTAGGTGCCCGGGTCGTCGAAGTTGACCGTCGTCTTCACCAGCCGCAGCCCCAGGGTCCGGAGGTAGAAGTCGACGTTGCGCTGTGGGTTGCCGCCGATGGCGGTGACGTGGTGCAACCCGCTGGTTTTGATGGACATCAGGTCTCCTCGGGTGCTGGTGCCTTACGCTAACCCGCAAAACCTCTCGCGCGCAAGATATATTCCGGTGAGACTGTGCGGTAGCGTGTGCGCCGTGACACCTGATCCGCGCACGGACGACGACGAGATCGTGACCTGGTGGGGCCTCGTGATAGAGGGCTACCTGGCGACACAGGACAAGCTGATGGGCGAGATCGCCGATCGGTTCGGCCTCGCGCCCGCGTCGTTCGACATCCTGATCAGGCTCGTGCGCTCACCCGACCACCGCATGCCGATGACCCGCCTGGCCACCGAGGCCGCCCTGTCGAGCGGCGGCTTCACCAAGGTCGCCGACCGCCTGGTCGCCGCGGACCTCATCTGCCGCGTCCCCAGCCCGGACGACCGCCGCGTCACGTTCGCCTCCCTGACCGAGCACGGCCTCGACGTGGCCCTGAAGGCCCGCTCGGCCTGCGCGGAAATCCTGCGCCACATCGTCCTGACCCCCCTGGGCGACGACGCGGCGGCTCTCGCCGCCGCCATGCGCACCCTGCGCTCGGCCAACGGCTGAAAAACGCGCCCTACCGACGTTTTGCCTGGTCGGCGCATGCTGCTGACATGCTTACCGACTCGACCATCACCACCATGCTCCCGGTGTCCGACGCCACCCGCGCCGCCCACTTCTACGCCGACTCCCTTGGCCTCGCCCCGGTGAACACCGGCGAGGACGGGACGCAGTACTTCGCCGCGGGGGCCGGGACGATCGGGCTTCGGCTGATGCCCGAGGGGGCGCAGAGCCCCAACACCGCGTTGAGCTTCGAGGTCGTCGACCTGCCGGCGGAGATGACGGTGCTGGAGCGGCGCGGGGTGCGGTTCCAGGACGTCGACGTGGAGGGACTGAAGACTGTCGACCATGTGGCCCAGGTGGGACAGGAGAGGGCTGCGTGGTTCTCGGATTCGGAGGGGAACGTTTTGTGCCTGCATGAGATGTTGGATTGATTTTGGGCTGGTGAGCTGCGGTTTGAGGGAGGCTTCGCCGGTGGCTTTTGTGACCGCGATCGACCCTTCGCCGCCTGTACGCGGTCGGCCGATCCGGGCGTCGGCCGCATCCACCGATCCGCAGGTCAGGGGTAGGTGTACCCCTGCGCCGTGAGCCGATACCTCAACACCGCAAGACACCGGCTCCGCACCTTGCCCAGGCTGCTCGGCGAAATCCCCAGCTCAGCCGCCACCTCACGGACTGACAGCTCAGGCCGGTGCGCCAGCAGCCACACCAGCCGTCGATGGCGGTCGGGCAGGCTGTCGACCGTGCGCCACAGGGCGGTGGCCACGTCGTTGTCCAGCGCAGCCGCTTCGGGTGACTCGGCGTCCACCGGCGCGACGGCGGCCTCAACCTCGGCGGCCCGCGCCCGCCGGCCGACGGCGCGGATGGCGTGGCGCCGGGCGACGGTGGCCAGCCAGGCGCCGAGGCGTGCGCGGTCGCGCACTGCGTCCGGGCGCCCGAGGAACTCGGCCCACGCCGCCTGGCAGGCGTCCTCCGCGTCGCCGCGCAGCCCCGGGTCGGCGGCCACCACGCGTACGACAAGCGCCGAAATCCGGCGCAACTCCCCGTCCTCGGCCATGCCCACGTCCTTTCGTCCGCAATGCAGACGACGTGACCACCCCCGCCGGCTCCCGATCACCGGAACGACCGCCAAATCGGGCGACTCCGCGTATCCGCAGGTCGCGCCGGTGCACGTGGCGCTACTTCAACCCCGGCATAAGCTTCAGCGCATTACCCGCCAGCACGTCCCCCAGCGTTTCCTCCGGCAGGCCCAGCCCGGCGATCGACCGGACGTTCACCGCGGTCCCCGGCACGCCCGGCCAGTCCGTGCCGAAGATCCACTTGCGCGCCAGCCGGGGCAGGTCGAAGCGGGCGTAGTAGTCCGGGAGTTTCTTGGGCGGCAGGCCGGCGAGGTCGAGCCAGACGTTGGGGCGCGACTGGGCCATGAAGGCCGCGGTGTCGTACCACCAGCCGCGGCCGCCGTGGGCGAAGACGAAGTTCACGGCAGGGAAGTCTTCCACCACGTCGGACAGCAGGGCGGGGTCGCCGAAGCTCGCGCGGGCGCCCGGGAACACCGAGAGGCCCGAGTGCAGAACGACGGGCACGCCGAGGGATGCGCACAGCTCGTAGACGGGGTACAGCTCCTTGTCCGCGGGCGAAAAACCGCCGTGGACGGGGTGGAGCTTCAGCGCGACCGCGCCCAGGTCCAGCTGGCGGGCCACCTCGTCGCGCAGCGGGTGGTGCAGGTGCGGGTTCACGTTGGCCACCAACCGAAACCGCTCGGGGTTGTACGCGACCAGCGGCAGGTTGTCCTCGATCGGCTGGATGCCGGTGGCGCGCGGGCTGTACTCGCAAAACAGCAGCACGCGGTCGACGCCCTCGGAGTCCATCAGCTCGTCCATCGCGGCGGGAATCACCGAACCCGCGTCGTCGTAGACCGTGCGCCACGGGTACGTGCCGGCGAAGTCGCGGGCCCAGTCCATCCAGGCCGGTTTGAGCGTGGGCAGCCGGGGGGTGTGGACGTGGGCGTCGACCACGAAGCGACCGTCGATCATGCCGGCCAGTCGATCACGGTTTCGCGGGAACCACGAGCAGCGACTCGCGCACCTGGTCGCGGATCACATTGCGGCGAATCTTGCCCGTCGCCGTCTTCGGCAGCTCCGGCAACTCCACGACACCTCGCGGACGCTTGAACGCCGCCAGACCCGCGCGGCAGAAGTCGATCAGCACATCCGGGTCCACGGCGAAACCGGGCGCCGCGACGACGCACGCCACCGGCTTGTCGAGGCCGTCCGCGTCCGGCGCGGCCACCACGGCCACCTCGGCGACGGACGGGTGCTGCAGCAGCCGTTCCTCCACTTCGGACGGTGACACCCAGATCCCGCCCGCCTTCAGCATGTCGCCGAAGCGGCCCAGGCAAGTCAGGGTGCCGTCCTCGTTGCGGACGTAGCTGTCGCCCGTGCGCAACCATTCGCCCTGGAACACGCGCTTGGTGGTCTCGTACCGCGCCCAGTAGCCCATCGCCGTCGACGGGCCCGACACGAACAACTCGCCTGGCTGCCCGGGGCTCTCGATGAGAGCACCGTTCTCGTCGCGGATCTCCACGGCGTAGCCCGGCACGGCGGTGCCCGTGCTGCCCGGCCGGATCGAGCCCGGGCGGTTGGACAGGAATATGTGCAACGCTTCCGTGGAGCCGATCCCGTCGAGGATCTCGACGCCGAAGCGGTCGCGGAAGCGCGTGAAAATGGTGGCGGGCAACGGTTCCCCGGCCGACACCGCGTACCGCACCGAGGCGAACGAGTCGTCCGGCACATCGCTGGCCAGCACGCCGGCGAAGAACGTCGGCACGCCGAAGAACAACGTCGGCCTGTCGGCGCGAGCGCGGGCGGCGAACAACGCCGGCGTCGGCCGCGCCGGTTCCAGCAGCGTCGTGCCACCGGCGGCGAGCGGGAAGAACGCGGAGTTCCCCAAGCCGTAGGCGAAAAACAGCTTCGGCACGGACAGGAACCGGTCACCCGAAGTCGTCGCCAGGACGGAGTGCGCGTACGTCTCGCACACCGCGCGGATGCTCGCGTGCCGGTGCATCGCGCCCTTCGGCTGGCCCGTCGTGCCCGACGTGTACAGCCACAGCGCGGGCGAATCCTCCCACGTGCGAGCGGGTTCCAGGTCCAGATCGTCCACAGTGGTCAATTCGGCCCACGCGTGCGTGGCCACACCCGAGGGGAACGCCGCCGCCTCCGCGCGGTCCAGCACCACGTCGGTGACCTCCGGCGCGGCCGCCAGCGCACCGACGGCCTGCGCGGCGAACTCGCCGGACACGCACAGCACGCGAGCCCGCGAGTCGGCCAGGACCTTGCCCAGCTCGAGGCCTGTGACCATCGTGGACACCGGCACCGCGACGGCGCCGGCCAGCATCGTGCCGAGGATGCCCGTGAGCAGCTCGACGTCGTCGACCATGCAGAACATCACGCGCTCTTCCGGGCGCACGCCCAGGGAACGCAGGCCCGACGCGACCCGGTAGGCCTCGTCGGTCAGCTCGGCGTAGCTCAGGGTTCGCCGCGCGGAGACGACGGCGGGTGCGTCGGGACGCCCCTGGGCCAGCAGGTACTCGGCGGCGTTGAACCCGCTGCTCATGGGGCCCCCTCTAGGTGAGGTGCACGTACTCGTAGTCGAACGGTTTGCCGTTGATGCCCTGCCTCGGCGGCGCGACCCAGCTGGCGATCTTCCCGCGCTCGTACACCGGGTGCATGAGCGAGCGGACGAACGTCAGGTCCTCGGTCGTCGGCAGCCACCGGTGCCGGCTGGCCTCCCACGTGGTCTCGTCGACGATGTTGCCGTCGGGAGTGATGTGGTGGCCGGAGTTTATGCCGACCTCGCGGTTGAAACCAGGGTGCGGCAGCTTGAAGCGGAAGTCGATGTCCGCGTCCGCGAGGATCTTGTTCCAGCGGTTCACGCCGGTCTGGCAGTCGGCCGTGTACTCGCCGCGCAGGTCGAGGTTCAGCAGCAGGATGGCCTGCAGCTCGTCGGAGGTCCACGTGCCGTCGCCGTTGGGGCGGTCGAGGTCGCGGCTGTCCTCGGTGAGCTTGTGGTCGTCCTTGCGGCGCGTCTCCTGCCAGCGGCCCTTGAGGCCCGCGGTGTAGTAGTTCGCGGCGTTCGTGGAGGTCTCACTGCCGAACAGGTCGAGCGACACCGTGTAGTGGAAGTTCAGATACCGCTGGATGATGTCGAGCGGGATACCGCCGTGGGACGCGATGTCGAGCGTGTCGTGCTCGCGGATGAGATCCGCGGAGCGCTGCACCACGCGGTCGACACCCGTGGTGCCGACGAACATGTGGTGCGCCTCTTCCTTCAGCATGAACTCGCACGTGCGCGAGAGCGGGTCGAAAGAAGACTCCTTCAACGTCCCGAGCTGGTACTTCCCGTCGCGGTCGGTGAAGTAGGTGAACATGAAGAAGGCCAGCCAGTCGGCCGTTTCCTCGTTGAACGCGCCCAGGATGCGCGGCGCGTCGGGGCTGCCGGAGTTGCGCAGCAGCAGGCCTTCCGCCTCGTCACGGCCTTCGCGGCCGAAGTAGGCGTGCAGCAGGTAGACCATCGCCCACAGGTGCCGGCCCTCTTCGACGTTGACCTGGAACAGGTTGCGCAAGTCGTACAGGCTCGGCGCGGTCAGGCCCAGCAGCCGCTGCTGCTCGACCGACGCCGGCTCGGTGTCGCCCTGGATCACGATCAGGCGCTGCAGGTCGGCGCGGTACTCGCCGGGCACCTGCTGCCACACGGACTCGCCCTTGTGTTCCCCGAACGCGATGCGCCGGTCGGGATCGCGCTCGGCGAGGAAGATGCCCCAGCGGTAGTCCGGCACGTTCACGTGGTCGAAGTGCGCCCAGCCCTCACGCCCGACGCTCACGGCCGTGCGCAGGTAGACGCCGTGCGTCTGCAGGGTGGGGCCCATCTCGCCCCACCAGTTCATGAACTTCGGCTGCCAGCCTTCCAGCGCCCGCTGCAACCTCCGGTCGTCGGCGAGGTTGACGTTGTTGGGGATCTTGGCGTCGTAGTCGATCCGCTCGGGCATCTCGGTCAGACCCGCTTCCTGTCGAAGATCGCCTTCTGGCCCGTACCGTAGCGGCGCAGCGCGCCTTCGGGACCAGAAGCGTTAGGTCGGGTGAAGATCCAGTTCTGCCACGCGGTGAGGCGGCCGAAGATCTTCGTTTCGATCGTTTCCGGGCCGACGAACCGGTGGTTCGCCTCCATCCCGGTGAGCGCGTCGGGGCTCAGCGAGGCGCGGCCCTCCAGCGCGATCCGGATCTCGTCCTCCCAGTCGAGGTCGTCCGGCGCGTCGGTGACCAGGCCCAGCTCCACGGTCTCGGCCGGCGTCAGCGCGTGGTCGCGCTCGCGCACGAGCCACGCGAGGTGGTCGTCGTCGCCGTAGAACCGCGACTGCAGGCGGGTGAGGCCGTTGCCCATGGGGAACGGGCCGAAGTTGGCTTCCGACAAGGTGATCGACGCGCGTTCTTCACTGTCTTCGTCGTCGATGGGCGGACCGTCCAGGATGTACTGGCGGTCGGCGGCCAGCGCGAGCTCCAGCAGCACGCCGGCGAAGCAGCTGCCCGGCTCGATGAGCGCGATGAGTGTGCGGCTGGTGACGTCGAGGCGCTTGAGGGTGCGCTTGTAGTAGTGCAGGATCTCGTTGCTCAGCCAGTCTTTCGCGCCGAGCACCTGCTGCTCGTGAGCCAAGACGCCGGCCGGGTCGCCTTCGGTGCGCAGGACCCAGGTGCCAAGCTCGGTTTCGTTGGCGCGCAAGCGGAGGATCGCGTCGTCGAGCTCGCGGGTGAGGCGCAGCAGCCAGCCGTCGGCACCCTCGGCGTGCAGGTCACCGGGTTCGCCCTCGGGGCCGCGGACGGTGATCGTCGCGAGCGAGGCGGGGCGGTCGAAGGTGATGTCGACAAAGCGGTACTTGACGCCGTCGTCGGTGACCTCGGGGTTCAGCGGCGTGAGCCGCACACCCTGGTCGCCCGGCAGGCGCTCGGATTCGGCGGCCAGCTCCCGAGCCCTGGCCAGCACGGATTCGCGGAACCCCACGCGGGGCACGAGCTCGTCGACCAGCCGCCAGTCGACGGCGGTCTTGCCCTTCACGCCGTCCGAGCGCGTGGCGAACACGTCGGCGAGGTCGCGGCGCACGCGGCGCTTGTCGACCACGCGCGTGAGGCCGCCGGTGCCGGGCAGCACGCCGAGCAGCGGCACCTCGGGCAGCGCGACCGTCGACGAGTTGTCGTCCACGAGCAGAATCTTCTCGCACGCGAGCGCGATCTCGTAGCCGCCACCCGCGCAGCTCCCGTTGACCGCGGCCAGGTACCGCTGACCGGAGAACTCGGTGGCGTCCTCGATGCCGTTGCGGGTTTCGTTGGTGAACTTGCAGAAGTTCACCTTCCACTCGTGCGCCGACGACGCGAGCATCCGGATGTTGGCCCCGGCACAGAACACCTTGTCCTTGGCGCTCGTCACGATCACGGCTTTGACGCCGGGGTGCTCGAAGCGCAGGCGCTGCGTGGCGTCGTAGAACTCGATGTCCACGCCGAGGTCGTAGGAGTTCAGCTTCAGCTCGTAGCCCGGCACGAGGCCGCCTTGCTCGTCGACGTCCATCTCGAGCCAGGCGACCTCGCCGTCGACGTCTAGCTTCCAATGCCGGTAGGTGTCCGGGTGGCGCTCGAACGTCACAGTCGTGGTGGTGGTCACTCCCCGATTGTCTACATATTACTGACTAGCGTCAATGTTATGTAGACGCTTGATCTCCGATACTCACCCGGTTGAGCTGCGCCGCCGCCCAGGACACGAAGAGCCACAACGCTATCGCGGCCGCTGTGTCGGTGAAGATCGTCGCGAACCAGAACGCCGGGATCTGCGGCACACCCACCAGGAAGTGACCCGCGCTGACCAGGCCACCCAGCGAACAGACCAGCAGGAATCCCAGCGCCCGCCAGTACCGCCCGCGGACGTAGCAGCGGTAGCCGGCCAGCCCGAACCCCGTGAACAGCACCCACCCGAACGCCACGACGATCTGCGCCACGAGCACGGGGATTCCCGGGAGCTGCGGGTAGTCCTGCGCGCGGATCACGTTGTGCGCGTAATGGAAAGTAGTCGTGAGCAGCGTGAACCCGAGGATCACACGCAGCGTTTTCAGACCCAACCCGGCCAGAACGTCCATGGTCGCCCCCTTGCGATTTGATAGATCGCTCTAGCGAGAAGGGTAACGCCGGTCCGCCGCTCACACCAGATCAATGCGGTGGTACTTCACCGGATACCCGGCCTTCGCGAACGCCGCCGCCATGGGTTTGTTCGTGACGTCCGTGGCGGCGGCGATCGTCTCGGCCCCACGCCCGACCAGCTCGTGCGTGGCCTCGACGAGCAGGTCATAGGCGTACCCGCGCCCGCGGTGCTCCGGCACGACACCGACATACGCGACGATCGGGGTGGTCTGGTTGCGCGCCGGGATGGTGAGGCCGACGAGGTGGCCTTCGCGCGTGTACGCGAGGCGCCACCAGTCGCGTGGGCTCGGCAGCCGGCACAGGAGGTCGAGGTCTTCCTGCGCCGCGGCCTCGAGCCCGTGCTCCGCGATGGTGCGCCGCGCGTGCGCGTCGAGGCTGCCCTGGTGGACGCGGCGGAAGACGTCAAGGATCTTGGCGTCGTCGGGTTCTGCTTTGAACTGGAGCCGGTCGGGCTTTTGCCTCAGACCGCTCTCGGGCGTCCACGTGTAGCGGTACCGCTCCACGAGCACCCTCATCCCCGCGGCTTCCGCGGCCTCGATGCGGGTTTCGACTTCTCGTTTGACGGCCGCGTCGTCGCGCCAGTTCGGCGGTGTCGTCAGGGAGAACTCGGTGCGGGTCGGGACTCGCTCGAGGAGTTCGACACCGTCCGCGAAGTCGACGAAGTCGAACCAGTCGAGGACGCGCGGCTGGTCTTCGCCGATGGGCACCCACCACGCCGCCCGCGCCACCACAACGCCGTTTCTCGTGGCGATCCACGTCCACTCGGGACGGTATTCGCCGCGCCGGACCATTTCTTCGTAGTCCGGCCTGCGCAACGCGCTGCCGACGCTGTGGCCCACCTTCAGGCCGGTGAACAGGTGCTCCTCACCCGCGACGAGCGGGCGCACGACCAGATCGGTCATGAGGTTCCTTCCGGGAGTTCCGCGCTCCCGTCAGGCCCTCGGCACCCTCAGCCGGAGGTGGGAACGCGTGATCGAGTAGCCGAACATGGCGTCCACCTCCTTTCTGTTCGTGAGGGTGCTGGGCGATACTCAACCGGGTCGGGGCTGGGGTGGTCAACCGGTTTTCACCTCGGTGAGACGCTCGCGCAGGCGGTGGAGCGTGCGCAGCGTGATTTCGAGGTCTTCGGGTGACAACCCGGCGGCCACGGCGTCGGCCCACCGGACGCGGCGGGTCTCCAGTTCACGCAGGGCCTTCCGCGCGGCCGGGGTCAGGTGGAGCAGCGGGGCGCGGGCATCCGCAGGGTTCGGCGCTCGGGTGAGCATTCCGTTGCGCAGCAGGCGGTTCACCGTTTCCTGCACGCTCTGCCGGCGCAGGCCCCGGCGGCGGGCGAGGTCGGCGGCCGTGGTGGGGCCGTCTTCGAGGAAGCCGAGGACCTGCCACTGGGCGGCGGTGAGGCCGGCCGGGGCGGTGAGGGCGTCGCCGGTGGTGAGCAGGGTGCCGTTGGTCAGGAAGACGTCGTTGACGAGCTGGGTGAGGCGCTGCGCCCGGTCGGTCATGCGTGCTAGCGTCTCATATTGACAGGCACCTGTCGAAAGGGGAACGGCATGGAGATGCCACGAAGAGGCGAAGCGCACGAGGCGCTGGGCGCGCTCGTCGGGGACTGGGCCGGCGTCGAGGAGCTCGCGGCGTCGCCGTGGGCGCCCGCGTCGACGGCGAATGCGAAGGCCGAGTACCGGGCCGCACTGGACGGGTTCGCGGTGGTGCAGGACTACGTCCAGACACGGGAGGACGGCAGCGACTTCCTGGGCCACAACGTTTTCACCGTCGACCCGGCCACGCAGGAAACGCTCTGGTACGGCTTCGACAGCTACGGCTTCCCACCCGGCGAGCCCGGCCGCGGCGGCTGGCGCGAGGGGACCCTTCACCTCGAGAAACGCACCCCGCGTGGCGTCGCGTGGCATCGGCTCCGGCCGGAAGGCGACACGCTCACCCACGAGATCGACGTGAAAATGGGCGACGCCGCGGAGTTCAGCCCGTTCCTCCGCGCCCGCTACACCCGTACACGCTAACTGTGCTGTTCGTTACCAATCCGACCACAGCCACAGCGGGAATTGCCACCAGGCACGGTAGCGTCCGGTTGGGCCCCGCCTGCTTTTGGTCGGATTGGTAAGAAGAAGGCATGAGCGAGTCGACCACCCAGGCCAACGGCATCACCCTCTGCCACGAGGAGTTCGGCGCCGCGACGGCCCCGCCGCTGGTGCTGATCATGGGCCTGGCCGCGCCGATGACCTGGTGGGACGACGACTTCTGCGAGCAGCTCGCCGGCCGCGGCTTCCGCGTGGTCCGCTTCGACAACCGCGACGCCGGGCGCTCGCAGCGCATGTCCGGGCGCGCCGATGTCGTGCGCGCCTACCTGCTGCGCGCGGCACCGTACTCGGTAGCCGACATGGCCGACGACACCGCCGGCCTGCTCGACGCCCTCGGCATCGAGCGCGCACACGTCGTCGGCGCGTCGATGGGCGGCATGATCGCGCAGACGCTCGCCATCCGGCACCCGGGCCGGGTCCGGTCGCTGACGTCGATCATGTCCACCACCGGCAGCCGCCTGATCGGCCACCCGAGCCCGCGCGCGGCCGCGTCGATGCTGGCGCCGCAGCCGCGCAGCCGCGAGGAGTACGTCGAGCTGCTGGTCAAGACGTTCCGCCTCATCGGCTCCCCCGGCTACCCCTTCGACGAGAAACGCATGCGCGAACGCGCCGAACGCACCTTCGACCGCGGCGTCAACCCGGGCGGCGCTGTGCGCCAGCTCGCCGCGATCCTCTCGACCCGCGACCGCACGGCCGCCCTGCGCCGCCTCACCCTCCCGTCCCTCGTCGTCCACGGCGCGCGTGACCCGCTCGTCCACGTCTCCGGCGGCCGCGCCACGGCCCGCGCCCTGCGCGCCGACCTCGACGTCGTCCCGGGCATGGGCCACGACCTGCCGGAACCCGTGTGGCCCCGCGTGTGGGACGGCATCGAGCGGGTGGCGGCACAGGCCTGACTCACTGCGCCACCAACCCACCGTCCACAGCCCACGCCTGCCCCGTCACGAAGGACGCCCGATCGGACAGCAGCCAGGCCACCGCCTCGGCGATTTCCCCCGGCCGGGCGGCCCGGTTGATGGGTTGCATGGCCGCGATCTGCTCTTCGGTGACGACCCCGGTGGCGACCACCTGCTCGTACATGCCGGTGCGCACGGCGCCCGGGCAGACGGCGTTGACGCGGATTCCCTGCGTCGCGTATTCCAAGGCGGCGGCGCGCGTCAGGCCGATGACACCGTGCTTCGCGGCGACGTAAGCGGACAGTCCGATGCCCATTCCGACCAGGCCGCCGGTCGACGAAGTGTTCACAATGGACCCGCCGCCGGACCCGAGCATCCGGCGGAGTTCAGCGCGCAGGCAAAGCCACACGCCTTCGAGGTTCCGGCCAAGGCGTTCGTTCCACTGGACGGCACGCCGAAATCTCTCGCGAAGAAACTTCTTGCGCGCGAGAGATATGGAGAGTAGGTTTTGAAGCATCAGCCCCAGAGAGGACGTGACCGGAAATGGCACCCACCGAGACAGACGTCGCGAAGCTCACCGAAGCCCGTGACCAGCTGCGGGACAAGCACCTCCACCCGGCCGCCGTCCGGCCCACCACCGCGGGCCGCGGCATCCACCACACCGCGCTGCTCTCCAGTGACGTCGAGCGGACGATCACCTTCTACCAGGACGTGCTCGGCTTCCCGCTCACCGAGCTGATCGAGAACCGCGATTACCCAGGCTCCAGCCACTTCTTCTTCGACGTCGGCAACGGCAACGCGGTCGCCTTCTTCGACCTGCCGGGCCTCGACCTCGGCCCGTACGCGGAGGTCCTCGGCGGCCTGCACCACCTCGCGCTCTCACTGACCCCGGAAAACTGGGCCGGCGCGCGCGACCGCCTCGACAAGGCGGGCGTGAAGTACCTGGAGGAGAGCGGCACGTCCATCTACTTCACCGACCCCGACGGCGCGCGCATCGAGCTCATTGCCGACGACCTCGGTGAGATGTACGGCTCGAAGATCGGCTGACGCGGAATCCTCCCCTTTCGAACGGCGTTCAACCCACATGCAACCTGAAGAAATCCTCGCGAACGCCACGACGATCGCGGTGGTCGGCCTGAGCCGCGACCCGGCGAAGGCCGCGCACGGGGTGCCCGCCACGCTGCAGGCCCACGGTTTCCGCATCATCCCCGTGCACCCGTCGGCCACAGAGCTGCTCGGCGAGAAGGTCTACCGGTCCCTGAAGGACATCCCGGAGCCGGTGGACCTCGTCGACGTCTTCCGCCCGGCCGCCGAGGCCCCGGGGATCGCGGCCGACGCCGTCGCCATCGGTGCGAAAGCGCTGTGGCTGCAGCAGGGCATCGTTTCCGCCGAGGCGAAGCGCATCGCGGAGGAGGGCGGGCTCGAATACGTGGAGAACCGCTGCACCGCGGTGGTCCGCGCGGTCGCCGCGATCTCGAAGAACTGATCGCGGCCTGCCTAGGGCATCATCAACGCGTAGCAGCGTCCGCCGGCCGAGGCGCGCTCCTGGCCGGCGAGGCACCGTGACCGACGAACAGCTCCACCACCGCGGCGACCGGGCCGTTTTCGCCGAGGACCTGCGTGCCGACGGCGAACCGGAGGCCGAGTTCAACCCCGGCATCGCCGGGCGGCTGCCCCGCAAGAACGTCGCCGCCGGCGCGCTCGTGCGCGACGGGGAGGGCCGGGTGCTGTTCGTCGACCCGACCTACAAGCCGTTCCTGGAGATCCCCGGCGGCATGGTCGAGGATGACGAGTCCCCGCTCGCGGCCTGCTACCGCGAGGTCCGGGAGGAGCTTGGCCTCGAGCTCACGCTGGGGCGGCTGCTGCTCGTCGACTGGATGCCGACCCACGGCGTCTGGCGCGACAGCCTGCAGCTGATCTTCGACGGCGGCACCCTCAGCCGCGGGCAAATCCGGGCCATCGACCCGGACGGCGACGAACTCGGCGGCTTCGAGTTCCTGAACCTGGACGCCGCCAGGCCCCGGCTGCGGCCGTCCAAGGCCAGGCGCGTCGCACTCGCGCACCAAGCCCTGCTCTCCGGCGAGACCTTCTACGGCGAATTCGGCCGCCCAGCGCGGTAGCGCAGCTCAGTTCGGCATCGACTGCGGCCCCGTCGGGACCGATGGTGCCGGGTTGTCACGGACCTGGACCTGCGCCTGCAGCAGGTCTGCGGTCGTCGCCGGATAGTGCAACGCGCGGTTGTCGCGCGGGTACCGCGAAGGCTGCCGGCCGAACCGGAACGCCGACGTCAGGTCACCGACGGTACGGCGGCGCCAAGCGCTGATGTGCGGCTCCCGCACCCCGAACCGCGCTTCCAGCAGCCGGATCAACGACGTGTGGTCGAACGTCTCCGAGCTCACGTACCCACCGGCCGTCCACGGCGACACCACCACGGTCGGCACGCGGAAACCGAGGCCGATCGGCACGCCGCCGACGAACTCGTCCGGGGTGCCGGCGGGCGGAGTCGGCGGGGCGACGTGATCGAAGTACCCGTCGTTCTCGTCGTAGGTGAAAATGAACGCCGTCTTGGCCCACACGTCCGGGTTGGCGGCGATCGCGTCCAGTTTCGACGCGATGTACTGCGCCCCCGCCGCGGGCATCCAATTCGGGTGCTCGGTCTGCGCCGAGGGCGCCACCAGCCACGAAACGGCGGGCAGGTTGCCGTTGCGGGCGTCGTGCTCGAACCAGCCCGCCGATTTCTTCACCATCGCGTTCTTGTAGAGCGGCGAAGACTTCGGCGCGTCCGCGAACTGGCGGAACCAGGCCAGCGCGTTGTCGTCGTAGTTGTCCTCCTCCTGGTAGATCCGCCAGGAAACGCCGGCCTCGGTGAGCCGCTCCGGGTAGGTCTTCCAGGACAGCACCGGGTTGTCCGACGACATGAAGTTGGTGTTCGCGGGTCCGCCGGCGGTGCCGTGCGGGTCGATCCAGCCGGTCCACATGTAGAGCCGGTTGGGGTTCGTCGGGCCGATCACCGAGCAGTGGTAGTGGTCGCAGACCGTGAACGCCTCGGCGAGCGCGAAGTGGAACGGGATGTCGTCGCGGTCGTAGTAGGCCATGGTCTTGGCGCCCTTGGCCTCGATCCAGCGGTCCATCTTCCCGTTGTTCCACGCGGTGTGCTGGTCGGTCCAGTCGTGCGGGAGGCCGGGCGTGGCCTGCGCGTTCGTCTCACGCGTGTTGTAGCGGAACGGCAGGAGGTAACCGTCGGGGTGGCCGCTGTAGGGCTGCTGGAAGACGGAGTTGCCGCCCGCGAGTTTCATCGCGTGCGGGTCGGCGAAGCCGCGCACACCGTCCATGGTGCCGAAGTAGTGGTCGAACGAGCGGTTCTCCTGCATCAGGATCACGATGTGCTCGATGTCCTCGAGCCGCGCCGGCCGGCGCGCGGGCTCGGCCAGCGCCTTGCGGACGTTCGCCGGCAGCGCGAGCGATCCGGCAGCCGCCGCGGCTGCCGCGGCAGCGCCCAGAACCCGGCGCCGGGTGAACTCGCTCACACTCTCACTCCAAAGTGGACGATACGATCGTTTCCGGTGTCCGCCACGAAGATGCGGCCCTGCGCGTCCACGGCCACGCCGAGCGGGAAGCTCAGCGCGCCGGGACCGTCGGTGCCGAACTCGGCGCGGTACGGGCCCGTGGTGCGGAACTGCGCGACCCAGCCGTAGTCGGGGACGGTCACGTACGCGTCGCCCTGGGTGTTGAGCGCGACGCCCGCGGGGTTGGACAGGCCGCCGAACTCGCTGTTCTGGCCGCCGCCGATCGAGCCGATCGCCTTGCCGTCGCCGGAGTAGTGCACGACCGCGACGCTGCCGCTCGCGGCGCGGCCGTTCTGCACGATCCACGCGCCGCCCGCGCCGTCGCTGACGATGCCCTGCGGCGAGCTGACCTTCTCGGTGATGTCGGTGAGCGCCTTGCCCGTGTGGGTGTCGAAGCGGGCCACGCGCTGGTGGCCGGTGTCCGAGACGAGCAGCCGGCCCGCGGTGTCGATGGCGACGCCGCGCGGGTTGTCGAGCTTGCCGGCGCCGTACTCGCGCGCGAAGCCGCCCCACCAGGAGTACTGGACCACACGGTTGTTGCCGGTGTCGGCCACGTAGACGTTGCCCGCGTGGTCCACGGCCACGGCCTGCGGCGTCTTGAACCGGCCGGCGAGCACGCGCACCAACCGGCCGTCGCGGGTGAAGGCCTGCACGCGGTCGTTGCCGGTGTCGGCGACCCAGATCTGGCCTCGCGCGTCGACCGTGAGGCCGGCCGGGCTGCTGAACTGCGACGGCCCGCGGCCGCTGCGGCCGAACGCGCCCTGGTACACGGGCGGCGGCGTCTGTGGCGTCGGGCGCACAACAAAACGCACGGGTTCGGCGAGCCAGGCGTAGCCGTCGTTCGCGAGGTAGAACGCGAGGTAGTTCCCGGGGCCGAGAGAGCCGGTGGAGAACGAGACGGTGCCGGTCGCGAGCGGGGTGTACTCCCACAGCGTCGACGGGCCGACGTAGGACTGGTCGACGGGACCGCCGCCCGGGTCGGAGTAGAGCCCGACCCAGTTCTTCGGGGTCACCGACGACTGGGGCGTCGTGTAGGTGAAGGTGATCAGCTCGCCCTGCTCCACGGAGGGCGCACTGCTGGCCAGGGTGCCGGTAGCCACGGGCACAGCATCCACTGGCACGGTCGTACCAGGAAAGCCGGGGTGGTGGGTGTTCAGGAAGAGTTCGTTCAGGTGACGAGCCGGTAGCCGACCCCGCGCACGGTCTCGATGGTGTGGGTGCCGAACGGGGCGTCGATCTTGCGCCGGAGGTAGCCGACGTAGACCTCGACCACGTTCTCATCGCCCTCGTAGTGTGCGTCCCACACGTGACCGAGGATCTCGTTCTTCGTCAGCGCCGCGCCCTGGCGGCGGAGCAGGAACTCGAGCAGACCGAACTCGCGGGCGGTCAGGTCGATCCGCCGCTCTCCCCTGTGGACGGTGCGGGCGGCGGGGTCGAGTTTGAGGTCGCCGGCCGCGAGCACGGCGGGGCGCGCAGGGGCGCCTCTGCGCAACAGGGCCCGGAGGCGCGCGACGAGGACGACGAACGAGAAGGGTTTGGACAGGTAGTCGTCGGCGCCGAGGTCGAACGCGTCGGCCTCGTCGTACTCGCCGTCCTTGGCGGTGAGCATGAGGACCGGCGTCCAGTTCTCCTTGGCTCGCAAGCGTTTGAGGACTTCGTAGCCGGAGAGCTCGGGGAGCATGATGTCGAGCACGACGGTGTCGTAGTCGTGCTCCGTGGCCGACCACAGGCCATCGGGTCCGGTGTGGACGACGTCGACGGTGAACCCCTCCGCGACCAGTCCCCGGCGCAGGGTTTCGGCGAGTTCGCGCTCGTCCTCGACGATCAGCAGCCGCACGGTCAGTCCTCCTCGAGGCGGGGCAGTTCGATCCGGAAGTGGGCGCCCGGATAACTGGGGTCGGTGACGTCCGCATAAGACGCGTGGCCGCCGTGCCGAGCGGCGATGCCCGCGACGATCGGGAGGCCGAGGCCGGTGCCGCCGTGGCCGCGCTGGCGCGAGGCGTCGAGCCGGACGAACCGTTCGAAGACGCGCTCGCGGTCTTCGGGCCCGACGCCGGGGCCGTCGTCGCTGACCTCGACCACGGCGGTGTTTTCGTGGACCCAGCTGGCGATGCGGACGCGTTCGCGGGCGTGGCCGCGGGCGTTGTCGACGAGGTTGCGCACGGCCCGTCTCAGCTGTGCTTCGCTGCCGCGGACTTTGGCCGGCCCGGCGCGGACCTCGATCGCGACGGGACCTTCCGCGCGGATGCGGTGTGCCTCGGCGCGGACGATGTCGTCGAGGTCCACTTCGGTCGTGGCGGGGCGGTCGGTGGTGTCGTCGGTGCGGGCGAGCATGAGGAGGTCGTCGACGAGTTCACGCAGGCGCGCGGTTTCCCGGGTGATCACGGGGACGAGCTCACCGGTCGTCTCGGGGTGGCGGCCGGAGACGTCGAGGGCGGTGCTGATCGTCGAGAGTGGACTGCGGAGCTCGTGGCTGGCGTCGGCGACGAACCTGCGTTGCGCGGCTTGGGCGGAGTGGAGCCGGGTCAGCATCTCGTTGAGGGTCACGGCGAGGCGGTGGACCTCGTCGTTGCCGGGTGGCAACGGGACTCGTGCGGCGAGGTCCCTTGTGGACACCTCGGCGACGGTGCGCCGCATGCGTTCCACCGGCCTCAGCGCCGCGCCGACGGATCGGTGGACGGCGAATCCGGCAATGGCGAGGACTGGCAGGGAAATCAGGGCCAGCAGAAGCGTGAGCCGGGTTGAGGCCTCGGTGACGGGCTCTAGTGATCTCGCCGAAATGACGGTGTAGGGCCCACCCGGTCCCCTGACGCCTTGCGAAACGACGCGGTAGTCGGCGCCGTCGCCGTTCAGGTCCAGCGGCAGGGTTTCGACGGTTTCCCGGCCGGGCACGGGCCGGCTCGCGGTGAGGGGCGGGTGGCCGGTGATGGCGGGGTCGCCGGCGATGGGCGTGCCGACCTTGTCGAGCACCTGCGTGACGGCCTCGGTGTCACCGGTGCTGGCGACGTCGCTCGCGGAGAGGTCGCGTGAGCCTTCGCGGACGAGCTGGATGGCGACCTGGCGACCGGTGCTGCGCGCACTCTCCGTCACGCTGCGGTCGAGCGATTCTTCGAGCAGCACGACGACGACCACGCACGCCACCGCGATGGCCAGCGCCAGCACCACCACCGCGACGGCCGTGGTCCGCATCCGGACGCCGATCACCGCTCGCACGAAGGCAGGGTAACGATTTCCGGGCCGGGCGCCGGCGGTTGTCCTATTCGGACTCGTGAATGATTTGTTAGGCGTCCTAACGATCGGAGGTTGAACCATTCAGGGCAACCTTTACCTGCCACAATACGAAAGTAGGTCAAGATCTTCCGTCTATACATCCGAGGTGTTAGCGTCCAACCCCGCTTATCGGAAACACGTGCCGATGAGCGGGAATTTGGGCGAAGGGGCGAACGACGTGACGGAACGAGGGCTGGACCAGAGCGGCACGCTGGAGCGAGGGCTCGCGGTGCTGGAGCACGTGGGGCAGCACCAGGAGATTTCCACCAACGCGATCGCGAGGCAACTGGGGCTCTCGCGAAGCGCGGCGTACCGCATCGTCGGCACCCTCAAGCGGCTCGAATACCTCGAAGCGGACACCGTGACCGGCCGCGTGCGCCTCGGCACGCGCCTCGTCGAGCTCGGCGCCCGCGCGATGGCGGCGACCGACCTGCACCGCTGCGCGCCGCGCTACCTGGCGTCCCTGGCCGAACGCTCGGGCGAGACGACCTACCTGGCCGTGCCCGACAACGACACCATGGTCTACGTCGCCACCGAGCGCAGCGCCAGCGCCGTCACGCTCGCCTGCCGTCTCGGCACGCGCCGCCCCCAGCACGCGACCTCGCTGGGCAAGGCGTGGCTCGCGGCGTTGCCGGAGTTCGACCGGGTGGAGCGCGTGCGCCGCATGAAGCTCGACAGCCTCACCCTCAAGACCATCATCGACCCCGGCCGGCTCCTCGACGACCTCGCCCGCACGAGCCGCCGCGGGTGGGCTATCGACGACGTCGAGAACGAGCCAGACGTGGGTTGCGTCGCCGCCGCCGTCCGCGACCACTCCGGGCGGCCCATCGCGGCGATCAGCGTGGCCGGTCCGGCGCCCCGGGTGCTGCGCCGCGTGGAGGAATTGGGGGCGACCGTGGCGGGGACGGCTGCGGCGCTTTCGCTCCGGCTGGGGTACGTCCGAAGCCGGTAGGGCTCCCCGTCTCGTCCCAGCCCAGCTCCGGCTCGGCTTCGGTCCACCCACGACTGACAGCCCTCGCCCCGGCTGCCACCACCAGCCGATGATCAACGGCTCCGATTCACCTCGGCCGCGGCCATCCCAGCCGGCGACCCCGGCCGGCATCCGCCGCACTCCAAAGCCCCACCTACTCCGGCTCGCGGTGCATGCACCTCGCCGGCACATCGCTTCTCGCGAAAGCCTCAGCACCCAGCTCCGAACCCGCGGTACGGCCAATGAACTCCGGCTCGGCTCGCGCCGCGCTGGCCGCCGCAACCAGCGCAACCCGGCGCGACACCCGCGGCGAAACAACCAACCGAACAGTCCCGGTGGCGACCGACCCGACACACGAGAACGGCCGCCTCCGCAACCCGACCTACCCACCGAGGCCCGGCACTCGCCGGCACCGCCTCGCGTGACAAAGCCGGCCGCAACCGCGGTCGGTAGACCCGACCCACCCCAGGCTCGGCACCAGCCGCAGCCGAAATACCCGCCGCCAGCGTAGGCCGGCTCGGCGTCCGCCGTGGTCGGCAGGAAACGAAAACCTCTGGGTCTCCCGGAACCGCCGCCGTCGGGAGGGCCGGACGGATCAGCGAAGGGGCTGACGCGTGACCTGGATCCAGGATTACCAACCGGCGGGCGGGCTGTGGGTGTCCGCGCTGCTCGCCGCGCTGCCGATCATCGTGTTGCTGGTGGCGCTGGGCGTCGTGAAGCTGTCGGCGCACCTGTCGGCGGCGTTGGCGCTCATCACGGCGCTCGGGGTGGCGCTGCTGCTCTACCGGATGCCGACGGGGCTCGCGCTCGACTCGGCCGTGATGGGCGTGATCTTCGGCGTGTGGTCGGTGGCGTGGATCGCGTTCCACGCCGTGTACTTCCACAACGTCACGGTGACCACGGGCCGCTTCGACAGCATCAAGCGCGTGCTCGCCGGGTTCAGTGAGGACCGGCGACTGCAGGCGTTGCTGATCGCGTTCAGCTTCGGGGCGCTGCTGGAGGGCGTCGCGGGTGGTGGGTCGCCGATCGCGATCACGGCGGCGATGATGGCAGCGCTCGGCTTCCCGCCGGTGAAGGCCGTGGTGCTGGCGTTGCTGGCGAACACCGCGCCGGTGGCGTTCGGCGGGCTCGGCAACCCGTTGATCGTGCTGGGCCGCCTCACCGGGCCGATCATGCACCTCAAGCCGGAAGAGGCGACGGCCGCGTTCTCGTCGATGGTCGGGCGGCAGGTGCCGTTCCTGGCGGTGATCATCCCGGCGTTCCTGATCATCGTGCTGGCCGGCTGGAAGAAGATGCTGGAGGTCTGGCCCGCCGTCGTCACGGCCGGGCTGGCGTTCGCGCTCATGCAGTTCGCGGCGTCGAACTACATCAGCGCGAGCCTCGTCGACGTGCTCGCCGCCCTCGCCGCGATGGCCGCGCTGTACGTGCTCACGCGGTTCTGGCAGCCGAAGACCGTGTGGCGCTTCGAGGGCGAAGAACCCGTCAAGTCGGCGAGCCTGGGCGCGGCGAAGTCCGAACGCGGCGCGCTCTACGCCTGGATGCCGTACGTGATCCTGATCCTCGCGATCTTCCTCTCGCGTATCGGCACGATCTTCGCGCACCTGCCCGTGTGGTTGGACCTCACGAAGCTGCTGCACAAGGCCGACTGGGTGTTCGCGTGGCCGGGGCTGCACAACCACGTGATCCAGCACGCGCCGATCACGCCGAAGGACACGCCGTACGCGGCGACGTTCACCGTCGACTTCCTCTTCTCCCCCGGCACGATCGCGCTCATCGCCACGGTGATCGCCGGCTTCGCGATGGGCGCGCGGCCGAAACAATTGGTGCAGACGTACCGCAACACGCTGCACCAGATGCGCTGGGCGCTCGCGACGATCTTCATGATCCTGGCCATCGCGTTCGTGATGAACTACTCCGGCGCCACGCAGACACTCGGCCTCGCACTGGCCACGACCGGCGTGCTGTTCCCGATCTTCTCCGCCTACATCGGCTGGCTCGGCGTGTTCCTGACCGGCTCCGACGCGTCGACCAACAGCCTTTTCGGGCCCATGCAAGTGATCTCCGCGCAGCAGTTGCACCTCAACCCCGTGCTGGCGGGAGCCACGAACACGTCCGGCGGCGTGATGGGCAAGATGATCTCGCCGCAGAACCTGTCCATCGGCGCGACGGCGATCGGGCAGAGCGGCAAAGAAGGATCACTGCTGCGCCAGACGTTCCTGTGGTCACTCGCCCTCACCGCCGTGGTCGGCGTGATGTCACTGCTGCAGGCGACCGTGCTCAGTTTCATGATCCCCTGACACGGTTTCCGCGTTTCCGGGCAACCAGTCACCGTCCACTGTGGGCGGTGACTGGGCTGTCCGGATGAAAACCGGACACACCCGGCTCCGCGCGATCTACGGTGGTGCACATGCCACTGACGCTGATCAAAGGCACGTTCCAGCTCCTCGGTGCCGCACCGGACGGCGACTCCGTGCGGTTCTACCCCGACGACCCTTCCGCCACAAAAAACGCCGGCCTGCGCGTCCGCCTCAATTCCCGCGGCGGCATGCAGCTGCGCCTCGACGCCATCGACGCGCTCGAGACCCACTACCGTCCGCGCGGCGGCGAGATGCTGCACCAGCCCGCCGCGCTCGGCGACGCCGCGGCCGACCGGCTCGTGTCACTGCTCGGTTTCACCTCCGTGACGCGAGGCGAAGGCGGCATCGTCACGGCGGCAAAGCCCGAGAAAGTCGCTGGCCACATCCTCACGCGCTTCGCCGACAAGTACGGCCGCGCGGTCGCGTTCGCCTTCCCGGGTCAGCGGCCCGGCCGTTCGGTGGACGGCAGCGAGGTGTTCCTCGATGCGAAAACGGTGAAGAACTCGGTGAATTTCCAGTTGATTTCGGAGGGTCTCGCGTATCCGACGTTCTATTCGCTGTTGTACGTCGATCTGCGCCAGGCGCTGGCCGACGCTGCCTCGTCCGCACGAGCGTCGGGAAGCGGCGTGTGGGCTTCGGATGTGACCAGTGAGGGTTTTCGACTCCGTTCTCGGGCGCAGTTGCAGGATGAGCTCGTGCTGCTGCCCAAGCTGTTCCGCCGACTGGCCGATTACCTTGCTCTGGACGAGACGGGCGGAGTCTCACTGGCCGGCTTCGCGCACTTCCTCGACACGCGCGACGACCGGTTGTTCACCGTCCCGGATGGACAGTCGACGGAGCTCGAGACGCTGGTGGAGGTGAAGCGGCAGACGGTAAAGCTGGTGGTGCCGCCGGAGCGGATCGTGTTCGTGGAGGCGTGAAGAACGCCGGTCAACAAGCCGCCGCGCGGTCGAGCAACAACGTGCGCTCGCGGGCGTTCCCCGTCATGTCCGCCGCGCGTTCGAACTCGGCCTTCGCTTCGGCCAGACGGCCCAGCTTCACCAGGAAATCCCCCCGGACACTCGGCAGCAGGTGGTAGTTCTTCAACGCCGGCTCGTCCTTCAGCTTGTCCACGAGCTCAAGGCCGGCCTCAGGACCCTCGGCCATCGACACCGCCACCGCCCGGTTCAGCTCGATCACCGGCGAAGGCGTCAGCTGCGCGAGCCCCGTGTACAACGCGGCGATCCGCGCCCAATCCGTCTCCTCCGGCACCCGCGCCCGGGCATGACACGCGGCGATCGCCGCCTGCGCCGAATAGGGGCCGTAAGCACCCTCGGCCAGTTCTTCCGAACGAGCCAACGCCGCGAGCCCACGACGGATCAGCAACTGGTCCCAACGACCCCGATCCTGCTCCAGCAACAACACCGGCTCCCCGGACGGCCCCGTCCGCGCGGCGGACCGTGAAGCCTGGATCTCCAGCAGCGCCGCCAACCCGTGGACCTCGGGCTCCGTTGGCATGAGCCCCGTGAGCACGCGGGCCAGCCGCAGGGCGTCTTCGCAGAGGGCGGGGCGCAGCCAGTCGTCGCCGTGGGTGGCGGAGTAGCCCTCGTTGAAGATCAGATAGATGACTTCCAGCACGGACGACAGGCGGGCCATGCGCTCTTCGCCGACGGGGACCTCGAAGGGCACCTTCGCGTCGGCCAGGGACTTCTTCGCACGCACGATCCGTTGCGCCACAGTGGATTCCTTGACGAGGAACGCGCGGGCGATCTCGTCGGTGGTGAGGCCGCCGAGCATGCGCAGCGTGAGGGCGACGCGCGCCGGTGTGGGCAGCACCGGGTGGCAGGCGGTGAAGACCAACCGGAGGATGTCGTCCTCGATGTGTTCCTCGTCGAGGACCGCGTCGAAATCGTCGAGGTCCGGCTCGAAGGCCTGCTGCTCGCGGCCGAGCTCGTCGAGCTTGCGGCCGAACGTCTCGTTGCGGCGGAACTGGTCGATGGCGCGGCGTTTGGCCGTGGTCATCAACCACGCGCCGGGGTTGCGCGGCACGCCGGTCTCCGGCCACTGCTCCAGCGCGGCGACCAGCGCGTCCTGCGCGAGCTCCTCCGCGAGCCCGACGTCGCGCACCATCCGCGCGAGGCCCGCGATCACCCGCGCCGACTCGATCCGCCAGACCGCCTCCACGGCACCGTGCGTCTCCACGGGCCCATCAGACAGGCTGGCCCGCCCGAGAGCAAGCCTCGGGCGGGCGTGCCGTCACGGAACGAGCGGCCTGATCTCGACGACCCCCGCCTGCAGGTCGGGGTTGGGCGCGCGCTTGAGCAGCTCGACGATCTCCGCCACCGACTCCCCCTGCAGGATCCACAGCCCGGCCACGAGCTCCTTCGTCTCCGCGAACGGCCCGTCAACGACCTGCGGCTGCGGCTCACCGTCGAAGTAGACCAACCGCGCGCCCTTCGAGCTGGGCGCGAGGCCCTCGGCCTGCACGAGGTGCCCCGACGCCGCCAGCTCGTCGTTGAACTTCCCCATCTGCTCCATCAGCTCGGCGCTCGGCAAGACCCCGGCCTCGGAGTCCGCGTTGGCCTTGACCATGACAAGGAAGCGCATCAGGCGTTCTTCGCCGCTTCCGCGCGCAGCTTCTCCTCGGCCTCGCGCAGCTCCGGCGTCAGGTTGTCGCCGAAGTCCTCGGCCTCGGCGATGCGCCGGATCTCGATCTCGTGGTGCGCGCCGTCCGTGTTGGGCACGCGCTTCACCCACTCGATGACCTCTTCCTTCGACTTCACCTGCAGGATCCAGAAGCCGGCCACGAGCTCCTTGGACTCGGCGAACGGGCCGTCGATCACGGTCGGCTCAGCGTTGCCCGCGAAGCGCACACGCGCACCGTCGGCGCTCGACGTGAGGCCCTCACCGGCGAGCATCACGCCCGCCCGGACGAGCTCCTCGTTGAACTTCCCCATCTCGGCGAGCATCTCGGTAGTCGGCAGCTGGTTGGCTTCGGACTCTTCGCTCGCCTTCATGATCACCATGAACCGCATCGGGAGATCCTCTCTCTGTGGTTTGCCGTCACGCTTACGTCGAACGGGCGGCCACTGGATCGACAAGGCCCCCGAACTTTTTCCCCGCGGACGAAACTAGCAGGTCAGGTGCCCGCCTGGGGACAAATCGGGCGTGGGAGAATTCTCCGTCGTGGCGCACCTCCCCGACGACCTGCGAACCGCCCTCGACCACGAGCTCGGCCGCTTCCCCGAATCCCGGCTCGCCCAGGCGGTCGACAAGCTCAGCTCGCGCTACCGCTCCGGCGAAGCCGCGACGTCGCCGATCCTCACCTCGGAGCTCGACGTCGCCGCCTACGCGGGTTACCGCATGCCGGCGACGTACGCGGCCGTCAGCTCCGTGCTCAGCGAAGTGGCGGCAGCCGCGCCCGAGTTCGCGCCGCGCACGCAGCTCGACGTCGGCGGCGGCACGGGTGCGGCGATCTGGGCCGCGGCCCGCGCGTGGCCGACGCTGGAAAAGTGCACCGTCGTCGAGCAGGTCGCCGGCGCGCTCACCCTCGGCCGGAAACTCGCGGCGAGCGCCGCGGACGCGGCGGTCCGCGGGGCGACGTGGCAACGCGGGCTGATCGATCCGTCGTCGCCGCTGCCGGCCGCCGACCTGGTGACCCTGTCGTACGTCCTGGGCGAGCTGCCGGAACGCGTGCGCGACGAGGTGGTGCGCTGGCTCGCCGCGTCGGGTGGTGCGGTGGCGCTGATCGAGCCCGGCACGCCCGCCGGGTTCGCCCGCATCCGCGCGGCGCGCGACGTGCTGCGCGGCCTCGGCCACACGGTGCTCGCGCCGTGCCCGCACGACGGCGAGTGCCCCGTCAAACCCGGCGAGGACTGGTGCCACTTCGCCGCGCGCCTGCCGCGAAGTGGCGTGCACCGGCGCATCAAGGCCGGCACGCTGGGGTTCGAGGACGAGAAGTTCTCCTACGTCGTCGCGGCGCCGGCAGGCGTCGCGGCCGACCGCGCCGACGCGCGGATCCTGCGGCACCCACGCAAGCACAAGGGTTTCGTGCAGCTCGATCTGTGTACGGTGGATGGCCTCGCTTCCGGCGTCACCGTGTCCAAACGCCACGGCCCCCGCTACCGCGCCGCGCGCGACGCGGAATGGGGCGACGCCTGGACCACGAACACCGGGACCACGAAGGAGTAGTCCGATGGGGAAGGTCGTCGCGGAGATCAGCATGTCGCTCGACGGTGTCGTCGCCGGCCCGGGCACGGACACCGACAACCGCCTCGGCCGCGACGGCGAGCTGCTGCACACGTGGATGGCCCACGGCACCGAGGCCGACCACGACGTGATGGCCGGGTTTTTCACCGGCACCGGCGCGTTCGTGCTCGGGCGCACCACGTTCGACATGGGCATCGACGTCTGGGGCCCGGACGGCGCCTTCGAGCGGCCGGCGTTCGTCCTCACCCACCGTCCGGCCGAACCGCTGGAGCGCGGGAAGACCACGTTCACCTTCGTCACCGACGGCCCGGAAGCCGCCCTGGCTCAAGCACGAGAAGCCGCGGGCGAACGTGATGTGGTGCTGATGAGCGGCTCGGCGATCAGCCAGTACCTGCGCCTCGGCCTCGTCGACGAGCTGCGGCTGCACCTCGTGCCCTTGCTGTTCGGGGACGGCGTGCGGCTGTTCGACGACCTCGCCGGCCACCGCGTGGCACTGGAGCGCACCGACGTCGTCACCACGCCGACGATGACGCACCTGACCTACCGCGTCACTTCCCTCGAACGCACGGCGTAGCTGCCGGTGCCGCCGCGAACCCGCTCCTCCTAGCCTCGCGCTCGGCTTCCCCCACCGCGCGAGTTCCTGGAGTTGCAGATGAGTGCTGTCCGTCGCTGGTTCGTCACCGGGGCCTCCCGAGGTTTGGGCCGGGCGCTGACCGAGGTCGTGCTCGATCGCCGCGACCGGGTCGTCGCCGCGGTCCGGCGGCCCGAGAGCGTGGCCGACCTCGAGCAGAAGTACGGCTCGCAGATCGAGGTCGAGCAGCTCGACGTCAGCGACCTCCCGGCGATCGACGAGGTCCTCGGCCGGGTGCTGGCCCGCGGGCCGCTCGACGTGGTCGTGAACAACGCCGGCTTCGGCGTGATCGGTGCCCTCGAGGACCAGAGCCCCGAGCTCGTGCAGAGCCAGCTCACCACGATGCTGCACGCGCCGATCGCGATCACGCGCGCCGTGCTGCCCGCGCTGCGCGAGCACGGCGGCGGGGGCGACCCCGGCAAGGTCGCCGGGCGCGATCCACGACCTCAGCACCCAGGAGAACCCGCCGCTGCGGGTCCCGCTGGGCAGCGACGCCTTCGACGCGTTGTCCGCCACGCTGCAGGGCCGCATCGACGCGCTCGCGTCGCTGGAGACGCTCGCGCGGTCCGTGGCGATCGATCCGGCTCCGGAAGAATCCTGAGCCACCGTGTCCGGTCGGCGGCACCGGCGCCGACTCCTTGGTGAAGCGAACCGAAAGGACGACCACCATGGACTTCGAACGCCGGGCCGCCGAGATCGCGGCGCAGACCGAGCTGCTGCAGGCCACCGCGAACGGCGCTGACCTCGCGACGCGGATCGCGGCGTGCCCGGACTGGAGCCTGGGCCAGCTGCTCAACCACATCGGCGCGGGGCACCGGTACGCCGAAGCAATCGTGCGCACGCGCGCATCCCAGGCCCCCGCCGATGACTACCTGCGCAACCCGGGACACGAAGTCCGGCCGAGCAGCTGGCTCACCGACGGCGCCGAGGCCCTGGCGACGACCTTGCGTGAAGCCGGGCCCGACGCCGAGGTCTGGACCCCCGTCCCCGCCGGAGCGCCGCGAGCCGCGTTCTACGCCCGCCGCTTCCTGCACGAGACGGCCATGCACCGCGCCGACGTGACGCTCGCCCTCGGGCAGAGCTTCGCGCTCGACGGCGACATCGCCCACGACACCCTGGACGAGTGGCTGGAACTCGGCTCCCTGCCGGTGATGTTCGACTACTTCCCCGAACGCCGCGCGCTGCAGGGCCCCGGCCACACGATCCACCTCACGCCGACGGACCACGCGGCGTCGTGGACCGTCGACCTCTCCGGCGACCTGCCCGCGTGGCATCCCGGCGCGATCGAGAACCCGGCCGTGACCGTCGAGGCGCCGCTGACCGACCTGCTGCTGATCATCTATGCCCGCGTGCCCGCCACCACCGCGAAGCTCACGGGCGACACGGCGTTCCTCGACACCTGGCTGTCGCTGGTGAGTTTCGGCTGAACGCACGGCTCAGCCTCACGGCCGAGGCACTTCGCACCCGCGCAGGAGGCGAAGCGCGCCCCGGCACGAGACGATCAGGACCATGACCACCCAGCGCGTGGGCCCGCGCATCGCCCTGGTCGCCGAGATCGCGGCGCTCGGGGTGCTCGTGGTGCTCGACGCCGTGGTGTTCGCGCGCTCCGGCCCGGCGCAGGGCACGCTCGCGCTGATCGCCGTGGACTTCGCGCCCGGGCTGGGGCCCGTGGTGGCCGTGCTCGCTGTGCTGCGCCGCCGTTTCCCGGACCACGTGGCGCTCGTGGCGACGGCGGTTTCGTGCCTGTCGCTGCTCGGCACGGCCGTCACGGCGGGCGTCGCGGCGCTCGGGCAACGGCTGCCGGTGCAGCCCAGTGGTGCGGAGGCGCTCGCGATCGCGCTGGTCGTCGGCGCGTGCTGCCACCGGCTGCAACGCCCGCCCGCCGCGACGTTGTCCGTCCTCGGCGGAATCGCGGCCGTGGCGGCGCCGGTGTTCCGCTACGGCATCGGCTCGCCCGCGGCGCTGTTCTCCGCCGCCGCGGCCGTCGCGTGGGGTGCGGCGCTCGCGATCGGCCTGCTGCTGCGCGACGCCGACGCGCGGGCCCGCGCCGAAGCCGTCGAAGTGCGCGCGGCGGAGCGGCTGAACCTCGCGCGCGAACTGCACGACCTGGTCGCGCACCAGATCACCGGCATCGTCGTGCGCGTGCAGGCCGCGCACCGCGTGACCGCACGGCAAGGCGGCGACACCAGCGCGTTCTCCGAGATCGAGCACGCGGGCGCGGAGGCGCTGGCGTCGATGCGCCGGCTCGTCGGCACGCTGCGCACCGACGGGGAGAACTTGTTCAGTCCACCGTCCGGGCTCGCTTCGGCCGTGGACCGCGCGGTGCCCAACGACGGCACGATCACCCTCGACGTGCCCGACGACCTCGGCGGCCTCAATGCGACGCCCGAGGTCGTGACCACCGTCCACCGCCTGATCACCGAGGCCCTCACCAACGTCCGCCGCCACGCGCCGCGCGCCACCGACGTGCGCGTGAGCGTGCGCCGCGACCAGCGCGACCTCGTGGTGGAGGTCGGCAACGACGGCGCCGCCAAGCCCACGCGTCCCGGCGGCTACGGCTTGATCGGCATGACCGAACGCGTCACCGCCGTCGGCGGTACGGTTTCCGCGGGCCCGGCGGCCGGGCACTGCTGGCTGGTGGCCGCGCGGCTGCCGCTCGAAACAGCCTGACCAGAACAGCCTGAGCAGGAGGAACCCCGTGCCGGTGACCGTGTTGATCGCCGACGACCAGGCGATGGTCCGCACCGGCTTCCGGCTCATCCTCGAAGGCGAGCCCGACATCGAGGTGGTCGGCGAGGCCGCCGACGGTCAGGACGCCGTACGGCTGGCGCGGCAGCTGCGTCCCGACGTCACGCTGATGGACATCCGCATGCCCGGCGTCGACGGGCTGCAGGCCACCAAACTCCTGGCCGGTCCCGACGTCGCCGATCCGCTGCACGTCGTGATGGTCACGACCTTCGGGCTCGACGAGAACGTCCACGCGGCCCTGCGCGCCGGCGCCTGCGGTTTTCTCTTGAAGGACGCCGGCGCGACGCTGCTGATCGAGGCCGTGCACGCGGCCGCGCACGGCGAAGCGCTCGTCTCCCCGGCCATCACCACGCGGTTGCTGGCCCACTTCGTCGGCAGCGCCGGCAAAGAACGGTCCGAACCGGACAGTCCGCTCACGAACCGCGAGCTCGACGTGGTGAAAGCCGTGGCGGGCGGCCAGACCAACGCCGAGATCTGCGAGTCACTCGTCCTGTCGCTCTCCACCGTGAAGACTCACCTCGCCGCCGCCCAGCGCAAGCTGCGGGCTCGCAACCGCACCGAGATCGCCATCTGGGCTTGGGAAACCGGGCTCGTCCGCTGAAGCTGCGGCTGGCACGCGCACGACCAGCGTCCCCGCGACCAGGTCACCGAGGCGTTGCCGACGCGGGCTGACCAGCATGATCACCACGCCCGCGAGCCCCCAGCAGAACCCGTCGACCACCATCAGCACCGCGCGGATCACGTAGGCGCGCAACGGCGGCTGCCCGCCGTCCGGCAGCACCACGCGGATCCGCAGCCAGCGCATCGCCGGCGTCTGCCCGCCGTGCCGGTGCGGCCACCAGATCTCGAGGTACAGACTCGCGACGATCCAGATCCCGAACGTCGTGAACGCCACGACCTCGATGAACGTGAGCAGCGAGCCGGGCGGGGGCACGTAGAGCACGACGAGCACCGCGACCACCGCCACGGGCACGGTGGCGAGCAGCTGGTCGAGCAGGCGCTGCACGACCCGTCGGCCCACCACGCCGGGGCCGGGCGCGGGAATGGTCATGCCGCCAGTTTCCCCGCTGCGGCAGCCCCGCGCGCGCTGGCCCGCCTCGTTCGCACGGCCGAGGCGGCGCCGGAAGTTCGTACCCGAGGCTGATCGCCGGCGTCCGCGCGCGCACGAGACTCGACGGCAAGCGGATCACGGACGAAAGGACTTCCCGGTGCGAACTCCCAGAGCAGTACTGGTCGCTGCGGTCATCACGGCCACCGCGGCGACCGCGGTCCCGGCAGTGGCGACCGCGGCCGAAGACCCTTACACGAGCCAGAAAATCACGTGGGGCGACTGCGCGTTCAAACCGGCCACCGGGGCGAAACCCGCACAATGCGCCGAAGTCACCGTGCCGCGCGACTGGGCGAACCCGTCCGCGGGCGTCGACCTCAAGGTGTCGATCAGCCGCGTCGCGGCGACCGGTGACCGCCACGGCGCGATCCTCGTGAACCCCGGCGGCCCGGGCGGGCAGGGCACCTCCCTGGCCGGCCGGCTCGCCGGGCTCGAACCGACCGTCAACGCGCAGTACGACTTCATTGGCATGGATCCGCGCGGCACCGGCCAGGAAGGCAGCAGTGACAAGGGGTTGTCGTGCCAGGTGCCCACCGACCGGCTGCCCGGCACCGCCCTCGACGCCCGTGATCGCTCCGCCGCCAGCATCGCCGCCCACCAGGCGACGCCGCGGGCGATCGCCGAAGCCTGCCAGAGCGACGCGCTCACGCCGTACATCACGACGTGGCAGACCACTCACGACATGGACCTGATCCGCACGCTGCTGGGCGACCAGCAGCTCAACTACCTCGGCTACTCCTACGGCACGTGGCTCGGCGCCAAGTACGCGTCGATGTTCCCCGATCACGCGGGCAAGATCGTGCTCGATTCCAGCGTGAACTTCGAGGGCCGCCTACAGGCCGACTTCGAGGCGTTCCCCGAGGTCGATCAGCGCCAGTTCGACGACGTGTACGTGCCGTGGCTTTCACGTCAGTTCCCCGACCAGCTCGGCAAGACGCCGAAGGCGGTGAAACAGAAGTACGAACAGGTGCGCGCGTACTACGCGAGCAAGGGCATGTCACCCGACAACTTCGACCACATCTTCGTCGGCAACGGCAGCAAACTGCAGTGGCTGCTGGGCGCGCTGATCTTCACACAGGGCGCGGCCGCGCTGGACGGCACCGCGCCGGCGCCGCCGAAGGACCTCGCGGCCGACCTCGACGCCGAGTCGCGCACCGCGTTCGGCGTGAAGGCCGCGGACCTCACCGTGGCGAAGGTCGTCGCGGCGAAGCCCGACTACGCACCGGTGGGCGGCACCCGCTACGCCGTGGCTTGCGGTGACCAGCTGACGCGGTCGGCGGCCTGGTACAAAAACCTCAGCGACCGCCAAGGTCCCGTCGACCCGCTGTACGGCTGGTCCTACGGGCTCAGCGAGCCGTGCGGTTTCTGGTCTGAAGCGCCGCAGCACGAACTGCCGGACCTGCCGGCGTCGGTCGCGAGCCACGTTCTCGTGGTGCAGGGCGAGTTCGATCCGCAGACCGGCTACGAGCAGGGCCGCGCCGGGGCTCGTGCGGCCGGCGTGCCGCTGATTTCCGTGGACGACGCGCCCTTCCACGGCGAATACGCGATCAACGGCAACCCGTGCGTCGACGGGCTCGTGAACACGTTCCTCACCAAGAACTCGCGGCCCGCCTCGACCACGTGCCCCGGTGTGCCACTGCCCGGTGAGGACGAGGTGCACCCCGTGGCCGGGCCGGTCGACCACCACGCCGGCGGCGTCGCGACCGAAGTGCGCGACGCGCTTTCGCACCTACGCCAGACCGTGCAGGACCTGATCCGCGATCTCAACTCGGGGAGGTAGAAATGGGGCTTCGTTGGCTTCCCCGTACGCGGGGCACGGCTTGGGCGTACCTCGTGATCGGTTTGGTGATGCTGGGTCTCCTGATCGCCGAGCTGTCCACGGGGTTCGCCGGGGATTCCCTGGTGCAGTACGGAATCCTGGCGTTCATCTTCTTCGGGTTCACCTCGACCGGCGTCGCCAAGCTCGTCGTGACGCGCGGTCATCCCCACTGAACGGGGAGGCTCTTGAGGCCGTTCTGGAAGTTCGACCGCAGCCGCCGCGGTTCGCCCGCGAGGCGGACTTCGCCGAGCTGCTCCAGGACGGCCTCGAACAGCGCCCGCATCTGCACGCGCGCCAGGTGCGAACCGAGGCAGAAGTGCGGGCCGTGGCCGAACGTCAGGTGCTCGCTCGGCGCGCGCGTGACGTCGAACGCGTCGGGGTCGGCGAACACGGTCTCGTCGCGGTTGGCCGAGGAGAACCAGACCACGACCTTGTCGCCGGCCTTGATGTCCACATCGGACAGCCGGGTGTCCTCGGTGGCCGTGCGGCGGAAGTGCATGACGGGCGTCCACCAGCGCAGCATCTCCTCGACGGCGCCCGGCAGCAGCGAGCGGTCGTCGAGGAGCTTGCGGTACTGCTCCGGGTGGTGCAGAAGTGCGGCGAGCCCGCCGGGCAAGCCGTTTCGCAGAGTTTCGTTGCCCGCCACGGAAAACAGCCAGAACAGGTTCTCGAACTCCGCGATCGAGACGCGGCCGCCCTCGTCGTCGACGTGCTGCATGAGGTTGCTCATCACGTCGTCGCCGGGGTGGCTGCGTTTGTACTCGCCGAGGGCGTTGGCGTACGCGTAGAGGTCCGGCATCCCGGCGCGCGTGCGCGGATCGGGCATCGATCCGTCCGGCCCCGGTTCGGGCCGCACGGCGAGGGCGGCACGGGCGAGGTCCGTGACGTCTTCCGGCCGGACGGTGGCGCTCACCGCGTATTCGGCGTCCTGGAAGCCGATCACGCGATTGCTCCAGTCGAACATCAGCCGCCGGTCCTGCTCGGGCACGCCGAACACCTCGGCGAGCGTGAGCAGCGGCAGGTCGGCGGCCACGTCCTTGGCGAAATCGCACTCGCCTCGGTCCGCGACGGCCGCGACCAGGTCGTGGGCCCAGCCCTCGATGCGCTCGGTGAGCCGGCCGATCGCACGCGGGGTGAACGCCTTGGTCAGCAGCCCGCGCAGCCGGCCGTGCTCGGGCGGGTCCATGTTCAGCATCATGCGCCGCACGTAGCCGAGGTCCTCGGCCGTCGCGGGGTCGCGGATCTGCGTGCCGCCGAGCTGTGACGAGAACGTGGCGGGGTTGCGCAGCACGTCGCGCACGTCGGAGTGGCGCAGCACGGCCCAGAAGTCGCCGACGCGCGTCACCGGCGTCTCGCGCCGCAGCTTCGCCAGCACGTCGTAGGGCACGCCTTCGACGTAGGTGTCCGGGTCGGCGATCAGGGCACTCGACACGGTCTCGACCCTAGCCCCGGAACCCCGGCCTGGGGAAAGATCCGACTGGTGGAAACGCTGAAGCTGCGCACCGGCGGGTCCGGCGAGCCGGCCGTGCTGCTGCTCCACGGCCTGGGCGCGACCGGCGCGGTGTGGGACGGGCTGGCCGAGCTGCTGGACCGGCGCCTGCTCGTGCCCGACCTGCCCGGACACGGTGGTTCGGCGCCGTTGCCGGCTTACTCGTTCTCGGCGATGGCGGGCGCGGTGGCCACCGGGTTGGGTGACGCCGGGCCGGTCGTCGTCGTGGGGCATTCCCTGGGTGGTGTGGTGGCGCTGGAGCTGGCTTCCGGGCGGCACGGCCTGGCCGTGGCCGGAGTGCTGGCGCTGGGCGTCAAGGTGGAGTGGAGCGCCGAGGACCTGGACCGCGCCGCCACGATGGCCGCGCGTCCGCCCCGGTTGTTCGCCTCGAGGGAAGACGCCGAGGTCGCGTACCTGAAGGTCGCCGGGCTCACCGGCCTGGCGCCTGCCGATCCCGATGGTGTGGTGGAGACCGCCGACGGCTGGCGCTTGGCGTTGGACTCCGCCGCGTTCGGCGTGGGCGCGCCGGACCTGCCGCGGCTGCTGGCCGACGTGACGTGCCCCGTCGTGCTCGCCGCCGGCGCCGACGACCCGATGTCACGCCCGGAGCAGCTGCGTGCGCTGGCTGCCGACTCCGTCACATTGGCGGGGCTCGGGCACAACGCCCACGTGGAGAAACCCGCCGCGCTGCTGCCGTTGTTGACGCAGCTCACGGGACGTGCGGAGTGAGCGGTCGCTTAGGATGACGGGGTGATCACCGACCCCGTACACCCCGGCATCGACCAGCTCCTCAAGCTGGAACCACTCGAGCGCAACCTCTTCCGCGGCACCAGCCACGAGGGCTCGCCGCAACGGGCGTTCGGCGGGCAGGTGGCGGCCCAGGCGCTCACGGCGGCGGGCGCGACCGTGCCCGAGGACCGGCACGTGCACTCGCTGCACGGCTACTTCATCCGCGGCGGCCGCACGGACCTGCCGATCGTCTACGAGGTGGAGCGCACGCGCGACGGCGGCTCGTTCACCACCCGGCGCGTGGCGGCGATCCAGAACGGCGAGACGATCTTCAGCCTCTCGGCGTCGTTCCAGAAACCGGCCGCCAGCAGCGAACACCAGGCCCGCATGCCCGAGGTCCCGGCGCCCGACGACGTCGAGGTCCGGGACGAGGACGAGCTGCCGATCATGCTGTCGGTGATCGAGGCGCGGTTCATCAGCGACCCGGCGGCGGGGCTGCCGGACGTCGGCAGCGGACCGCGCCAGCGCATCTGGGTGCGCGCGAAGGGCCGGCTGCCGGACAACCCGCTGGCCCACGTGTGCGCGCTCACCTACATCTCCGACATCCGCCTCGCGGGCACGGCGGCGCTGCCCCACCGCGACGAGCCGGGCCGCGCGCAGCTGACCTCACTCGACCACGCCGTGTGGTTCCACCGCCCGTTCCGCGCCGACGAGTGGCTGCTGTTCGACATGGAGAGCCGCAGCTTCACCAACGAGCGCGGCCTCACCCACGGCGAGTTCTACACCACCGACGGCCGGCTGGTGGCCTCCGTCACGCAGGAAGTCCTGCTGCGGCGGCGGTGAGCTCACCGTCCTTGATGGACACTCCATTGAGGACCTTCGTGAGCGCCAGCATCTCGAGCACCGCGAGCAGCGTGTTGGCCACGGCCAGCAGGAGATACACGCCGGCCTGCAGCGAGAGCGTGAACGGGTGCAGCCCCGACGCCCCCGCCAGCAGCACGAAGTGACACACCGCGACGAGGACCAGCGACGCGGCGGAGAGCACGCCCAGCGCGAACAGCAGCCCCCGCAACACGCGCGTGCGGCGCCAGCGCAGGCGGCCGGTCTTCACGAGGTCGGGCGTGCTGACCATCACGAGGCCGCAGCCGTAACCGCAGAAGCCGCCCAGCACGCCGCCGCCGGCCACCAGCGCGGTGGTGGTGTGGTACGACACGGGCACGCGGTACGCGGCCAGGATCGCGGCAACGCAGACCAGCAGGCCGAGCGGCAGGTGCGGCCACCCGAACCAGGGCAGCCTCCGCTCCATGCGGACGATCGTCGGCAGGTCGACATCACGGTACGACCCGGAGTCAAGCAGGGGCATCTCGCCATTCCTGTTCTTCCGGCTATCGGCGCAGCCTAGGCCAGCGCGCGCCCGGCCGCAAAAATGCGGGTCAGGCGCTCGTCCATGGTGGACGGTTTTTTGTCGGTGGTCGTCGCTAGGGTTCCCGTATGAGTTCCGAGGAAAACTCCACTCTCGAAAACGCCGCTTGGGGGAACGCTGTGGGGAACACGATGGGGCACGCTGTGGACGAGGTTGCCGCCGAAGATCTGACGCAGGGCCAGTGGTTCTGGCACGTCCCTGTCCCGGGCCTGGCGGGCTGGCCCCTGCAGGTCGCCACCGCCGAACTCCTGGACGACGCCGTGCGCATCATCACCACCGACGAGGTCCGCGAACTCGTGTCCTACGCCCGCGACCGCCGCGTCCGCCTGGCCGCCGCTTCCTGACTCCCGACGGCCGAAAGCCTTCGCTGCCAGAGTTTCCGACCGGCACGTGGTGATTCGGCGCGTGTTGGTCCAGCACGATTCGATTCAGCAAGATCAATTTCAACGCCGCGGCCCTTCACCGTTGGAGCCGGTCCCTTCAGGCCGGCCCGCCGTCAATCCAGCAAATGCAGGTCCGAAGCCAGCCGCACCAGTTCCGCGCGGCGGTGCACGTCGTGGCGGCGCAGCATGGACGCGATGTGGTACTTCACCGTGTGCGGGCTGAGGTGCAGGTGTTCGCCGGTCTCGTGGTTGTTCTCGCCCCGGCCGATGCCGCGGAGATGTCCAGCTCGCGGCGGCTGAAGGCGGGTGGCGCGGTGTCCCCGCGGGCGCGGCGGTGCAGAAGTTCGCTGGCGATCCGCGGTTCGAACCAGCTCCCCCGAGTGGTGATCTCCCGCAGGATCCCCGGCACGCGCCCGACCGACGTCTCCTTCAGCAGGTAGCCCGCGGCGCCCGCCTCGATGGCCTGGGCGAGGAGTTCCCCGTTGCCGTACGCGCTGAACATCACCACGGACAGCGCCGGGTACCGGCCGGTGAACGTGCGGCACAGGTCGATCCCGTTGCCGCCGTCACGTTCGCCGGTGCGGAGGTCGAGGATGGCGACCGCGGGCTGAACCTGTTCCACCAGCACCTCGCCGTCGGTGACGGTGGTGGCGCCGCCGAGGAATTCCAGGTCGGATTCGCGTTCGGCCATGGCGCGCAGTCCGTCGTGGATGACCTCGTGGTCGTCGATCACGCAGAACCGGATCACGAAGGCACCGGCCAGACCGGGATCGTCGCCTCGACCACCGTGCCGCGGCCCGGCGCCGGGTGCACCGCGAGCGAACCGCCGAGCGACTCGACGGCCGAGCGCATCGCCCGCATCCCGAAGTGGCCGGCCGCGGGGCCGCGGGCGGCGTCGTCGAACGTGCCGTTGTCCGTGACCTGCAGGCTCACCACGCGCGAAACCGCCGTCACCACCCGAACCGCGAGCCGGTCGCAGCCCGAGTGCTGCTCGGCATCGGCCACGGCCTCCTGACCCACCCGCACCAAAGCCTCGGCCACCTCCCGGGCCACGTCCACGTCGTCACCCTCGAGCTCCAAGCTCCGCGGCACGCCGCGGTCGGGCAGGCCGTCGATCCGTTCCAGCAACCTCCGAAGCCTGCATCACGCCCGCGCCGCTCCCGACGACCAGGGTGCCCAGCTCGCCCCTCCTCGCCGACGACGCGGCCGGCGTCGGTCTGCCCGCGGCGCTGCGGGCCGCGGGCCTCGACGACGTGAAGGTCTTCGGCCAGGCCCGTACGGCGCTTCGCTGGGCTACTTGAAGAACGGCACCGAGGCCCGGGCGATCCCGTACGACCTCTACGGCGACATGTGGGCGATCGTCGACAGCATGGCCCGCAAGTTCGCCGGCGTCGCGGTGCCGACCATCCACCCGCCGATGTGGGTCGTCACCAAGGACAACCACCCCGCCGAGGCCGGCAGCGAACTGTTCCCGATCGTCGCCGACTACGACAAGCAGTACGCCGCGCTGTGGGGCAAGGCGTGACGGACGAGGTCCCGGCCGTGGCGCACCTGCTCGCGGGTGCGCCGCGGAACTGGGGCCGCTGGGGCGAGGATGACGAGGTGGGCACCCTCAACCCGTCCTCGCCCGCGCGGGCGGCGCCGCGGCGGTACATGGTGCAGGACCAGGGTTCCTGGTACGGCCCCGAACCACCGGACCTGCCCGGCGGCGCGCGCTACGCGGACGACGTCGTCGTGAGCCACCTGCAGGGCTCGACGCAGTACGACGCGCTCGGCCACGTCTGGTACGACGACACGCTCTACAACGGCTACGACGCCGCGACCACGATCGGCGGCCTGCGCAAGGCGAGCGTGCTGCCGATCGCCGAACGCGGCGTCGTCGGCCGCGGGGTGCTCGTCGATCTGGCGGGGTTCCGAGGCAAACGCCACCTGGACCGCGACGAGACTTTCACCCACGAGGACCTCACCGCCGCGGCCGCCGCGCAGGGCGTGGAAATCCGGCCGCACGACGTGCTGCTGATCAACACCGGCTGGCTCGAGTTCTTCTACTCCGTGCCACGGGAGGAGTTCTTCGGCGAGTCCTATCAGGAACCGGGATTGATCTACACCCCTGAGCTGGCCGAGTGGTTCCAGGCCATGGAGATCGCCAACCTCGCCACCGACACGATCGGCAACGAGGTGCTCATCGACCCCCCGCAACGGCACCACGTTGCTCGTCCACTGTGCGCTGATGCGCAACCTCGGCTTGGTGTTCACCGAGATCTGCGACCTGCGCGCGCTGGTCGCCGACTGCCGTGCCGACGGCCAGTGGGACTTCCTCTACGCGGCGGCACCGCTGAAGGTGGTGGGCGGGACGGGGTCGCCGGTGACCCGATCGTGGTCAAGTAGGCCAGCGGCGACGCCGCCCGGTGCCAAGACCGGCTCAGCCGGACCCACGGTGCTCGACACTTCGTATACGTGAACATGGCTGACGGGCATCGTTTTCTACCGGTTCAACTCGTCACGGGGAATATCCCTGGACGCGGTCAAGCAACAGCCGGCTCTCACCATCGCGGTGTGGCCCGGCTCACTTCCCGCGAGCCCGGGAAATCGGGGGTTCCCGTTTTCGGCAACTGCGAGGACTCAGAATCACATCGGCCTCGGCCGGGGTTTCGCACCCGGCCGAGACCGACGTGACAACTGACCGTTGTGCTCGACGCCCGGGGAAACGTGGACCCGCGAGCGCCGCGGCGCGTGGTGCCAGGCTCGGGAAGCTCGCTCCCGCGGCTGGAGGCCGGGCACCACACCGATATACTTTCGCGGCCTGGTTCAGGCGCTGCCGGCATAGCTCAGTTGGTAGAGCAACCGCCTTGTAAGCGGTAGGTCAGGGGTTCAAGTCCCCTTGCCGGCTCCTTCCGCCCCACAGGTCGCTGATCGATCTTGGGGTTGTTCGCGACCCGTCAGATGCGGCGGGCGTTGTGGAACGGCATCGAGGCCAGCGGCGACAGCTTCACCGGAACTCCGGGCCGGCTGGCGTGCAGGACCATGCCGCCGCCGGCGTAGATGCCGACGTGGCTCACGGGCGTGTAGAAGAACACCAGGTCACCGGGCTGCAGGGCGGCCTTGGAGACGGCGGCGCCCGCCGTGGACTGCAGGCGTGAGCTGTGCGGCAACGCGACGCCGGCCTGCTTGAACGCCCACACGACGAGGCCGGAGCAGTCGTAGGCGTTCGGACCGGCCGCGCCCCAGACGTAGGGCTTGCCCTGCTGGGTCAGCGCGCGGCTGAGAGCAGTGGCGCCAACCCGAGCGCTGGCCGACGCGGAGGCGGCCGGGGCCGCGGTCGCGGCGGACGCGGTGCTCGCTAGGACCGGGCCGGCCGTGGCCGACATCGCGGCGGCCAGCGCGGTCGCCGTCAGGGCGGCGCGGACGAAGCGCCGCTTGCGTGACGGTGCGGCATCGGATCGAACTTCGAATCGGTGGAGTGCCATTTCGGGGTAGAGCTCCTTCGGGGGAGGAGAGCGAATCGCGGGTAACCGCAAGAACACGGGCACATTACGAAACGAAATACGAGAATGCACCAAAGAGTGATCAGTGGCACAGATCAACAATTCCTGCCTGTCAACCGGCGCAAATACCGCGTGGTATCAATGGCAATTTACCGACAGTCAAGACCTGCTCCACCAGCGTGAATGCACCCAAAAAGCAGCCCGCGAAATTCGCTCAGCGGATTCCGGTAAGCACTTTTCGAAACCGGTTTCACCCAGGAATTCGCACTCACGGCACACGCACCCCGGCGCACCCCGGCGCAAGCCTGCCCAGACCACCTCGAACCCCCAGCTCAACCCTCGAAACGAGCGCCCCGGACGACCCTGCGAGACGATCAGGGGCAGACGTGGTGCACACCACTTCCGGATCAGTGCAACGGTCGGGACGCGTCGGCCGATGGTCCCCGGGAACGTCGAGGAGAACGACGCCAGACGGACGAGGAGGTGGGATCGATCATGAAGATCAACGAACGCGCCGACCAGGGGATTCATCGCAGACGGTGGCCGATCCTGGAGCCTCCCCGGCCGAGCTCGAACCAGCGGCACCGGCCGAACCTCCTGCGGCGCCGCGCGTGGCACATCCTCGAGGCGCCGACGGCGGAACAGCCGGCCGTCGAAAACGACGAGGCGCTGGGCCCGCAGCCGCCCGACGACGCGACGGTCAACTTCGTCCTCGACCTCACGCTGCGCATCGGCGAGGTGCAGATGGCCAGCGGCGCCGGTGCGTCCGACGTCACCGCCACGATCCTCGCGCTCACCGCCGCGCTCGGGCTGCCCCACTGCGAGGTCGACGTGATCTTCACGTCGATCACCGTCACGTGCCACCGCGGCACGGACCTGGCGCCTGTCACCGCGTTGCGAGTGGTCCGCTCGCGCAGCCTCGACTACACGCGGCTCACGCAGGCCGAGCTCCTCGTGCGCAAGATCGTCCGCGGCAACATGGGCGCCGAGGAAGCACACACGGAACTGGAGCGCATCACGGCGGCGCCGCACCCGTACCCGCGCTGGGTCGCCACGATCGCGTGGGGCGGGCTGGCCGCGTTCATCACGCTGCTGCTCGGCGGCGGCCCCGATGTGGCCGTGGTGGCGTTCGTGATCTCCTCGGTAGTGGACCGGCTCGGCCGGCTGCTCAACCGCTACCACCTGCCGTTCTTCTTCCAGCAGGTCGTCGGCGGGCTCGTCGCGACACTGTCGGCGATGGCGATCGTGAGCAGCAACGTCCTCACCACCGACCGCCCGACGCTCGTGGTCGCCGCGGCCGTCACGGTGCTGCTGTCCGGGCTGTCCACCGTCTCGGCGGTGCAGGACGCGATCACCGGCTACAACGTCACGGCCGCCGGCCGCACGATGGAGACCGCGCTGATGTCCGCGGGCCTGATCACCGGCGTGGTGCTGGCGCTGAAGATCGCCGTGATGCTCGGCCTGCCGAGCACACCGCTGCCGGAGGTCATCAACTCGACCCCGCAGCAGCTGCCCATCGTGGTCGTCACCGGCGCCGGCGCGGCCGCGTGCTTCGCGCTGGCCTCCTACTCGACGCTGCGCGCGCTGCTCGTCGCCGCGGCGGCGGGTGCCATCGGCGCCCTCGTGTACGGCTCGCTCATGCTCACGCAGTTCGACGCCGTGAGCTCATCGGCCATCGCGGCCACGCTCGTCGGCTTCTGCGGCGGCCTGATGGCGCGGCGGCTGCGCGTCACGCCCCTCGTCGTGGCCGTGTCCGGGATCACTCCCCTGCTGCCCGGCCTGTCCACCTATCGTGGTCTATACCAATTGGGAGTCGAGCCCGGCGGCAACATCTCGACGCTGATGACCGCCGTCGCCATCGGGCTCGCGCTCGCAGCGGGCGTTGTCCTGGGTGAATACCTCGCGCAACCCGTCCGGATGCGGCTCGGACGGCTCGAACGCAAGCTCGCCGGACCGCGAATGGCGGGACCGCTGGAGCCGCCGGAGCGCCGTCTGGAGTAAGCGGTTGACAACCGGCCGGTCACCTGGCGCGCGCTAGGGTTTCACTGGGGCCGCGACCCGCGGAAAACGAGGGAGCAGCTGTAGTGACTGTCGAGCAGAAGACCGCACCGTCCGCCGATTTCGTTGTGGTGGCCAACCGGCTGCCCGTCGACCTGGAGCGCGCTTCGGACGGCGGCCAGCGCTGGACGGCGAGCCCCGGTGGGCTCGTCTCCGCGCTAGAACCGTTCCTGCGCTCGCGCAAGGGCGCGTGGGTCGGCTGGCCCGGCGTCCCCGACGTCGACGTCGAGGAGTTCGACGACGACGGCTTGGTCCTGCACCCCGTCACGCTCACCTCCGCCGAGGTCCGCGACTACTACGAGGGCTTCTCCAACGCCACCCTGTGGCCGCTCTACCACGACGTCGTCGCGCCGCCGGTGTTCGACCGCGCGTGGTGGGACAGCTACGTGAAGGTCAACCGCCGCTTCGCCGAGGCCAGCGCCCAGGTCGCGGCCCATGGCGCGACGGTGTGGATCCAGGACTACCAGCTGCAGCTCGTGCCCACGATGCTGCGCGAACTGCGCCCCGACCTGCGCATCGGTTTCTTCCTGCACATCCCATTCCCGCCCGTCGAGCTGTTCATGCAGCTGCCGTGGCGCGCCGAGATCGTGCGCGGGCTCATCGGCGCCGACCTCATCGGCTTCCACCGCCCCGGCGGCGCGCAGAACTTCCTGTGGCTGGCCCGCCAGCTCGTCGGCCTCGAGCCCACGCGCGGCGCCGTCGGCGTGCGGTCGCGGCCAGGCATGGTGCAGGTCGGCGACCGCACCGTGCGCGTCGGCGCGTTCCCGATCTCGATCGACGCCGCCGGCCTCGACACCCTCGCGCGCAGCAAGGGCGTGATCGAGCGCGCCAAGCAGATCCGCCGCGACCTCGGCAACCCGAAAGCGGTGATGCTCGGCGTCGACCGACTCGACTACACCAAGGGCATCGACCTGCGGTTGCAGGCGCTGCACGAGCTGCTGCACGAGGAGCGCATGCAGCCCGAGGACGTCGCCTTTGTGCAGCTGGCCACGCCGAGCCGCGAACGCGTGGAGCACTACCAGCGCATGCGCGGCGAGATCGAGCAGATGGTCGGCCGCATCAACGGCGAGTTCGCGCGTGTCGGTCACCCGGTCGTGCACTACCTGCACCAATCCGTGAACCGCACCGAGCTGGCCGCCTTCTTCTCCGCCGCCGACGTGATGGTGGTGACACCGCTGCGCGACGGGATGAACCTCGTCTGCAAGGAATACGTCGCCTGCCGTCACGATCTCGGGGGCGCGCTCGTGCTCAGCGAGTTCGCCGGCGCGGCCGCCGAACTGACCAGCGCGTTCCTGGTCAACCCCCATGATCTGGACGGGGTGAAGAACGCGTTGGTGGCTGCTATTACGCTCGACCCCGCCGAGGGCCGACGCAGGATGCGCGCCATGCGTCGACAGGTCCTCACCCACGACGTCGACCGGTGGGCGCGCTCGTTCCTGCAGGCGCTGGGTGCGGAGCCGGTCGACTGACCTCCCCCGTACCGCGCTGGACCTCCTGAGGAGGAGTGTTGACCGCCGAGGCGTTGCCTGCGGAGCTACGGCGCGCGATCGTGCAGATCGCCCGTACCCCGCGCCTGCTGGTCGCCTGCGACTACGACGGCACGTTGGCCCCGATCACCGCCAACCCCGACGAGGCCCGGCCGCTGCCGGAGTCCGTCGGCGCACTCAGATCTCTGGCCGGCCTGCACGAGACCACCACAGCGGTCATCTCGGGTCGCGCGCTGCGTGACCTGGCGACGCTGTCGCGCCTGCCCGCCGAGGTCAACCTCGTGGGCAGCCACGGCTCCGAGTTCGACATCGGGTTCATCCACGCCCTCGACGAGAAGGCGCGTGCGCTGCACCGCCGGCTCGAGGCGGAGCTGGAGAACCTGGTGCTCGACGTGCCGGGCGTGTCGCTCGAGGTCAAGCCCGCGAGCATCGCGGTGCACGTGCGCCGAGCCGAGCACGAGGCCGGTCGCCGCGTGCTCGCCGACGTGCACGAAGGCCCGTCGACCTGGGAAGGCGTGTCGACCACCGACGGCAAGGAGGTGGTGGAGCTCGCGGTCGTCCAGACGGACAAGGGCCGCGCGCTCGACACCCTGCGCCACCAGGTGGGCGCCACCGCCGCCATCTTCCTGGGCGACGACGTGACCGACGAGAAGGCGTTCGCCCGCCTGTCGGGCCCGGACCTGGGCATCAAGGTGGGCGAGGGCGAGACGCTCGCGACCTACCGCGTGCCCGACACCGTCGACGTCGCGCTGGTTCTCGGCTTCCTCCTGGAGGAACGGCGGAACTGGCTCTACGGCGAGTCGGCGCCGCCCATCGAGCGGCTGTCGATGCTGGCCAACGAGCGCTCCGTCGCGCTCGTGACGCCCGACGCGAAGCTCACGTGGCTGTGCCACCCGGGTCCCGACGCGCCTGCCGTGTTCGCCGACCTGCTCGGCGGCCCCGGTGCGGGAGCCTTCTCGATCAAGCCGCACCGCAACGGCCTGCCGCTGGGCCAGCGCTACCTGCCGAACACGATGACGGTCGAAACGCGCTGGTCGCGCCTGCTCGTGACCGACTACCTCGAGCCGGAAAGCCCTTCGCACCGCACGGACATCGTGCGCGTGATCTCGGGCGAGACGGCGGCGGACGTGCTGTTCGCGCCGCGGCCGGAGTTCGGCGGCGTGCCCGTGAAGCTGGTCGCCGAGGGCGACGGGCTGCGGGTGCTGGGCACGTCGGAGCCGTTCGTGCTCCGCTCGCCGGGCGTGGCATGGACCATCACGTCCGACGGGCTGCACGACACCGCCACGGCGCTCGTGCAGCCGACACCGGACAACCCCGTGGTGCTCGAACTCCGTTGCGGCACCACGGATCTCGGCGCCCACGAACTGTCCGAAATAGACCGTCGCGACCGCGCGGGCCGCTACTGGAGCGACTGGGCGGCCAAGCTGAAGCTGCCGACGGTGCAGGCCGAGCTGGTGCGCCGCTCCGCGCTCACACTGCGCGGGCTGGTCAACACCGACTCCGGTGGTGTCCTGGCGGCGGCGACGTCTTCGCTGCCCGAGGAGATCGGCGGCGTCCGCAACTGGGACTACCGCTACTGCTGGATCCGCGACGCGTCCATGACCGTGCGCGAGCTGGTGCACCTCGGGTCCAACGAGGAGGCCGAGGGCTACCTGCAGTGGCTGCACGGCGTGTTGTCCACTTTGGCCGGTCCCGAGCGCCTGCACCCGCTGTACACGCTGGCCGGCAGCGTGATCGGCGCCGAGGCCGTGATCGAGTCGCTGCCCGGGTACGCCGGTTCGCGGCCCGTGCGCGTCGGCAACCTGGCCAACCACCAGGTGCAGCTCGACGTGTTCGGCCCGGTCGTGGAGCTCGTGGTCACCCTGGCCGACGCGCGTGGCGAGCTGCGCGACGAGGACTGGCAGATGGTGCGCGCGATGGCCGAGGCCGTCACGCGGCGTTGGAACGAGCCGGACCACGGCATCTGGGAAGAGCGGCACGTGCCACGCCACCGGGTGTACTCGCGAGTGATGTGCTGGGTCACGATCGACCGCGCGGTGAAGCTCGGCCACGAGTACGGCCGCGACGTGCCGGCCGCATGGCCGGAGCTGCGTGAGCAGATCAAGGCCGACGTGCTGGCGCACGGCTGGAACGACGAGGTCCAGGCCTTCACCACGGCGTACGACGGCACCGACCTCGACGCCGCGTCGCTGTTCGTGGGCCTCACCGGCCTGATCGACCCGGCCGACGAGCGCTTTCAGCGCACGGTGACCGCGATCGAGGCCGAGCTGCGCAGCGGTTCCACGGTGTACCGCTACCGCCGCGACGACGGCCTGCCCGGCGGCGAAGGCGGGTTCCACATCTGCGCCGCTTGGCTGATCGAGGCGTACCTCATCACCGGCCGCCGCAACGAGGCCGAGGAGCTGTTCACGCAGATCGTCGCCTCGGCGGGCCCCACGGGCCTGCTGCCGGAGCAGTACGACCCGATCGCCGAGCGTTCGCTGGGCAACCACCCGCAGGCGTACTCGCACATCGGCCTCATCCGGTGCGCGAACCTGCTCGCCGAGAAGCTGTGAACACCTGTCACCGGCCTAACCGCGTTAGCACAGGTCGGTGACAAGTGCCGTGAAGGTCACCTTGAGAGACCTACCGTCCCTTAAGGTGACCTTCACGAGCATTTGCACGTTCATTCGGCGCTCGGACGCAGGTCGGTGCAAGGAGGTGACGGGATGAAGCAGTACTACGGCGAAGCCACGGACTACGCCCCGCTGCCCCCGCTCTTCGCCCGCCGCGTGCGCACCGGCTCCGTGGTCACCGGCACCGCGCTGCTGGCCGGCACCGCGTTCGTGTTCGGGCTGACCGCGTTCGTGAACCGCCCGCTGCACGGGCACAGCCTCCCCGACGCTCCTGTCGGCGTCATCGGCCTGCTGCTGCCGACGCTCGCGGTGGTGATGACGGCCATCGTCGTGTTCACCTGCCGCAGCTGCCTGCGGGGCGACTACCTCGTGGTCGCCCGCGCCCGAGCCGCGCGCACGGCGCTGGTCGCCTGCTTCACGGCTACCGTCGTCACCTGCCTGCTCGCCCTCACCGCGTCGGCGCTGGTCGACCTGTGGAGCGATCACGACCGCTTCGGCGCGACGGACGTGCTGGCCACCTTCGCCAACTTCGCCCTGGGCCTGCTCGGCTACGCGGCGGGCCTGTTCTACATCCGCCCGTCCGTCACGACGCTGGAGAAGTTCAGCGACCACCCGATCTGGTGAGTCCGGTCACTCCGTGAGCGCCGCTGTGAACGCTGCGGAGCTCTGCGGGCAACACAGGGCATGCAGGTGATCCACGACGGTCCGGAGGCGGCGTTGCCGGACTCGTTCGACCGTCCCGACCTGGGCGTTCCCGATCCGGCGCCCGTGTTCGGCCGGCTCTTCGACGCACACTCGCGCCAGCTGCACCGCTACCTCGCGCGCCGCGTCGGCGACGACGCCGCCCACGACCTCGTGGCCGAGACGTTCCTCGTCGCGCTGCGGCGGCGCGAGTCGTACCGGCCGGACCTGGGCACGGCGCGCTCGTGGCTGTACGGGATCGCGACGAACCTGCTGCGCCACCACATCCGCAGTGAGACGCGGGCGCTGAGGGCGACCGCGCGGCTCGCGGCGGTCGGCGAGCGCTCCACGGCCGGGCACGACGGCCGCGTCGCCGAGCAGGTGGACGCGCAGACCCGCGCGGCGCAGCTCGCCGGCGCGCTGGCGAAGCTCAACGCCGCCGACCGTGACACCCTGCTGCTCGTGTCGTGGGCGGGGCTCGAGCCGACGGAGGTCGCCGAAGCCCTGGGTGTGCCGCCTGGCACGATCCGCTCGCGGCTGCACCGCATCCGGCGCTGGCTTCGGGCCAACGCCGCGTCCGTCCAGCGCACCACCGAGACCGCCGAGGAGGCGAAGGAACTGTGAACGACGACAATGTGCGCCACCTGTGGTCCGACGCCGAGCTCGACGAAGCCCTCGACGCCCTGCATCCCCACGTCCGCACCGATCCCGCTGAGCTGGACCGCGCTCGCGCGACGCTGCTGCGGGCCGCCGCCGCCGAAACCGGCCGCTCGCACATCGCCCCTCCGGCGCTGAAGAAGCGTGGCGGCACGTGGCGCTGGATCGCCGTGGCCGCGGCCGTCGCCGTCGTGACCGGTGGCGTGGTCGTGGCCCGCGAGGTGGTCGAGCGTCCCGCCACGGTCGCCCCGGCGGCCACGGCGACCGCCGACGTGCAGCCCGGTCCCGGTCAGTACACCCACGTGACCAACAACTACATCGACGTCGAGTGGGTGGACGACCGCAGCGCCTTCGCCGTGCAGCAGAAGGTCGAGTTCTGGATCCCCGCCGACCGCTCGGACATGTGGATGCGCAAGTGGACGCGCGAGCCGGACACGGTGCTCCTCACCGGTCAGCGGTCCGACGAGCCGAGCCTGCCCGGGCCGGACTCCACCACGCAGATCGCGGCGGGCGGCGACTTCAAGGCGGAGTTCCCCCACCCTGGCGGCTGGGCCGTCGATGTCCCCGACGGCTGGTACCGGCCGACCCCGGAGTTCGTCGCGAACCTGCCGACGGAGCAGGCGCCGCTGCTGAAGGACGTCGCGTCCGCGCACCCGCCGCCCCAGCGGTCGGGCTACTCCACCGAGGTCCTCCCGCCGATGCAGTCGTACCCCGGCCTGTTCCAGGTGCCGACGTCCGGCGAGACGAGCACGGCGAAGACACCGCTGCCGCCGACCCCCGGGTCGGCCGTCGCCGCCTACGCCGGGCCTGGCGACACACAGATGCGCCTGCTCACGGTGCTCGCGTCGGGGCTCGCGCCGCGTCCGGTGCGCACGGCGATCATCGACGCCCTGCGCGACCAGGCCACCTCGTGGACGAGGAACGACGACGTCGAGACCTACACGGTCAGCTACGGCAACCACCAGCTCGTGGTCGACGTCAACACCCCGACCTCGCAGCTGGTCAGCGCGAAGAACGTCACCAACCAGAACTTCTACGGGATCCACCCGGGCGAGACGCTCAGCGAGGCGAAGTTCAGCTTCGAGATCACCAGCCAGTTCGGGTCGTGATCACTTCGCGTGGTTGGCGGCGTTGAGCGCGCTGGCGACGTCGCCGACCTCGAGGGCGCGGATGCCGTTGGGCAGCTTGCCGGAGTCGGGTGGCACGAGGGCGTGGGTGTAACCGAGCCGCGCGGCTTCCGCGAGGCGGCGCGCGACGTTGGGCACCCGGCGGACCTCGCCGGCCAGCCCGACCTCGCCGACGGCCACCAGCCGCTGGGACAACGCGACGTCGTGCATCGACGACGTCAGCGCCAGGACCAGCGCCAGGTCGATCGAGGGCTCGGTGATCTTCATCCCACCGACCGTGGCGACGTAGACGTCCTTGTCACCCAGCTTCAGCCGGCCGCGTTTCTCCAGCACGGCGAGGACCATGGCCACGCGCGAGGAGTCGAGGCCGCTCACCGCGCGCCTGGGCTGCGGCATGCTCGTGCTCGACACCAGCGCCTGCACCTCGCCCAGCAGTGGCCGTTTGCCCTCCATGGCGACCGTGATGGCCGTGCCCGGCACCGGTTCGGCGGTGCGGCTCATGAACAGCCCGGACGGGTCGGGCACACCGACGATGCCGCCCTCGGTGAGCTCGAAGCAGCCGATCTCGTCGGCCGCGCCGAAGCGGTTCTTGATGCCGCGCACCATGCGCAGCGTCGAATGCTTGTCGCCCTCGAACTGCAGCACGACGTCGACGAGGTGCTCCAGCACGCGCGGGCCGGCGACCGAACCGTCCTTCGTCACGTGGCCCACCAGCACCACCGGCAGCCCGCGTTCCTTGGCGAGCGCCACGAGCCCCGCCGCGACGGCGCGCACCTGCGTGACCCCGCCCGGCGAGCCCTCCACCTGCGGTGACGCCATCGTTTGCACCGAGTCGACGATCAGCACGCCCGGCTTCACGGCGTCGACGTGGCCCAGGACCGCCGACAGGTCGCTCTCGGCCGCGAGGAACATCTCGCCGTGCACGTTGCCCGTGCGCTCGGCGCGCAGCCGCACCTGTCCGGCCGACTCCTCACCCGTGACGTACAGGGAGCGGCCGGCCGTTCTGGCCCACTGGAACGCCACTTCGAGCAGCAGGGTCGACTTGCCGACACCGGGTTCGCCGGCCAGCAGCACCACTGCGCCGGGCACAAGCCCGCCACCGAGCACGCGGTCGAGTTCGGAGACGCCCGTCGCCTTCGCGCGGGCCGTCTCCACGTCGACTTCCCCGATGGGCCGCGCGGGCGCGCTCGGGGCACCCGCGGCCACTCGCGTGATCGCCGGTTTGACCCCGCCCCGCTCTTCGAGCGAGCCCCAGGCCTGGCACTCCGGGCAGCGGCCGAGCCACTTCGCGGCTTCGTACCCGCATTCCGCGCACCGGTAGACGGTGTTGGTCTTCTTCACCACGCGCCGAGGCTATCGGCGGGCACCGACAAAAACCGTCAGGGCTCGACGTGTGCCGGCGCGGCGACCGGCATCGCGACGGTGATCGGGCCCGCGTTGCGGAAGGTGAAGGTGACGTTGATCGTCATGCCCGGCCACAACGGCTGCGTGAGGTCCTGCAACACGACCGTGCCCTGACCCAGCTTCGTGGCCGCACCGCCGTCGCCGGGGGACGCGCTGCTCGTGGCGGTCGGAGCGCCCGAGGAGGTGCCGCCGGGCGGCGTGGAGGCGGAGCTCGACGTGGTCGGCGTGGTCGGCGCGGCCTGCTCGTTGGTCGACTCGACGGCGTCGTCCGGGCCGATGACCAGCGTGTGGCCGGCGACGATGTCGGTGGCGCCGCTGATCTGCGCCGGCGACTTCGTGCCCTCCGAGCTGACCGAGACGAGCTGGTCGTCCTGGGCGCCCTGGTTGACGATCGTGAGCGTGAGCGGCGCGGGCTGGCCGGCCGAGTAGGCGGCGCCCTGCGCGGGGTACTGGACGGCGGCGTCACGCAGCACCAGCGTCTTCACCTGCGCGTACGTGCCGTTGACCGCAGGCTGCTGCGTGTCGGTCTGGGTGATCTGACCGGCCCCGCAACCGGCGAGCACGAGCGCGGCACCGAGCGCCGACACACCTGCGCCGAGCACGCGACGTTTCTGCAGCCTCACGTCGGAGTCCTTCCATCTCACGGCCTCGTCACGACGAAGACTAGCCGGGCGCGTCCGCGCGCGCGGAACCGGTGGGCCCCAACGGGTGCGCCACGACCCAAGATCAACCGTCCAATTAGGATTTCGTACCTGCTGATCAATGCCTTCCCCATCACCTGCATGAGCACGGGCGATTCAGGTTTGTCAACCCCCGCCAAGCCGCTGACCTGCGACGACGATCCCGGGCCGCTAGGTGGCCATCTGAAGACCGTGCTAAGATGGAATCAGCGAAAGGGGCAGAGGACACATGGTTTTCAAGGTCGGAGAGACCGTCGTCTACCCGCACCACGGTGCCGCACTCATCGAAGCCATCGAGACCCGCGTGATCAAGGGCGAGGAGAAGAAGTACCTCGTCCTCAAAGTCGCGCAAGGGGATCTTACGGTTCGCGTGCCTGCTGACAACGCCGAGATCGTCGGTGTGCGTGATGTCGTCGGGCAAGAAGGACTGGACAAGGTTTTCGACGTACTGCGTGCTCCCCACACCGAAGAGCCCACGAACTGGTCTCGTCGGTACAAGGCCAACCTGGAGAAGCTCGCCTCCGGCGATGTGAACAAGGTGGCCGAAGTGGTGCGCGACCTCTGGCGGCGAGAGAAGGACCGCGGACTTTCAGCCGGCGAGAAGCGCATGCTGGCGAAGGCGCGGCAAATTCTGGTCAGCGAGCTCGCGCTCGCGGAAGGCACCGACGAGGACAAGGCGGAAACACTCCTCGACGAAGTTCTGGAAACCGCGACGGTCTGACCCCTGGGGTCATCCGGCTCCCGGCGGAGGCACCGGGCAGCCACTTCTCTACGATCACGACTCGATGAACCAGCAGGTGCAGAGCGTCGCGTTCGTGACTGTCGCACACCACATCGCCGATGAAGAGCGTGCTCTCACGACGGTGAACGGTGAAGTTCTTCTCAAGCACACCGTGCGGGGGCTACTCGGCACACCGGAGCTCGATCTGGTGGTCGTGTCAGCCCCTTCTCGGTGTGCTGAGTCGTTTTCGGACGCGCTGTCGGACCTCGTTTCCGAGCTGTCCGATCGCTGCCGGTTCGTCCCCGGCGCGTCGCTCCGGCAGGTTTTCCCCGCCGTCGAGCCCTCGCTTTCTCCCGGTGCGGTGGTTCTCGTCCACGACGCCCTGCGCGCCTTCACTCCACAACGGACTGTCCGTGATGTACTGACCACGGTCCGTGCAGGTGCGTCTGTCGTAGTCCCGGTGCTCCCGATGGCGGACACCGTTAAGGCGACCGACGCCGGCTTGATCACCGCCACCGTCGACCGCGACGGCCTGCGCACCGCCCAGACCCCCGTCGGCTTCTCGCTCGACGCGTTCAGCGCGGCACTCGCCGAAAGCCCGGACCCAGGCCTCGGCTCCGTGTCCGGCGCCACCACCGTCCCCGGCGATCCCGACGCCATGCGCGTCGCGAGCGCCTTTGAACTCACGCTGGCCGAAGCCCTCGTGGCCGGCGGCGACCAGGAGGCCCCGCTGTGACCGACCTGCGTGTGGGCAACGGCGTCGACGTCCACCCCATCGAACCCGGCCGCGACTGCTGGATGGCCGGCCTGCTGTGGCCCGGCGTCGACGGCTGCGCCGGCCACTCCGACGGCGACGTCGCCTCCCACGCCCTCTGCGACGCCCTCCTGTCCGCCGCCGGCCTCGGCGACCTCGGCGCCGTCTTCGGCACGGGCGACCCCCGCATGGACGGCGCCCACGGCACCGACATGCTCGCCGAAGTCCGCACGCTGCTCGAAGCCGAAGGCTGGCGCGTCGCAAACGCCACCGTCCAGATCATCGGCAATCACCCCCGCGTCGGCAAACGCCGCACCGAAGCCCAAGACGCCCTCGGCGCGGCCATCGGCGCCCCGGTCAGCGTCTCCGGCACCACCACCGACGGCCTGGGCCTCACCGGCCGCGGCGAAGGCATCGCCGCCCTCGCCACCGCCCTCCTCCTCCGCGACTGACCTCCCCCAGTCCGCTCCACCGCTTCTCCAACCTTCCCGCCCTCCCACGCACCCCCCATGCCGCACTGGCGCCCAACGCACCCCACGCCCGCGTTCGGCACACCCAACGCACCGAAAACCACACTGGGACCCCTCGGCCCCCACCCACCGCCACCCACCTGCCCGACTCACCACCCACACAGACCGCGTCCACCCCCGCAACCGCCACCCACCCACGCGACGAAACCTGCACCCAGCCCCACCCCGCACCCCGATCCGAAGCCTCCTTGCGGCCGGCGACGTGTTGTCAAGGCACGCTTTCCCGCCTTGACAACACGTCACCGGCCGTCAACACAA
>NZ_JBFBAF010000041.1:0-86345 GCF_040682095.1 Amycolatopsis sp. NPDC051372
TCCGGAAGACATTCGCCGATCACACAGGACAACCGGAGTGGGGACGGGCCAGCGAAACAAGAAGTCGCCAAGCGCTCCATCGACCGGCCCGTCCAGCACCCACGCTAAACCCCACCAAGCGGCTTGACATCCCTTAGGAACGCAACGGGTCCTGCTACAAGTCCCACCTCTGGCGCGACACGCTGCGCGACGCGGACATCACCCACAAACGCACGCGCCCCTACCGGCCGCAGACCAACGGCTAGGCCTCCAGGGCCAGCCCCACGCCGAAGCCGATGAGGACCGTGCCGGTCACGCCGTCGAGGGTGCGGCGCACGCGGCGGCGCTCGAGCCAGCCGCGCACGCGGTGCACGAGCAGGAGCAGCAGGATCTGCCAGACCGCACCCACGGCGGCGACGGTGTAGGCGAGCAGCAGGGCGTCGCCGGTGGTGGTGACGCCGGGCGTGAGGAACTGCGGCAGCACCGAGAGGTAAAGGACCAGCACCTTCGGGTTGGTCACGTTGGAGAGGAACCCCTCGCGCCAGCGGCGGAACGCGCTCTGGCGGGCGCGTTTCGCCTCGGCGAGCGACTGGTAGTCACCGCGCCAGGCGCCGCGCAGCGCCTGGAAACCGAGGTAGCAGAGGTAGGCGACACCGAGCCACTTCACGGTTTCGAAGATCGGGCGCGAGTTCGTGATCACGGCCCCGAGGCCGAGCGCGGCGAGGGTGCCCTGCAGGAAGTTGGCCACGGCGATCCCGGCGCACGCCCACGCGCCACCGCGGGCACCGCCCGACAGCGCGTTCTTGAGGACCACCATGCTGTCGGGACCGGGCGCCACGGCGAGCACCACCATCATGGCGAGGAACCCGCCGTACACACCCCACGTCATGCGGCGAACGTTAACCCGGGTCAGGACTCCAAGGCCAGGGCCGCCCCGAAGCCGACGAGCGCGGTGCCGGTCACGCCGTCGAGCGCGCGGCGCACCTTGCGCTGCTTGAGCCACGCGCGCACGCGGTGCACGAAGAACAGCAGCACCAGCAGCCACACCGTGCCCAGCACCGCCACGGTGTAGGCGAGCACGAGCGCGTCCCACGTGGTGGTGCGCACGGGGTCGAGGAACTGCGGCAGCACCGACAGGTACAGCACGAGGACCTTCGGGTTCGTCACATTGGACAGGAACCCCTCGCGCCAGCGGCGGAAGCCGCTCGTGCGCTTGCGCTGGATCTCCTCGACTTCCGCGTAGTTACCGCGCCACGCGCCGCGCAGGGCCTGGAACCCGAGGAACACGAGGTACCCCGCGCCGAGCCACTTGAGCGTGATGAACACCGGCTGGGACCGGGCGATGACCACGCCGAGCCCGAGCGCCGCGGCCGTGCCCTGCAACGCGTTGCCGGCGAGGATGCCGGCCGTCGCGAGCAGCCCGCCGCGGGCGCCGCCCGACAGCGCGTTCTTCAGCATCACCATCGTGTCCGGTCCCGGCGCCAGGACGATGAGGACCACGATGACGAGATAGCTGCCGTACCCACTCCAAGTCACGTTGTTCCACGGTAATCGCCGCTCACCGCGGAGTCTCGCGGATTTCGGTCACAGCACTTCGCCGCGCGGGGCAACCCCGGCGAACCGGACGACGTGCTCATCCCGGGAGAGGGAGGGTGCGATGAATCCGATCGAAGAAGGCCAAACGGTGTTGTGGACCGGCGGGCCGCAGCGCCGCCACCGGCGCTTCCGTGACTTGTTGCTGTGGCTGCCGGTCGTGGTTCTGGTAGCGGGCTTGGGTCTGCTGGTCGCGTTTTACCCGGACCATGAACTGTGGATCAGCTGGTACTTCTCGATCGTCCCGGCAGTCAGCTTCGCGGCGAACGCCGGCTCGGCGCGGTCCAAGCGGTTCGCCGCGACCTCGTACATCGTGACCGACCGGCGGCTGATCCTCGTGGTGCACTGGCCGCACGGCAACGATTTCCGCTGGGTCCCGATCCGTCTGCTCGGCTCGCCGCGGGTGCACGAGCTGGGCGACGGGGTCGGCACCGTCGACTTCGACCGGTCGGTGACGCGGTGGATGCGCCGGCGGGAGCCGTGGCGATTCCCCAGCCTGGCCCCGATCGATCCGGAACTGATCGCCATCCCCGACGCGCGGAAGGTCGCCGAGCTCATCGACCGCAACGCAGCGCACGCCTCGGTCGCCGGGTAGGCACGGGAAGTTCGCCATGCTGGGCAACCCCGGCGAACCGGACGGCGTACTCACTACCGGGAAGGCGCGATGTATCCAATCGAGCCGGACGAGACGGTGTTGTGGACGGGGCGGCCGCAGCGGTACTACTGGCGTTACCGCGACTACCACTGGTTCGTGGTGGTCCTGGTGGCCATCGTGGCCGGCCTGGTCCTGACGGGCATCTACGACGCCCCGGAGGCCGGTATCCCGGTCATCGCCGTGACGGTGTCGAGCATCGTCGGCTCCGCGATCGCGCGGCACTGGGAGCGGGCGAGCCGCGTCGGGGCGACCACGTACGTCGTGACCGACCGGCGGCTGCTGTTCGCCCGGTACTGGCCGCAGGGCTCCGAGTTCCGCTGGATTCCCTTGGCGTACCTGCGCCGGCCGCGGGTACGCGACATCGGGGGTGGGCTCGGCATCATCGACTTCCGGCCGACCGTGTCGGAGTGGGTCAAGGACCAGGGGTACCGGCCGCGGCCCGTGTGGTACCCGGAGCTGCCGGAGCTGATGGGAATCCGCGACGCGCACGAGGTCGCCGAACTCATCTCGCGGACGTCGATCGCCAGGTGAGTTCGCCGCGCGGGGCAACCCCGTCGAACCGGGCAGCGTGCTCAGTTCAGGAATGGGAGGGCGCGATGTTTCCGATCGAAGAGGGCGAGACCGTGCTGTGGTCCGGCCGCCCGCAGCGCTACCACCGGCGGTTCCGCGACTACTACTGGTGGGTGGTGCTCGCGATCCTCGTGTTCGGCGGCAGCTTCGTGATCGCTTGGTTCGACGTGCTGAGCGCGGCCTTCTACGCGTGGATCATCGTGCTCGTGCTCGTCGTCGGGTTCGCGGTCGAGCGCCCGAAGGAACGCCGCGCGCTGCTCGCCATCACGACCTACTTCGTCACCGACCGCCGGCTGGTGTTCGTCGCCCAGGGCGGGTCGGGCTCGGAGTTCCGCTGGGTGCCGCTCGCGGCGCTCCGGCCGCCCCGGGTACACGACCTCGGCGACGGCCTCGGGACGATCGACTTCCGCCCGACCTGGTGGGAGTGGGTCAAGGACCAGGAGTACCGGCCCCGGCCCGCGTGGCACCCGATGCTGCCGGAACTGGTCGCCGTCCGCGATGCCGCCCAGCTCGCCGACCTGATCGCGCGGAACGCGGCCCGCCCGTCGCACGTTGGGTGACACGTGCAGGTCATCATGTCGATCGCCTTGCCCGCCGCGACGCTGTTGTTCGTCATCGTGGGCGCCTGGGAAGTGCGGCCGGGCCGCAAGCCGTCGCGGCTGAAGCGGCGACTGTCCTCGACGTACCTCGACGAGGTCACCTCGTTCCTCTACGGCACCAAGCGCAACGAACTCGAGCACCGCGACTCCGTGGAGATGACCCTCGACCAGGACGCTCATGGTGCGCCGCCGCTGGGGATGATCGACCTGGACCGCGGCGTGGCGATCGTGCGTCCCGCGAACCAGGACAAACGGGCCACGGACTGAAAGCTTTCGAACACGGATTGTTCCGGCCGGTCAATTTACGGTAACGGCTGGCGCTTATCGGCTGTGCTCGGCGTGCCTCGTACCCGGTCGACACCTACGTTCGACGCACGGAAATGTGATCGAAACGAGGTGCTGTGATGAAGCACGACGAATGGTCGCGACGGCAGTTGTTCCGGAGATCCGCGCTGGTGGGAGCAGCCGTACTGGGTGGGCCGGTGTTTCTTTCCGCATGTACGTCGACGTCGTCCGGTGACGCGTTGCAGGCGGCTCAGTCCGCGAAGAAGATCAAAATCGGAATCGCGAACGAATCCCCCTACGGATTCACCGATCAAAGCGGAAAAGTCACGGGCGAGGCCCCTGAAGTAGCGCGAGTCGTATTCCGGAACTTGGGGATCGACAACGTCGAGGCGAGCGCGGTCTCCTTCGACCAGTTGATCCCGGCGCTGAACGCGAAGCAGTACGACGTGGTGGCGGCCGGCATGAACATCACGGCGGCACGCTGCGGGCAGGCCGCGTTCTCCATCCCGGACTACTCGGCGCTGACCGCGCTGCTCGTGCCGAAGGGCAACCCGCAGCAGGTGCTGACGTTCCAGGACATCGCGGCGAAGAAGGTCAAGGTCGCGGTGCTGTCCGCGGCGGTCGAGAAGGGTTACGCGACCAGTGCCGGTGTGTCCGAGGACCAGATCCAGACGCTGGACTCCCAGGACAACATGCTGCGCGCCGTCACCGACGGCCGCGTCTACGCCGCGGCGCTCACCGACATCTCGCTGAAGGACGTGCTGAAGAAGAACCCCGGCGCGGCCGCCGAGGTGACCCCGGGGTTCGACCCGGTCGAAAACGGCGTGCCGGTGATCTCGGCGGGCGGGTTCGTCTTCCGCACGGCCGACAAGCCGCTGCTCGACGCGTTCAACACCGAACTGAAGAAGCTGCACGACAGTGGGGAGTGGACGAGGATCGTCGCGCCCTTCGGCTTCACGCAGGCGAACCTGCCGAAGCCGGACGTGACGACCGAGAAGCTCTGCGCCGCGTGACGGGCGACGCGCCGTGTCGAACGTGCCGCACATCATCTCGTCCATCCTCGCCGGGCTGGGCATCACGGTCGAGGCCGCGGTCGGCGGGATCGTCGTCACCATCGTCGTCTCGCTGATCGCCGGACTCGCCCTGCTCTCACCGAGGTGGCCCGTCCGGGCGGTCGCGCGGGTGTACGTCGAGGTTTTCCGCGGAACGTCCGAGGTCGTCCAGCTGTTCTGGCTGTATTTCGTGCTTCCGGTGCTCGTCGGGCTCCAGCTGGTGCCGTTGTTCGCCGGCATCCTGGTCCTTGGCCTGAACCACGGGGCGTACGGCGCCGAGGTCGTGCGCGGCGCCGTGCGGTCGGTGCCGAAGGCGCAGTACGAAGGGGCTGTCGCGCTCAACTTCTCACCGGTGCAGCGGATGGTGCGGGTGCTCCTGCCGCAGGCGTTCGCCGAGATGCTGCCGCCCTTCAACAACCTGTTCATCCAGCTGCTGAAGAGCACCGCGCTGCTGTCGTTCATCTCCGCGGGCGAGATCACCGAACGCGGTGAGCTGTTGCGGCCGGTGTTCGGCGCGGACATCGGCTGGATCTACGGCACCGAGCTGGTGCTCTACCTCCTGCTCGCCATCCTGATCACGACCGGGATGCGGGCGCTGGAGCGGTGGGCGGCGCGCCGGCTCGGCCGCGCACCGGTGGCGAGCACGGCCCGGGTGCTCTCGGTGGGGGCCGGAGGCACCGGATGAACTGGGACTGGCAGGCCGCCGCCGACGCGCTCCCGTTGCTGCTGAAGGGATTGCTGGTCACGGTCGAGCTCACGTTGCTCGGTTCGGCCGTCGCGTACGCGCTCGGCTTGGTGCTGGCCTTGCTGCGCCGGGCCGGGATCCCGGTACTTTCGCGGCTGGTGTTGTTCTTCATCGAGTTCATCCGCAGCACGCCGCTGCTGATCCAGGTCTTCGTACTGTATTGGCTCGTTCCGCCGTTGACGGGGATCACGATGTCGGCGTTCGTCACCGGTGTCGTGGCGCTCGGCGTGCACTACGCGACCTACACCGCCGAGGTCTACCGGGCCGGGATCGAAGCCGTCCCGAAAGGACAGTGGGAGGCGGCGGTGGCGCTGAACCTGCCACGCCCGCGGGTGTGGACGGCGGTGGTGCTGCCCCAAGCGATCCCGCGGGTGGTGCCGGCGCTGGGCAACTACACGATCTCGATGTTCAAGGAAACGCCGCTGCTGCTGGCGATCGGCGTGCTGGACGTGCTCAACCGCGCCAAGGAGGTCGGTGCGGAGACCTTCCGCGTCGTCGAGCCCTACACCCTGGCCGGGGTGCTGTTCCTGCTGGTCAGCCTGCCCTCGTCATTGCTGGCCCGACGATTGGAACGCCGTGCCGAACGAACCTGACACCGCGATGATCCGGTTTTCCGGTGTGGTCAAGAAGTTCGGCGACCACGTCGTGCTCGACAACCTCGGCTTCACCGTGGCGCCGGGGGAGTTCGTCTCGCTGATCGGTCCCAGTGGATCGGGCAAGACGACGATCTTGCGACTGCTGATGACGTTGGAGAAGGTGGACGGCGGCACGATCGACGTCGGCGGCGAGTGCCTGAGCCACACTCGCCGCGGCGACCGGCTGGTGCCCGCGGACGAGAAGCACCTGCGGCTGATGCGGCGGCACATCGGCATGGTGTTCCAGCAGTTCAACCTGTTCCCCAACATGAACGTGCTGCGCAACATCACCGAGGCGCCGGTGCGTTCGCTCGGGGTGCCGGCGGCCGAGGCCGAGCAGCGGGCGCGTGAGCTGCTCGGCCTGGTCGGCCTCGAGGACAAGGCCGAAGCGCATCCGACGCGGCTCTCCGGCGGGCAGCAGCAGCGGGTCGCGATCGCCCGGGCTCTGGCGATGCGGCCCGACGTGCTGCTGCTCGACGAGGTCACCTCGGCGCTGGACCCGGAGCTGGTCGCCGACGTCCTGCGAGTGCTGCGCGACATCGCGACCACCACGGACATCACCATCCTGTGCGTGACGCACGAGATGCAGTTCGCGCAGGACGTTTCGGACCGGGTGATGATGTTCGACCACGGCCGGGTCCTGGAGGAGGCGCCGCCGGAGAAGCTGTTCACCGCTCCTTCGCACGAGCGGACGAAGGAGTTCCTGCGGGCGGTGATCGACCGGCGCTAGCCCAGGATTTCCTCGGTGGCCCGCACCGTCGCGAACTGGTTGTGCAGGTTCGCCGCGGTGACGCGCGAAAGCTCGTCGGCCGTCACGGTTGTGCCGTCGAGGGCGGGCAGGCGAACGTGAAGGTCGCGTCGAGCGCGAAGGTCACGTCGTAGCCGAGGTTGCCGCCCATGCGGGCCGTGGTCTCGCAGCAGAAGTTGGTCTGGATCCCGGCGAGGACGAAGCTCGTGATGCCGTGGGTCTTGAGCCACGCGTCGAGGTCGACGTCGCCGAGGAAGGCCGAGTTCACCTTCTTGCCGAAGACCAGGTCGGGGCGGGCGCCGTCGAGCTCGGGCAGGAAGTCGTTACCCGGCTGGCCGGGCCGCAGCGGCGAATCGGCGTGCACGGAGTCGTGGTGCACGACGACCACGGGGGCGCGGCGCAGCTGCCACGTGTCGAGCAGGGCCTTGATGTTGGCCTCCGCGCCGGGGTTGTTGCGCGGGCCCCAGAACTGCTCGTCGGAGAACCCGCGCTGGACGTCGATGAGGATGAGTGCGGTCATACCGCTGAGTCTCGCCGGGCCACGAGCACCGAGGGGAGTGGCAGAAGGCGCGCGATCCGGTACTTTCCTGCCATGCGGACGATCGGGGTGCTGCTCCTGCCGGGTACGCGCGCGTTCGACCTCGGGGTGATCGCCGAGGTCTGGGCGCAGGACCGCAGCGAGAGCGGGATCGGCCCGTTCACCGTGCGGCTGTGCGGGGCGGGCCGGCGGCGTACCCCGTTGTCCCCCTTCGGGGAGGTCACGCCGACGCACGGGTTGACCGGACTCGACGGCTGCGACCTGGTCCTCGCGCCCGGCCGCGACGATCCGCACGCCCCGGTGCCGCCCGCCGCGTCGGCCGCGTTGCACCGGGTCCACCGTTCCGGCGCGACGGTGGCGGGCCTGTGCTCCGGCGCGTTCACCCTCGCGGCAGCGGGCTTGCTCGACGGCCGCCCCGCGACCACGCACTGGTGGGACCTCGACGCACTCGCCGTCGCGGCGCCGAGAGCGGAGCTGCAGCGCGACGTCCTCTACACCGAGTGCGACGGCGTGCTCACCTCGGCGGGCGTGGTCGGCGGTCTCGACCTCTGCCTGCACCTCGTGCGCCGCGACCACGGCGCCCACGTCGCGGCGAAACTCGCGCGGCGTCTCGTGATGCCGCCCGCACGCGAGGGCGGCCAGCGCCAGTACGTCGAGAACCCGTTGCCCGCGGCGCCTGCCCGGCCGGGTCTGTCGTCCACTATGGACTGGGCGCTGACGCGGCTGGCCGAGGAGATCGGCGTGGCGGACCTGTGCGGCCACGCCGGGATGAGCGAGCGGACGTTCCACCGCGAGTTCGCCGCGGCCACGGGCGTCACGCCGGGGCGGTGGCTGCGCGTGCAACGGGTGCGCCTGGCGCAACGCCTGCTGGAGACCACCGAGCTGCCGGTGGAGCGCGTCGCGCAGCGGTCGGGGCTGGGCACGGCCGCGAACTTGCGCCGTCGGCTGCGCGCGGAGGTCGGCGTCGGGCCCGATTCGTACCGGCGCACGTTCCGTTCCGCGCCCGGCGGCGTTACGGTCGGGGTATGGCCGAGTACGAGCACATCCTCGTGAAGCGCGACGGCGACACGATCACCATCACGATGAACCGCGCCGCGCGGCGCAACTCACTGTCCGCCGACCACCTGACCGAGCTGCTCGCGGCGTTCCGCGAAGCCGGCACCACCGGCGCGACGGGCATCGTCCTCGCCGGCGCCGGCCCGGTCTTCTCCGCGGGCCACGACTTCGGCGACGTCGCCGCGCGCGACCTCATGGGCGTGCGCGAGCTGCTGACGTTGTGCACCGAGCTGATGCGCACCATGCAGTCGCTGCCGCAGATCGTGGTCGCGCGCGTGCACGGCCTGGCGACCGCGGCGGGCTGCCAGCTCGTGGCCTCGTGCGACCTCGCCGTCGCCGCGTCTTCCGCGGGTTTCGCCCTGCCCGGTGGCAAAGGCGGCTGGTTCTGCCACACCCCGGCCGTCCCGGTGGCGCGCTCGATCGGCCGCAAACGCCTGATGGAGCTGGCTCTGACCGGCGACGTCGTCGACGCCGCCACCGCGCTCGACTGGGGCCTGGTCAACTCCGTCGTCCCGGACGACGAGCTGGACGACGCCGTCGCCGCCCTGCTCGCGCGGGCCACGCGCGGCAGCCGCGCGAGCAAGGCCATGGGCAAGCAGACGCTGTACGCCCAGCTCGACCGCCCGGAAGCCGACGCCTACGCCATCGCGTTGGAGGTCATGGCCTCGGCGTCGCAGCTGCCGGGCGCGCGGGAAGGCATGGCGGCATTCCTCGAGAAGCGCAAGGCGGAGTGGCCAGACTGAGAAGTCTCAGCCGCATTCAACGACGCTCCCGCAGCAGCAGGAGCGTGTACGCGGCGATCGACTGCGCGTCGGTGATGCCGCCCGCCGAGATCATCTTCTCGACCTCCGAGCGGGTGAACCACGCCGTGGTCATGTCCTGTTCCTCGAGCTCGCGTTCCGGCTCGCCCTCGGTCAGTTCGGTGGCGAGGTAGACGTGGCCGCGCTGGCTCGACATGCCGGGCGCGACTTCCAGCAGCCCGATCTCCGTGACGGTTCCGGCCCGCAGGCCCGTTTCCTCGCGCAGCTCGCGGCGCGCGAGCTCGGCGGGCGGCGTCTCGGCGAGGTCGGGGGCCGTGCCCTGGCAGAACTCCCAGCGACGCTCGCCGACGGGATAGCGGAACTGGTCGACCAGGAGCACGCGGTCGCCGTCCATCGGGATGATCAGGGCGTAGGTCGGTTTGTCGACCACCCCGTAGATGCCTTCGCTGCCGTCGGTACGGCGAATGGCGTCCTCTCGCACCGTCATCCAGTTGTTCCGATACACCTCGCGGGTCGCGACACGCTGAATGGGGTCCACTCGCCCAGTATCGCCGAGCCTGTCCTACCCTCGGCGGGTGCGTCTCGTGATCGCTCGCTGCCAGGTCGACTACGCCGGCCGCCTCACCGCCCACCTGCCGATGGCCACGCGCCTGCTCCTCGTCAAGTCGGACGGTTCGGTGTCCGTGCACTCGGACGACCGCGCGTACAAGCCCCTGAACTGGATGAGCCCGCCCTGCTGGCTCATCGAGGACGGCAAGCTGTGGATCGTCGAGAACAAGCAGGGCGAGAAGCTCGTGATCTCGCTCGACGAGATCTACCACGACCACGAGCAAGAGCTGGGCGCCGAACCGGGCCTACAGAAGGACGGCGTGGAAGCGCACCTGCAGGAACTGCTCGCCGAGCACATCAAGACCCTCGGCGACGGCTACACCCTCGTGCGCCGCGAGTTCCCCACCGCGATCGGCCCGGTCGACATCATGGCCCGCGACGCGGACGGCAAGTCGGTCGCCGTGGAGATCAAACGCCGCGGCGAGATCGACGGCGTCGAGCAGCTCACGCGCTACCTCGAACTCCTCAACCGCGACCCGCTCCTGGCCCCCGTCCAGGGCGTCTTCGCCGCGCAGATCATCAAGCCCCAGGCCCGCACCCTCGCGGAAGACCGCGGCATCCGCTGCCTGACCCTCGACTACGACGCCCTGCGCGGCATCGAATCGGACGAGTTCCGGCTGTTCTGAGCCGCCGGCGCAACCCCCGACGACCGTCCTGAGTGGACGATGTGGTGCCTTGTGAGCGCATCTGCGCGTTCGTGAGGTTCCGGTCATCGGTACCCGAGCCGTCAAGATCACACTCCTCGAACGCCCGCGTTTCCCCAGCTCATCGCCGTGGCGAGAAGGCGTTTTCCGAGATCGCCCGTGTCGGGGTGCCGCTTCGGAATCCATGCAGTACTGTCCGGATCTGACAGGACGCTGGTGTTTCCTGTGGGAAATTGTTGAATTCGGAGGTGGCTCGCGTGGAGGTCCTTGCCGACGCGAACCTGCGGCTCGACGCGAGTGCGATCGACTACATCGAGCTGGCGTTCTATTTCGTGCTGGTGCTGGGCATCGGCTATCTCGCCCGCAAGCAGGTGTCGAGCAGTCTCGACTTCTTCCTCTCCGGGCGCTCGCTCCCGGCGTGGGTGACCGGCCTGGCGTTCATCTCGGCCAACCTCGGCGCGATCGAGGTCATGGGCATGTCCGCCAACGGCGCCGAGTACGGCCTGCCGACGGCGCACTACTTCTGGATCGGCGCGATCCCCGCGATGCTGTTCCTCGGCGTCGTGATGATGCCGTTCTACTACGGCTCCAAGGTGCGCAGCGTTCCCGAGTTCATGCTCCGGCGCTTCGGCCCCGCCGCCCACTGGGTCAACGGCAGCAGCTTCGCGCTCGCGCAGATCCTCATCGCGGGCGCCAACCTGTACCTGCTGGCCAGCGTCGTGAACCTGCTGCTGGGCTGGCCGATCTGGGTCTCGATCATCATCGCGGCCGTCATCGTGCTCACCTACACCGCGCTCGGTGGCCTTTCGGCGGCCATCTACAACGAGGTGCTGCAGTTCTTCGTCATCCTCGCGGCGCTGATTCCGCTCACGATCGTCGGCCTGTACAAGGTCGGCGGCTGGAACGGCCTCATCGAGAAGGTGACCAACAGCCCGGGCGGCGCCGCGCAGACGCACTCGTGGCCCGGCAACCAGCTGACCGGTTTCGGCAGTAACTTCCTGTCGGTGCTGGGTCTCGTGTTCGGCCTCGGGTTCGTGCTCTCGTTCGGTTACTGGACCACGAACTTCGTCGAGGTCCAGCGCGCGATGGCGTCGAAGAGCATGTCGGCCGCGCGGCGTACGCCGATCATCGGCTCGTTCCCGAAGATGTTCATCCCGTTCGTGGTGATCATCCCGGGCATGGTCGCCGCGGTGACCGTGACCGAGCTGCAGGGCGCGAACAAGCAGGCCCTGCTCGACGGCAAGCCCGCGCCCAGCGGCGCCACCTTCAACGACGCGCTGCTGCTGCTGATGCGCGACGTGCTGCCGAACGGCATCCTCGGCGTCGCGATCGCGGGCCTGCTCGCGTCGTTCATGGCCGGCATGGCGGCGAACCTCAGCTCGTTCAACACCGTGTTCACCTACGACATCTTCCAGACCTACATGGTGAAGAACCGGCCGGACAAGTACTACCTGAACACCGGCCGCGTGGTGACCATGGTCGCGACGGTCCTGGCGGTCGGCACGGCGTTCATCGCGTCGACGTACGCGAACCTGATGGACTACCTGCAGACGCTGTTCTCGTTCTTCAACGCGCCGCTGTTCGCCACGTTCATCCTCGGCATGTTCTGGAAGCGGATGAGCAAGGCGGCCGGCTGGTCGGGCCTGGTGGTCGGCACGGCGGCGGCGATCGTGGTGTTCGTGCTCGACAAGACCGACGTCATTTCCCTGCCGGGGCAGGGCGCCAGCTTCGTGGCCGCGATCGCGGCGTTCGTCGTCGACATCGTGGTGAGCGTGGGTGTCACGTACTTGACGCCGCCCAAGCCGGAATCGGAGCTGGTGGGCCTGGTCTACTCGCTCACGCCACGCAATTCGCTCAAGCACGAGACCACGGGCGAAGACGCGGGCTGGTACCGAAAGCCGGTGCTGCTGGCCGGCATCGCCGCCGTCATCACCCTCGTCCTGAACTTCGCCTTCTAGGAGGACGACCGCCATGGCAACGGAATCCACACCGCGGGCGCACAAGGCCGGAGCGTTCGACATCCGCCTGATCATCGCCCTGCTGACCGGCGTGTACGGCATCATCCTGACGGTGATGGGCGCGGCGTTCGACACCGAGGCCGACCGCGTGAAGTCGTCCGGGGTGAACATCAACCTGTGGGCCGGTATCGCCCTGCTGATTTTCACGGCGCTGTTCATTCTGTGGGCGCGGCTGCGGCCGATCGTCGTGCCGGACCAGACCGGGCAGCCCGACGAGGACGAGACCACCGAACCGCCGGCAGCCGGATAGGCGGGTTGTCCGGACAGCCGGGGCCGGCTGCCGCTACCGTGCTCCGCGTGGCGCGCGATCTCAAACTCGGCCGGCTGTTTCCCCTGGTGGTGGCCAGTGTCCTCCTCCTGGCCGCCTGTGGTGGTCCGCAGCTGGGCAAGGAGAATTTCCCCCGCACCACCGTCCCCGCCGCGAGCGGGGACGGTGGCAGCGGGCCGATCACCGATGCCGCGGTCGCGGCGGGCGCGCTGCGCCAGGTGCTGCCGTGCCAGTTCCTCGACAACACGTCGCTCTCCGCGCTGGGCACGCCCGAGGGTGAGCCCACGGCGTCGAGCGTCCGGTTCGATGAGTGCAGCGCCAAAGTGCGCGACGCCGGCGGCAAGGAGCTCTCGGTCGACGTGCAGCTCGGCGCGATCGTGCTGTTCGCCTCCGACAAGACCACGGGCCAGGTCGGCGGCCTGCCGCAGGTCGAGGTGCCCGACACCACCGGCGGTTCGTGTGAGGTCAGCGCGCTCACCTCGCGCGATCCGAGCCTCGGCCTCGCGTTCGAGATCGATTACCCGGGTGGCGATCCGTGTCGTGCGGGACGAACCTTGCTCGCTCCCGCCGTGGACAAGCTGCACAACTCCCCGCAGAAATACCCGGACGTCAAGGGATCCGTGCTCACGGCCGACGCGTGCGCGGTGCTCGACCAGTCCGCCGTGGACGCCGTGCTGAAGGGCACGAAGGGCGGGGCGACCGGGCTGCACAGCTGCCAATGGGGCAACAGCCCGAACATCGCGGTGATGTTTTTCCCGGCCCTCCCGCCGCTGGAGGGCGACGGCTGGCTGAAGGCCGACGTCGGCGGCGCGAACCAGGCGTACGCCAAAAAGGGCACGGCCGGGACGGACTGCAAGGTCGAGTGGCAGCACCGGCCGTGGCAGGGTGACCACGTGGAAGTCGTCCAGGTGGGGTTCACCGACTACGACCTCAAGCCCGGTACCGGCGACCCGTGTGCGACGGCGACGACGCTGGCGAAAAGCGTCGCGGGGAACCTGCCGCGGGCCTGAACCTTGGCGGCGGGCCGGTGTCGGCGGCTAGGTTGGGGGCATCCACCACGCCGATGTGTCGGAGGCCTGTCATGAAGAAGATCATCAACGATCCGGCGACAGTGGTCGCGGAGTCCTTGAGAGGCCTCGCCGTGGCCCACGCCGACATCGTCCGCGTCCAGGAGGACCCGGCCGTCGTGGTGCGGGCCGACGCGCCGGTGCCGAGCAAGGTAGCCGTCATCTCGGGCGGCGGCTCCGGCCACGAACCGATGCACGGCGGGCTCGTCGGGCGCGGCATGCTCGACGCGGCGGTGCCCGGCGCGGTGTTCACGTCCCCGACGCCGGACGCGGTGCAGGCCGCGGTCGCCGCGACGACCGGGCCGTCCGGTGCGTTGCTGATCGTGAAGAACTACACCGGTGACGTGCTGAACTTCGAGACCGCCGCCGAGCTGGCCGCGGCCGAGGACCTCGATGTGCGCAGCGTCGTGATCGACGACGACGTCGCGGTGAAGGACTCCACGTTCACCGCCGGCCGCCGTGGCGTCGGCGGGACCGTGCTGCTGGAGAAGATCGTGGGCGCGGCCGCGGAGCGGGGCGACTCGCTCGACGCCGTGGAGGCGCTGGCGCGCAAGGTCGTCGGGCAGGTGCGGTCGATCGGGGTGGCGTTGAGCGCGCCGACCGTGCCGCACGTCGGCGAGCCGAGCTTCGACCTGGGGCCGGATGAGATCGAGTTCGGCATCGGCATTCACGGCGAGCCGGGCCGCGAGCGCATCCCGGCCGAGCCCGCCGACGCGCTGGTGGCGCGGATGGTCGAGGCGGTCGTGTCGGACCTGCCGTACGAGCCGGGCGACAAGGTGCTGCTGTTCACGAACTCCATGGGTGCCACGCCGTTGCTGGAGCTCTACCTCGCGCACGGCATCGCCGAGCGGCTGCTGGCCGAGCGTGGGATCGTGGTCGAGCGCAGGCTGGTCGGCCCGTACATCACGAGTCTCGAGATGCAGGGGATGAGCCTGACGCTGCTGAAGCTGGACGACGAGCTGACCGAGCTGTGGGACGCGCCTGTGTGGACGCCCGCGCTGCGGTGGGGGATCTGATGGGTTGTTCTTCCGAAGGAGTCGCGGCCGCGCTGCGAGCCGCGGCCGAAGTCGTGGCCGAGCACCGCTCCGAACTGGTGGAGCTCGACCGCGCCATCGGCGACGGCGACCACGGCGAGAACATGAGCCGTGGGTTCACCGCGATCGTGTCCGCCCTGGAGACGGAGGTGCCCGCCACCCCGGCGGGCGTCGCCAAACTGGCGGCCACCACGTTGATCTCGAAGGTCGGCGGCGCGGCGGGACCGTTGTACGGCACGGCTTTCCTGCGCGCGTCGACGAAACTGGGCGACGCGGCTTCGATCGACGTGCCGCTGCTGGTGGCCGCTCTGCAGGCCGCTTTGGACGGTGTGCAGGCGCGTGGCAAAGCGGTGGGCGGCGACGCGACGATGGTCGACGCGCTCATCCCGGCCGTCTCCGCGGCCGCCGATTGCCCCGCGGACGCTTCGATCGCGGACGTGCTGACCGCGGCGGCCGACGCGGCCGACCGCGGCGCCGAGTCCACAGTGGACCTGATACCCCGTAAGGGCCGGGCTTCGTATCTGGGCGAACGCGCCGTCGGTCATATGGACCCCGGGGCCCGCTCCACGGCCCTGCTGCTGCGCGCGTTCGCGGAGGCCGCCCGGTGACCGTGGGGATCGTGCTCGTCTCGCACAGCGCCAAACTGGCCGAAGGCCTGGCCGACCTGGCCGCCCAAATGGCCCCCGACGTCCGCATCATCCCCGCCGGCGGCCTCCCCGACGGCGGCGGCATCGGCACCGACTACGACGAAGTCGTGGCCGCCGCCCAACGCGCCGACTCCGGCGACGGCGTGGTGCTGCTGTACGACCTGGGCAGCGCGCAGATGACGGCGGAACTCGCGGTGGAGTCGCTTTCCGGCGGCCTTGCCGCCGTGGTCGCCGACGGCCCTCTGGTGGAGGGCGCCATCGCGGCCGCCGTCGCTGCTCAGGGCGGGGCGGACCGCAAGGCAGTGGCTTCGGCCGCTGCCGGCGCCGGCCTGGCCCCGGACCTCGCCGCGGTGGACTCTCCTGGTGATGCCCAGGAGAAGGAACTCACGCTGACGAACGAGGTCGGCCTCCACGCCCGGCCCGCCGCCGTCCTGGTGCGCAGCCTGGCCTCCGTGGAAGCCGAGGTGACGATCCGCCTGGGCGACCAGGAAGCCGACGCCCACAGCGTCCTGGCCCTCATGTCCCTCGGCGCCCGCCAGGGAGACCACATCGTGGTGCGCGCCCGGGGGCCCGAGGCCTCGGACGCGCTCGCCAAGGTGACTGGTCTGGTGGAGTCGAACTTCGGGGAGTAGTGGGTGCACGGGCGGACAGCCAGAGCCGTTGACCGTCACGGCCCGGCAGAAATTCCCCCGCCCTCCCAAAGGGGGCGTGCCCATGTCCATTCTATCGGCCCACTCCGACAGAATCGGTGACTCAGCGCCGGATCGCGTCAGTTGTCCACAACTCGGTAAGCCTGTGGACAACTGAGGCGATCCCGGCGTTCTCTTCATCACCCACCCGCGCATTCCGGCAATTCACTAACCGGAATCCCCTCACGCCGCCAGTGCGATCCCCAGCCAGATCGCCCCGATCACGGCTGCCCCGCACAACGCCGCGAGCAGCAACATCACCGTGCTGATCTGCCCCGGCTGGCGCGGCAGTCGCATCGGTTGCGTCGGCGGGCCCCAGTAGTCCTGGGAATTCTGTGCGGCCGGTCCGGTCGTGCTCGTCATGGCGCTACCTCCATCCCTCGACCGGCTAATCCTTTGTGGTCCGGACGTCGGGCCGGCCGCGTTGTCCGTTACCGGAATCGAGGACCGGATTTTGACCGATTCCCGATCGAAAGGAATCGTCGCGGTCGGTATTCGCGCTGATCTCCGGAGTTGTCGGTGCCGAGCGATACCCTCGCGCGGTGAACCTCCGCGCCGAGTTCAGTGCTCTGATCGAGCACGCTCGCACCGCGATGCGACTCCACCCCGTTCAAGGCGAACCCGCCGCGAGCGAGAGCCACCTCGGCGGTCCGCTGCTGTGGCCCGAGAACGAGCCGTGGCCGACGTGTCCCGTGACCTGGCCGCCGCGGCCCGAGGCGTCCGGCGATGGTTGGACCACCGGCCACCCGGACGACGAGCCGGTGCCGGCGATGGTCGGCGCCGCCCAGTTCTACCGCCGCGACTTCCCGGAGCTTCCGTTCCCCGGCAGCGCGGATCTGGCGCAGGTCCTGCTGTGCCCGACTCTGCACGAAAGCAAGCACCACTACGGCCCCGCCGTGCGTCTGCTCTGGCGAGACTCGAGCACCGTCGGCGAAGTCGCCGGAGCCACCCGAAGAGGCGGACGACATGTTCCTCCCCCAGCCACGCGTCCTGCACCCGTGCCGCCTCCGGGAATTCCCCTACGTCGAGGAGTTCTCCCAGGACCGCCGCGCGGAGCTGGGGTTGCCGACGAGCCGCGATGACGTCGAGTACGAGCTCGGCCAGTTCTCGAAAGTCGGCGGCTGGACGGCTTGGTACGCAGGGGATCCGGACGACCTGAGCTGCCGCGAGTGCGGCGCGCGCCTGCGTCAGGCGATCGCCCTGGCGACGCAGGAGGACGAGTAGCCCTGCGGGTGCGAGCGGAGTGACGACGAGGAAGCCGGCTGGGAGTTCGGCGAGCAGGGCGCGTTGAACATTTTCCTGTGCCCCACCGACCCGCGGCACCCCGTCAAGGTGCGGACGGGGTAGGCGGCAGCAGCGGCCCACCGCTCCAGTGCTGGAACACCAGGTTCGTGTGCACGCGTGCGACCTCGTCACGGGCCGTGAGCTCGTCCAGCACCAGCCGCTGGAGTTCGGCGGCCGAGCTGGTGGCCACGTGGGCGAGGAAGTCGTCCGGGCCGGTGAGGTGGTAGACGGCGCGCACCTCGGGCAGAGCGAGCAGGTCGGACACGAACGGGTCCACCAGCTCGCGCCGGTGGGGCCGGACCTGCACGAACAGGAACGCCTCCAGCGGCCGCCCGAGTTTGGCGGCGTCGACGGAGGCGTGCTGGCCCGTGATCACGCCCGTCGAGCGGAGGCGGGCCACGCGGTCGAGGCAGGTGGACGGCGCGACGCCGACGGCGGCCGCGAGGTCCTTGTTCGACGTCCGGGCATCGTTCTGCAGCACGCGCAGAATCTCGAGGTCCACCGTGCTCAGTTCGACGGAATCGCTCATCCGCGAATGATATCCGAAACTGTTGCGGCAAAACCGCACGATGGCCGACGCTCAACGCCATGACGAACGCGCTGCGCACCCGAGCCGTCCACGCCGGCCGCGACGACCTGACCGACCTGGGACTGCACGCCGTACCCCTGGATTTTTCGACGACGTACCCGTCTCGCGACAGCGCGGCCGAGGCACTGCGGATCGACGAGTTCTCGACCGGCGGCGAGGTCTCCGGCATCTACGGCCGCGTCAGCAACCCGACCGTCGAGCGGTTCGAGCGCGCGCTGGCCGAGCTGGAGGGGTTCGACCACGCGGTGGCGTTCGCGAGCGGGATGGCGGCGGTGTCCGCGTGCCTGCTTTCCGCCGCGTCGCAAGGAAAGCGGCACGTCGTCGGTGTCCGGCCGCTGTACGGGTCGACCGATCACCTGTTGACGTCCGGGCTGCTCGGCACCGAGGTCACGTGGGCGGTGCCCGGTGAGGTGGCCGCGGCGCTCAGGCCGGACACCGGCCTGGTCTTCGTCGAGACACCCGCCAACCCGACGCTCACCGAGCTCGACGTCAAAGCCCTGGTCGACGCGTGCGGCGACGTGCCCGTGCTCGTCGACAACACCTTCGCCACGCCCGTCCTGCAACGCCCCGGCCGCCACGGCGCGCGCCTCGTGCTCCACAGCGCCACGAAGTTCCTCGGTGGCCACGGTGACGTGATGGGTGGCGTCGTCGCGTGTGACGCGGAGGAGGCCGCGCGGCTGCGGGGAATCCGCTTCGCCACGGGCGCCGTGCTGCACCCGCTGGCCGGATACCTGTTGCTGCGCGGGCTTTCCACGCTCCCGCTGCGTGTGACAGCGGCCAGCGAGACCGCCGCCGTGCTCACCGAACGCCTTGCGCAGCACGAAGCGGTGACCGCCGTGCACTACCCGAAGCTCGGCGGCCCGCTCGTCGCGTTCGAGGTGGCGGGTGATCCGCACGCGCTGATCGGCGCCGTCCGGCTGATCACGCCGGCGGTGAGCCTCGGCAGCGTCGACACGCTCATCCAGCACCCGGCGTCGCTCACACACCGGGTCGTCGCCGAGAGCGACCGCGAGGAGGCGGGCATCACCCACGGGCTGATCCGGCTCTCGGCCGGGCTCGAGGACGTCGAGGACCTCTGGCTCGACCTCGACCAGGCGCTGAAGGCCTGCTGAATCTCAGCCGCCGCAGCACCCGCCGCCGCAGCAGCCGCCCGACGGCGCGGGGCTCGCGGCGGAGCCGGTGAGCGCGACGGTGGTCAGCAGCTTCACGGTGTCGGTGTGCCCCTCGGGACACGGCGCCGGCGCGCCGGACTCGCTCATCGGCCGTTGCAGCTCGAAGGTGTCGGTGCAGTCGCGGCAGCGGTAGGCGTAAGTGGGCATGCGTCGATTATCGCTGCCGCGCAGGCGGGTGGGAAGCTGTCTTCGTGGACGTTCCCCAGATCACGGACCTCCCGCACCTCGGCCAGGTCGTCCCCGCGGTGCTGGGCGCGCTCGGCGTGCCGGGCGAGGCGGGTTCGCTGGCGCTGCCGGAGGCTCGCAGCGCGTGCGTGCTGCTCATCGACGGCCTCGGCTGGCAGCTCCTCGCCGAGCACGCGGCCGACGCGCCGGTGCTCACGGAGCTCGCGAAGAGCCCGCTGCGCGTCGGCTTCCCGTCGACCACGGCGGCCGGCGTCGCCGCGATCGGCACCGGCCTGGCGTCGGGGGAGCACGGGATGGTCGGGTACACGTTCGAGGTGCCGGGCACGGGCGTGCTCAACGCCCTGCGCTGGCGCTCCCACGAAGACGGCAGCGACCTGCGCGGCGCCCTCCCGCCCCGCTCGGTCCAGCCCCTTCCGACGACTTTCGAACGCGCCGCCGCGGCGGGCCTCGACGCCGCCGTCGTGTCGTCCGCCCAGTTCTCCGACACGGCCCTGACCCGCGCCACCCAAAGCGGCGCGCGCTACGCCGGCGTCCACGCCCTGGGCGACCTCGCGGCGCGGACGCTGGAGGTGCTCGCGGCACCGTCGTTCTGCTACGCCTACCACAGCGAACTCGACCTGCTCGGCCACCTCTACGGTCCCGGCTCCACCGCCTGGCGCATGCAGCTTCGGCACGTCGACCGCCTCGTCGAGTCCATTGTGGACGGCCTCCCCGGGGGTGCGCTGCTGGCCGTCGTCGCCGACCACGGCATGGTGACCGTGGACGACAAACTCGACCTCGAGGACACCCCGGAGCTGCTGGACGGCGTCCGCGCCTTCGGCGGCGAGGTCCGCGCCCGCCACGTCTACACCGAACCCGGTGCGGCCGCCGATGTCCTCGCGGCCTGGCAATCCGTCCTCGGCCCGCGTGCCTGGGTCCTGCCCCGCGACGAGGCCATCGCGCAAGGCTGGTTCGGCACCGTGAGCGACCGCGTGCGCCCCCGCATCGGCGACGTCGTCGCCGCGGCCCAGGGCACGTTCGGCATGGTCCGCGGCCTGGCCGAAGCGGTCGAGACGTCCCTGATCGGCCAGCACGGCTCGCTGACGGAGGCGGAGCAGCTGGTGCCGCTGACCCTCGCGCAGGGCTGACGCCGTTCATGGCGTTGGCACTCGGGCAGGGCGGTCAGTCGGTACAGGCGGCCCGCGCACGGCTGAGCCGACCCGGTCTGGGTTTGTCGCCGGGGCGGCAATCCTGAGCCTGCTGGGCTGGCCAACTTGGCCTGAGCCTCGAAGGTCGCGTTCGGAAGCCCGGCGAGGTGGGTCGGTTTCCAGCGCCGTTTGGCGGCCTGGCATGGCCCAGCTCGCAATCCCTTGTCGCCGGCGCGGCAATCCTGAGCCTGCTGGGCTGGCCAACTTGGCGTGAGCCCTGAAGGTCGCGTTCGGGAAACCCGGGGACGTGGAACGGTTTCCGCTTCACTTGCCGGCCTTACATGCCCAGCCGGCAACCGCTTGTCGCGTGGAGCGAACCAGCCTCGGTCGGTGGGGGCTGCGTTCGGCGAGGGCTGCCCGGCCGGCACCGCGCCAGGGCGGCGAGATCGACCGGGTCTGGCACGCGGCAGATCCGGGTGACCAGATCCAGCGGTGTGGATTGCATCAGGCCACCGCTCGGCCGCGGTCAGGCCGGAGCGGCAAGGTGGACCACGCTCGGCGGCCCACCGATCCAGCCGGTTAACGTGTTTCCCGTGCCCCGACACAATCGCCCCGGCCGAGACCGGCATGGTCGTGCCGAGCAGCCCGACCTTGGCGCGGCCAGCGGCTGGGCACACGCCGAGTCCGGCCCCGACGGCGAGTGGCTGGTGCGTACCGTGCCCGGCTCGCACGCGACCAAGACGTACCGCTGCCCCGGCTGCGACCACGAGATCCGGCCCGGCACGCCCCACGTCGTCGTGTGGCCCGCCGACGAAACCGGTTCCGTCGCCGACCGCCGCCATTGGCATCGCACCTGCTGGGACGCCCGGGCCCGGCGGCGCCCGAACCGGCGCTGGTAGCCCGAAACCGCAACGGGCGACTGCCGGGGAACGGGCGCTGGTGGCCCGAGACCGCAACGGGCGACTGCCGCGGAACCGGCGCTGGTGGCCCGAGACCGCAACGGGCGACTGCCGGAGAACTGACGCTGGTCGCCCGAAACCGCAGCGGGTGCCCACCGGGAACCAGTGCCGGAACGCTCGAAAGACCCCGACGCACTCCGAAGCTCGCCGAACCTCACCGGCGGAAATGTCGCGAAACCGCCCCCTCGTACACCTCCTCCTCGAATCGCGTGAACCCCAGCCGCTCCACCACCCGCAGCGATGGCGCGTTCGTCGCGTTCACGCTGATCAGCACCGGAATCGCCGGCAGCTCCCGCTCAGCCCATTCCAGAGCAGCCCCAGCCGCCTCCACGGCGTACCCGCGCCCCCACGCCGAGGGCGCGAAGCGGTACGCCAGGTTCAGCACCCGCTCGCTCCGGAACAGCCGCAGCCGCACCCCCGTCAGGCCCAGCACCTCGGCCCCGCCCTGCTCCCGGACGGCGCAGTAGCCGAACCCGTGCTCGGCCCAATGGGCGAGCCACGAGTCGAACAGCAGGTCGCCGGCCGGGGTGTCCGCTGGGTCCGGGTTGAAGCGGTGCGTCGCCGGGTCGGTCTGGATGGCGACGACGGCGGCGCGGTCCTCCTCGGTGAACGGCCGCAGCACCAGCCGTGAAGTCTCGATCTCCCTGGGCATCTCCCTCAGCACACCCCGCACGCTAGCCGCGGGGTCCGACAGAATCGCCGTCATGACCGAACTGCCGCTCCTCCTGCTGCACGCCTTCCCCCTCGACGCCCGCATGTGGGACCCCGTCCGCGCGCCCCTGGCCGCGCGCCTGCGGCTGATCACGCCGGACCAGCGCGGCCTGGGCCGCAGCCCGTTGCCGGAGACCGACCGTGAGCCGAGCCTCGACGACGCCGCGCGCGACGTCCTCGCGCTGCTCGACCGGCTGGAACTCGACGAAGTGGTGCTCGGCGGCTGTTCGATGGGCGGTTACCTCGCGCTCGCGGTGCTGAAAGCAGCCCCCGAACGCGTCGCGGGGCTCGTGCTCATCGACACCAAAGCCACGGCTGACACGCCCGAAGCGGCCGAGAACCGCCTCAAGGTCGCCGAACGCGCCGAGGCCGAGGGCGTCCAGGGCTGGCTTGCCGACGCGAACCTGCCGAACCTCCTGCACAACCAGGAGCCCGCCGAACGCGTGCGCGAGCTCATCGACGCGCAGCCGCCCGCCGGGGTCGCGTGGGCGGCACGAGCGATGCGCAACCGGCCCGATTCGCTGGACGTGCTGCGCAAGTCCGACGTGCCCGCGCTCGTCATCGTCGGCGAGGAGGACAAGCTCACCCCCGTTCAGGAAGCCGGCAAGATGGTCGACGCCCTCGACGAGGCCACGCTCGTCGTCCTGCCCGGTGCTGGGCACCTCACACCCCTCGAAGACCCCGCGGGCGTCGCCGAAGCGATCCTCGGCTGGTTCGCCTAGAAGTAGTCCGCCAGCGCCGCCCGCGCTTCGCCGAGCCGCGCGGGCCAGCGCAGCGCGAGCAAATACCGCCACACCACCACGAACAGCTCGCGCAACCGCAGACACGCCTCGACCGAAGCCGCATCCACCTCGTCCGGATAGGCCGCCAGGAACGACCGTCCGCCCTGTTTCGCCAGGATCGCGAGGTCCCAAGCGAGCGGTCCGCGCCAGGTGTCCTCGAAATCCAGCCAGCACGGCCCTTCCGCGGTCGCGATGACGTTGCCCGGGTGCGCATCGCCGTGCAGGGCCTGGATCCGGTCCGCCGGCAGCGCGGCCGCGAGCCGCAACGCCTCGGCGCGCAGGGAATCCGCGGCACCGTCCATCGTGGCGCCGTGCCGGTCGAGCGCGCTCAGTAGTTCGTCGACGGGCCCGCGCACGGGAAGTTCACCCGGATAGGCACTCAGTGCCGCGTGGACGGTCGCGAGTGAACTCGCGACTTCGCCCGGGCTGTGCCGATGGTCCGGATCGTGCGGTGTCCAGTGCCAGAGCGTCACCGGCAGCCCGTCGGCGAAATGGGGCCCGGCCGGGGGATCCGTGGTGGGTGAGACGACGAGCACACCACTCTGCGTGAGGTGGCGGGAAACGGCTACGTCGCGCTCGAGCCAGGCCGTCGCGTCGGGCCGCAGCAGGCGCGTCGTCCCGGGCACCCGCGCGACGACGGAACCCAGTCTCACCAGCACGTTCGAGCGTTCGTGCAGGACCTCGGCCGACCCCGTCGCGAGGCCGAGGCGGCGGGCCACCGAGAGGGCCGCGTGGAGCGCGGAAGCCGTGTACGGGTCGGCCATGCGGTGATCTAACCAGCCGGTGCGAGCGACGGTGGGTAGCGAGGGCTACCATCCCTCTAGCCGTCGGATCGGGCTCGTCCCGACCCTCGGCGACCCGGACGATGACCACCACAAGGTTTCAGTGTTGGAGGCAGGAGTGACGGCCGTAGCCCCCAAGCCGATCGCAACGCGCCCATACCCCGCGCGCGAGACGGTTAAGGGTTCGTACCTGCTGCGGTTGTTCCGCACGACGGACCACAAGCAGATCGGCATCATGTACCTGGTCACCTCGTTCGCCTTCTTCATGGCGGGCGGAGCGATGGCCATGCTGATCCGCACGGAGCTGGCCCGCCCGGGCCAGCAGTTCCTGTCGCAGGAGCAGTACAACCAGCTCTTCACCATGCACGGCACGGTGATGCTGCTGCTGTACGCGACCCCGATCCTCTTCGGGTTCGCCAACTTCGTGCTGCCGCTGCAGATCGGTTCGCCCGACGTCGCGTTCCCGCGGCTCAACGCGTTCTCGTACTGGCTCTACCTCTTCGGTGGGCTGATCGTCCTTTCCGGATTCCTGACGCCGGGTGGCGCCGCCGACTTCGGCTGGTTCGCCTACACGCCGCTGTCGGACGCGATCCACTCGCCGGGCGTCGGCGCCGACCTCTGGATCTCCGGCCTGATCGTCTCCGGTCTGGGCACGATCCTCGGTGCGGTCAACATGGTCACCACCGTGGTCTGTCTGCGCGCGCCGGGCATGACGATGTACCGGATGCCCATCTTCACCTGGAACATCCTGGTCACGAGCATCCTGATCCTGCTCGCGTTCCCGATCCTGACCGCGGCCCTGTTCGGCCTGCTGGCAGACCGGCACCTAGGGGCGCACGTGTTCGACCCGGCCAACGGCGGGGTGATCCTCTGGCAACACCTGTTCTGGTTCTTCGGTCACCCAGAGGTGTACATCGTCGCCCTACCGTTCTTCGGGATCGTGTCAGAGATCTTCCCGGTCTTCAGCCGCAAGCCGGTGTTCGGTTACAAGGGCCTGGTCTTCGCGACGCTGGCGATCGCGGCCCTGTCCGTGGCGGTGTGGGCGCACCACATGTACGCCACCGGTGCCGTGCTGCTGCCGTTCTTCTCCTTCATGACCTTCCTGATCGCGGTCCCGACCGGTGTCAAGTTCTTCAACTGGATCGGCACGATGTGGAAGGGACAGCTGTCCTTCGAGACGCCGATGATCTTTTCGATGGGCTTCATCGTCACGTTCCTCTTCGGCGGTCTGACCGGCATCCTGCTGGCCGCGCCGGCCATCGACTTCCACGTGTCGGACAGCTACTTCGTGGTGGCGCACTTCCACTACGTGCTCTACGGCACGATCGTGTTCGCGACCTTCGCCGGGATCTACTTCTGGTTCCCGAAGATCACGGGCCGGATGATGGACGAGAAGCTGGGCAAGTGGCACTTCTGGACCACGTTCATCGGCTTCCACGGCACGTTCCTGGTCCAGCACTGGCTCGGCGCCGAAGGCATGCCCCGCCGCTACGCCGACTACCTGGCCAGCGACGGATTCACCACGCTGAACACGATCTCCACGATCGGCGCGTACATCCTCGGTGCGTCCACGCTGCCGTTCATCTGGAACGTGTTCAAGAGCTACCGCTACGGCGAGATCGTCACGGTCGACGACCCGTGGGGCTACGGCAACTCCCTCGAATGGGCCACGTCCTGCCCGCCGCCGCGGCACAACTTCACCGAGCTGCCCCGGATCCGGTCCGAGCGTCCGGCGTTCGAGCTGCACTACCCGCACATGGTGGAGCGCATGCACGCCGAAGGTGAGATCGGCTTCTTCGGCAAGCCGCGCCACCAGGCCGCGCCGTCGCAGAAGCTGGTCGACGCGACGATGCCGGGTGACCACAGCAACGACAACTCGGGCGAGCAGTAAGGCCCGGCTGAACGACCAGGGCGCGTGCCCGGCTTCCGTGTGAAGCCGGGCACGCGCCTTTTTGTTGGTCTTGAGCTATTCGTGAGCCTCAGCCCATGCCGCCCGGGCCTGGTCGCGCAGCTCGGCTGGGAGCTCCTCGGCCACCGCCGCCAGCTCCAGCAGGTCGCGGACATGGCGAGCGTCGAAGCCCGGCATGTTCGCCATGCGGATCAACCACGGCACGGCCGGCGCCATCCAGTACGGCCGGCGGCGCCGGCACGCGGAGGCCACGGTCAGTTCGACCAGCTGCTGAGGACTGGAAACTCCGTGCCCGCCCAGAAGCGCGTGAAGGCGTCGAGGGACGCCTCGAGGCTTCTCTCGAGGAACGGCCACATCGGCACGTAGCCGGACTCCTCCAGGGTGAATCTGCCTTCGTCCTCCATGCCGACACCGAGCGTTCTGTCCGGCATCACACCCAGCCGTGCGCCACAACACCTGTCCAGGACTGGTTTCCATGCCGTCTCAGCCGGCCTGGGATCGCTACACTTTTCGGACTCTACGCTGGGGATTCAACACAATTTCGCGCTCCGGTATCGGCGAGGGGGGCGGGTTGGCGGCGTTGGCGGAGTGCGCCCCCGCTCCCGGTCGCGTCCCTCGTTCGTGCCCGGCTTGTGTGAAGCCGGGCACGCAGCCTTTTTGCGCCCGGCCTTCCGCGCCAGACTGGGCGTGCTCGCACAGCGCCGAACGAGGGATAAAGCCCAGTGACCCAGACGCCCGTCCTGATCACCACGACCGGTCCCGACAAGCCCGGTGTCTCCTCCGTGTTGTTCGCCGTGCTCACCCGCCACGACGTCGATGTGCTCGACGTCGAGCAGGTCGTGATCCGCGGACAGCTCGTGCTGGGGGTTCTCGCCGGCGTCTACCGCGACCCGGAGGGCCTGCAGGAGTCCGTGGAGCAGGCGATGGCGACTGTGGGCATGCAGGTGGAGGTGAAGATCGGCGACGCGATCGGCGCCGACCCGTTCGCCCTCGGCAAGCAGGACTCGTCCCACGTGCTGGTGATGCTGGGCCGGCCGGTGACGGCGCGGTCGTTCTCCGAGGTCGCGGCCCGGCTGGCCGCGCTCGGCGCGAACATCGACTCGATCCGCAGCGTCGCCGACTACCCGGTGACCGGGCTGGAGCTCTACGTCTCGGTCCGCGAGGACACCGACGCCGCCGACGCCGAGCTGCGGTCGGTGCTGGCCGACGCCGCCTCGACCGCTGCTGTCGACGTCGCGGTGGAGCGCGCGGGCATCAGCCGGCGCGCGAAGCGGCTGGTGGTGTTCGACGTCGACTCCACGCTGGTGCAGGGCGAGGTCATCGAGATGCTCGGCGCCCACGCCGGCGTCGAGCCGCAGGTGCGCGAGATCACCGAGGCCGCGATGCGCGGCGAGCTGAACTTCACCGAGTCCCTCGAACAGCGCGTCTCGCTGCTGGCCGGGCTGCCCGCGACGGTGCTTGACGAGGTCGCGGCCTCGATCGAGCTCACGCCGGGCGCACGCACGACCGTGCGCACGCTCAAGCGCATGGGCTTCCGCTGCGGCGTGGTCTCGGGTGGGTTCACGCAGGTCATCGACCACCTCGTGGACGAACTCGGCCTCGACTTCGCGGCGGCCAACGAGCTGGAGATCGTCGACGGCAAGCTCACCGGCCGCGTCGTCGGCGAGGTCGTGGACCGCGCGGGCAAGGCGAAGGCGCTTCGCCGCTTCGCCGACGAGTACGGCATCCCGCTGGGCCAGTGCGTCGCCGTCGGCGACGGGGCCAACGACATCGACATGCTCGCGGCCGCGGGCATGGGCGTGGCGTTCAACGCGAAGCCCGCGCTGCGCGAGGTCGCCGACACCGCGCTTTCGCACCCCTACCTGGACGCGGTGCTGTTCGTCCTGGGCGTCACGCGCGCCGAGGTCGAGGCGGCCGACGCCGCCGACGGGCTGGAGCTGGTCAGGCCGTGAACCACGTGCTGGAGCCGCTGGGCAGCCGCTACGCCTACTGGCTGGGGCTGCCCGCCCAGGACACGTCCGACACCTCGGACGAGGACCCGGCCCAGGTGCGCGCGATGCCGGTCATCCTGCGCATCGAACGCGCCGAGCCGCCCGGCCGCACGCCCCTGCTGGAGGCGGCGGCCTCCGCGGCGCTGGCCGTGTGCCTCGACGAACGCTCCAGGCCCGGCGGCGAATGGGCCGAGCCAATGCACGCGTGGCTGGACAACCGCATCCGCAAGGTCGCGCGGCGGGCCCGGGGCACGCACTGGCAGGCCGTGCTGGACCTGCCGGGCATCACCGTCGAGGTCGACGGCGCCGAGGTACGGGCGCTCGTGCCCGGACTGGTCAGCGAGACGCCGAAGGAGGTGTCGCGCCTGCAGATCTCCGGTAGCGAGCTGCCGCCCGACACCCCGGGTCCGGCACCCGAGGGCGTGCCGCTGCTGCTGCTCAACCCGGAGGTGCCGATGACCGTCGGCAAGGCCTCCGCGCAGGTCGGGCACGCGACGATGATTCTGGCCTCCCTGCTGTCGGAAGCCGAGCTGGCGGCATGGGCGGCGCAGGACTACCGCGTGGCCGTGCGGGCGGCGTCGCCCGCACGGTGGAAGGAACTGTGCCCCGTGGACGACCCCGAGGCCGGCTGGCGCGAGGACCGCGTGATCGCCGTCCGGGACGCGGGGTTCACCGAGGTCGATCCCGGCACGATCACGGTGCTGGCGCAGTACCCGGCGTGAGTGCGGTGCGTCTCCACGCGGAACACCGGTGTGCCGCTTGCGGTTTTGATCAGTAGACGATGTCGTGAGGAGCGGGCGATGACCCTGGAAGTGCAGCGCGAAGGCGAGCACCAGTTCGTGGGACGCAACGAGCGCGGCGCGGAGGTGCGGATCGGGCGCAAGGGCGCGGAAGGCTCGTTCTCGCCGGCCGAGCTGCTGCAGATCGCGACCGCGGGCTGCTCCGCCGTGACCGCGGAGAACCTGATCACGCGCCGCATCGGCGAGGACTCGAAGTTCAGCGTCGGCGTCACGGCTGATCGCCGCGAAGGTGCTTCGGAGCTCGACGGCGTGCACGTGACCTTCGACGTCGACGTGTCTTCCCTCGACGCGGATCAGCGCGAAGCCCTCGCGACCGCGGTGGACCGCGCGATCGACCGCCTGTGCACCGTGAGCCGGACGCTCAAGAAGGCCATTCCCGTCACGGAGTCCTTCCCGACCGCCTGACGCAGCGAGAGCCGAGGCCCCATGCGAGGGCCTCGGCTCTGCTCTGTGCGGGAAAGGTCAGCTCTGCCAGACCACGTACGCCTGGTCGGCGTCCGTGGTCATGGCCTCGATGAACTTCTCGTTGTCGAAGCCGGGCAGCGACTGGAGGCGCTCGATGAGGGCGTCGGCCGCAGGGTCTCCACTGGGGACGGCCGTGCCCTTGCCGTCGTTGCCGACGAGCATGAAGAACACGTCCTCGTTCCACGGGCCGTCCGGGATCACTCTGACCATCACGGACGAGAGCTCCGCCCACTGGACGGCCTCTTCGCTGCCATCGGCGAGACGGCGCCGCACCCCGGTGTCGTCGACACTGACGGTCCGGGATCGTGCGCTGGACGAATCCTGGGTCAACCGGTGCTCCCTGTCGTGTTCGTTCTCTTCACCGTACCCGCCCGGGTTGTGCGCGCCGTCACGCGGGCGCCGCCGCGTCGAGCCGCTTGAGCGCGTCGCGTGCGACCTGGGGATCCGTGGTGGGCCAGAAGGGTGGCAGCGACGCGCGCACGAAACCGCCGTACCGCGCGGTTGCCAGGCGCGAGTCCAGCACCGCGACCACGCCACGGTCGGTCATCGAGCGGTGCAGCCGGCCCGTGCCCTGCGCGAGCAGCAGCGCCGCGTGCGTGGCCGCGACCGTGAGGAACCCGTTGCCACCACGGGCTTCCACGGCCCGCTGGCGTGCCGACAGCACCGGGTCGTCGGGGCGCGGGAACGGGATCCGGTCCACCACCACCAGCTGCAGCGACGGCCCCGGCACGTCGACGCCCTGCCACAGCGTGAGCGTGCCGAACAAGCACGTGCGCGGCTCGTCGGTGAACTGGCGCACCAGCGTGGGCATCGAGTCGTCGCCCTGGCACAGGATCGGGTAGTCGAGCCGCTCGCGCATCGCCTCCGCCGCCTGCTTGGCCGCACGCATCGACGAGAACAACCCGAGTGTGCGCCCGCCCGCGGCCTCGACCAATCCGGCGAGTTCGTCCATTGTGGACTCCGCCAGCCCGTCGCGGCCCGGCGGCGGCAGGTGCTTGGCGAGGTAGAGGATCCCGTTGCGCCGGTGGTCGAAGGGCGACCCGACGTCGAGGCCCGTCCACTTCGGTCCCTTGTCCTCGTCGGCCGGCGCTTCCTTGTCCGTGGCCGCACCGGGTGCCTTCGTGACACGCGCGCCGCCCGGCGGCAGGCCCCACTGCCGCGCCATGGTGTCGAACTCGCCGCCCAGGGTCAGCGTCGCCGAGGTGAGCACGGTGGTGTTGAGGTTGAACACGCGCTCGCGCAGCAGCCCCGCGACGCCCAGCGGTGCCACCTTCAACGCCGGCGGCCTCGGGTTCGCCGAGTAGCGGTCGCCCGTGAGCCACACGACGTCGCGCTGGTGGGCCAGATCCTCGTCGTACGCGTCGAGCAGGCGCGCGGCCGTGTCGTGCACCTCTTCGAGCAGCGAGCGCGCCAGCTTGCGCGCGGTGGCCCCGTCGACGTCTTCCTTGCGGTCGGAACCCAGCGCCGTCAGGCAGCCCTTCGCCGCGTCGCGCACCGCGGGAATCGCGCCGGTCAGCGCCTGCGGCAGCGAATCCAGCCGCCCGGCCGGGAGATCGTCGAGGATCAACGCGAGGCCGTCGCTGGCTTCCAGCAGGCGGTCGGCGACGTCGGCGTCGATCAGCCGCCCGCAGCGGCGCGCGGCGGCGGACACCATGGCACTGGTCAGCTCGCCTGTGGCGACGGACGTGACGCGGTCGACCAGGTCGTGGGCCTCGTCGATGATCACGAGGTCGTGGTCGGGCAGCACCTGGTAGCCCTGCAGCGCGTCGATGGCCAGCAGCGCGTGGTTGGTCACGACCACATCCGCGCGCCCGGCCTCGGCCCGCGCGCGCTCGGCGAAGCAGTCGGTGCCGATCGGGCAGCGCGCCGCGCCGAGACATTCCCTGGCGGTGACGGAAACCTGGCGCCACGCCTGGTCGGAGACACCCGGCACGAGCTCGTCGCGGTCACCGGTCTCGGTGTCGGAAGACCACTCGTGCAGCCGCGTGACCTCCTTGCCCAGCCGGGAAACGGCGAACGGGTCGAACAGCTGCGCGTCTTCGGGCTCGTCGGGCGCGCCCGTGTCGAGCCGGTGCAGGCACAGGTAGTTGCGGCGGCCCTTGAGGATCGCGAAGGTCGGTTCGCGCCCCAGCGGCTTCTTCAGCGCCTTCGCCAGGCGCGGCAGGTCGCGGTCGACCAATTGACGTTGCAGCGCGATCGTGGCCGTGGAGACCACGACGGTGGCTTCCTTCTCCACCGCGTGGCGGATCGCGGGCACCAGGTACGCCAGCGACTTCCCGGTTCCCGTACCCGCCTGCACGGCGAGGTGTTCACCGGTGCGGATGGCGTGGCCGACGGCGTCGGCCATCTTCACCTGGCCCGGCCGCTCGGCTCCGCCCACGGACTCCACAGCGTGGGTGAGGAGTTCGAGGACGCCGGGAAAATCAGTTCGAGCGGGCACAGCGATACACGATAGCCGCCGGGGCCGACAGGTTCGGCGCTCCGCCCGCGATCGGGCCGTTCGTGCCGGAGCGCCGCGCACTCAGTCTTCCTTGTGCAGCCGCGCCACCGCGGCCCACGCGAGCGGCAGGACACCCGCCGCCACCACGATCTTCAGCGCGTCGCCGATCAGGAACGGCACCACGCCCTTGGCGAACGCCGTCGAGAAGTCGAAGCCGGCGGCGGCCATCAGCCACGGCACGCCGAACGCGTAGATCACGACGTTGCCGAGCACCATGGTCCCCACCGTGCGCAGCGGAGTGCGGTCACCACCGCGGCGGGCGAGCGCGCCCACGAGCGCACCGGCGAACACGAACCCGACGACGTACCCGGCCGAAGCACCGGACAGCCCCGACGTCGCACCCTGGAACCACGGCACGCCGGCCGCGCCGACGAGCAGGTACAGCAGCATCGAGGCGGCGCCGCGGCGCATGCCGAGCGAAGCGCCCACGAGCAGCGCGGCGAACGTCTGGCCGGTCATCGGCACCGGGCTGCCCGGGACGGGGATGACCAGCTGCGCGGCCACGCCGGTGAGCAGGGCGCCGCCGGCGACCAGCGTCAGGTCGCGCACCAGGGCGCCGGGCACGAGGTCGGCCAGCACCTGGCGGCGGCCGGTGAGGGACAGCGACGACACGGAGACCTCCCACGATCGAAAACGGACGTCCGAGGAGGTTAACGCTCGTTACCCCGGGTTTCTCCCACAAGTTGCGTTCCTCACCACACCACTCGTCCGGGTGGTGTAGGGGTTGTGACGTTTCGCGGGGGTGCCCTGCTGCCGAGGATGCAACCACAGGTCGAAGGGAGCACGGGTGATGCGCGGACGGGTCTTGGTCACGGCGACGGCACTGGTGGGCGCGGCCGCGGCGGGACTACCGGCCCCGGCGCTCGCCGACGGCCCCACCTCCACCGGCTGGGGCTCGTCGGGCAGCGTCGACGTGCTGGTCGACAACCAGCACGTGGTCACCGGCGACCTCGCCCGCTGCGACGCCGACGGTCCCACCACCGCGCGCACCACGGGTGGCGACACCGGCGACGTCGCGGTGTTCGGCCTCGGCGCCACCACCTGCGGCCGCCACGGCGCCGTGGTCACCGTGGCGACGGGCGGTCAGCGGTTCGAGGCCGACGTGCTCAAGCGCTTCGGCGGCCCGGCGATCACCGTCCGCACCTACTCCGCGGGCTGCTCGACCACCAAGAACGGCAGCAGTGGCACGGTCTCGATCGGCGAAGTCGGCGGGTTCACCGTGCCGTCGTCGATCCCCGCGAACTATCGCGTGCTGATCCCCGGCGGCGAGGCGGGCACGGCGCTGGCGGCGGTCACGATCAACGAGACCGTGACCCCGCAGCCCGCCGACGGCAGCCTCGTGACGCACGCCGTGCACATCCAGCTGTTCCCGCAGGGCGGCCCGGCCAGCGGTGACATCTACCTCGGCACCGCTGCCTGCAACCCGTTCGGCAAGGGCGGCGCGCCGCAGCCGCCGGCCTGAGCGCGCTGAGCGTCCACTCAGGACGCGGCAGGCACCACCGCGGTGCCGGAGTAGGTGACACCGGCCTTGTCGAAGTCGGCCAGCGTCGCGTCCACGGTCGGCTGCGAACCGCCGACGGTGAGGTCCAGCAGCACCTTCACACCGAACCCGGCCTGCGCGGCGTCCAGCGCCGTGGCGCGCACGCAGAAGTCCGTGGCGATGCCGACGACCTCGACGTCGGTCACGTCGTTGGCGCGCAGCCACTCCTCGAGCGACCGGCCGTCGCCGGACTTGCCCTCGAAGCCGGAGTACGCCGCGGTGTACTCGCCCTTCGAGAACACGGCCGTGATCGGCACGACGTCGAGCGACGGGTGGAACGACGCGCCCGCGGTGCCCGCGACGCAGTGGCGCGGCCAGCTCGTGGAGAAGTTCGGCGTGTCGCTGAAGTGGTCACCCGGGTCGATGTGGTGGTCGCGGGTGGCGACCACGTGGTCATAGCCCCCTTCGGCGGCTTTGCGCGAGATGGCCTCGGCGGCGGCCGCGCCGCCGGGCAAGCCCAGCGAGCCGCCCTCACAGAAGTCGTTTTGCACGTCCACCACGATCAGCGCGGTTCCCATTTCTCGGCTCCCTCTACAGAAACGTCGTCGGTATCGCGGGCTCGCCGTGCGAGAGCTTGAGCCCTTCCCACGGCAGGCTGATCTGTGCGCGCCGCAACCGGGCGCGCGCGTCGTCCAGCGTGGGCAGATCATCCACCGCGCGGCCGCCGCGCACCAGGGGGATCTGCAGGTCAAGATCGTGTTCCTCGGGCTTCGGGCGGCCCGAGGCCTCCGTCCACACGACCTCTTCCACGGCCGTGCCGGTGGAGCGGTGCCGCCGCAGCGAGTGCTTGCGCCCACCGCGGGATTCCTTGTGCGCGCTGCGTTTCGCGACGGGCCGGCCGTCGACCTCCACAAGCTTGTAGACCATGCCGGCGGTCGGCGCGCCCGAGCCGGTGACCACGGAGGTGCCCACGCCGTACGCGTCCACCGGCTCCGCGCGCAGCGCCGCGATGGCGTGCTCGTCGAGGTCGCCGGACACCACGATGCGGGTGTCCCGCGCACCCAGGGAGTCGAGCTGGTCACGGGCCTTGCGCGCGAGTGGGCCGACGTCCCCCGAGTCGATCCGGATCGCGCCGAGCTCGGACCCGGCCACGTGGACGGCGGTCTCGATGCCGGCGGTGATGTCGTAGGTGTCCACGAGCAGGGTCGTGTCCGGGCCCATCTTGTCCACCTGGGCGCGGAAGGCCTGCTCCTCGCTGTCGTGCAGCAGCATGAAGGCGTGGGCGACGGTGCCGCGCGTGGGAATGCCGTAGCGGCGCCCGGCCTCGAGGTTCGACGTGGTCGCGAAGCCCGCGATGTATGCGGCGCGCGCGGCGGCGACGGCGGCGTACTCGTGGGTGCGGCGCCCGCCCATCTCGATGATCGGACGCCCGTGCGCGGCGCCGGCCATGCGGGCGGCCGCGGAGGCGATGGCGCTGTCGTGGTTGAGGATCGACAGCGCCAGCGTCTCCAGCACCACGGCCTCGGCGAACGTGCCGCTCACGGTGAGGATCGGCGAGCCCGGGAAGTACAGCTCACCCTCGGAGTAGCCCTCGATGTCGCCGGAGAACTCGTAGCCGGCCAGCCACGACAGCGTCGCGTCGTCGACCACCGCCGTCTGCTCCAGGACGGTCAGTTCGGCGTCGGTGAACCGGAAGTCGGCGATCGCGTCGAGGACGCGCGCGGTTCCGGCGACGACGCCGTAGCGCCGCCCGTCGGGCAGCCGGCGCGCGAAGACCTCGAACACGCAGGGCCGCTCCGCGGTCCCGTCGGCCAGCGCGCTGCCCAGCATGGTCAGCTCGTAGTGGTCGGTGAGCAGCGCCGTGCTGGCGCTGGTGACCGGCTCGGGTGCACCCATGGGGCCAGCCTATTCACCCACATGGCCGGACCTGGCGCGGCGTACCCCGTGACCCCCGTGACACCATGGGGTGCATGTCCACGCCTGTCGCATCCGAACAGACGCAGGTTGATCCACTCGGGGCAGAGGTCGCCGAGGAGGACAAGCCCTGGCGGACCGTCGTGTGGAACGATCCGGTCAACCTGATGTCGTACGTGACGTACGTGTTCCAGAAGCTGTTCGGCTACAGCCGGGACCACGCCACGAAACTGATGCTCGACGTGCACCACAAGGGCAAGGCGATCGTGTCGTCGGGGTCCAAGGAGAAGGTGGAGACGGACGTGGCGAAGCTGCACGCCGCCGGGCTGTGGGCGACGATGGAGCAGCCCTCGTGAAGGCGTGGCGCCGCAAGGGCGACGTGATCCTCGCGGGGTTCGAGCAGCAGGAGGCCGCCGTGCTGCGCGGCCTGGTCAGCCAGCTCGAGGACATGCTGCGCGCGCGAGGGGACGAGGCGCCGCAGGACGAGCTTTCCGAGCTCACCGGCATCCGCACCGGCCCGTCGGAGTCGCCCGACGACCCGGTGCTCTCGCGGCTGCTGCCCGATTTTCACAAGCTCGACCCCGACAACCCCTCGCGCGAGGACCTCGACTCCGCGGCGGCCATGCGTTCGCTGCACGAGCCCGAGCTGCTGGAGACGAAGGTCGGCGTGGCGAAGGTCGTGCTCGACACGCTGCCGCGCGACGGCGGCGACGTGCACTTGGACGTCGAGCAGGCCGACGCGTGGCTGGGCGCGCTCAACGACGTGCGCCTCGCGCTGGGCACGGCGCTCGACGTCACCGAGGACATGCCCGACGAGCTGCCCGACGACGACCCGCGCGCCCCGCACCTTGGCGTGTACCACTGGCTGACCTGGGTGCAGGAGACGCTGATCCAGGCGCTGACCGCGTGATCACCGACGTTCCCGGTGTCCTCGTCGGGCACCACCACCGCCTCGGCGACGGCTGGGCCACCGGCACCACCGTGGTCCTCGTACCGGACGGCGCGACGGGCGCGGTCGACCAGCGTGGTGGCGCGCCCGGCACGCGCGAGACCAACCTGCTGGAGCCGGAGAACCTGGTGCAGCGCGTGAACGCCGTGTGCCTGTCGGGCGGCAGCGCGTACGGGCTGGCCGCGGCCGACGGCGTGATGCGCTGGCTTTCGGAGCGGAACCTGGGCTTCCCCGTCGGGCTCCAGCCGCACGAGGTCGTGCCCATCGTGCCCGGCGCGGTGCTGTTCGATCTTCCCCGCAGCGACTGGGGCAACCGGCCGGACGCGGCTTTCGGTTACGCCGCTTGCGAAGCGGCCTCGAAGACGTTCGCCTCGGGCACGGTCGGCGCCGGCACCGGGGCCGTGGTCGGGTCGCTCAAGGGCGGCATCGGCTCGGCGAGTGAGGTGGTCGACGGCGTGACCGTCGGGGCGCTGGCGGCCGTGAACGCCGGCGGCGAGGCCGTGGACTTCGCGACCGGGCGCGCGTTCGCCGCGGACCACGAGGTCGCGGGCGAGTTCGACGTCCGCTGGCCTTCGCGGCCGGGCGAGGTGCCACCGGCGCGGACCGACCTGAACACCACGATCGGCGTGGTCGCGTGCGACGCGGCGCTGTCGAAAGCCGAGGCGCGCCGGCTCGCGGTGGCGGCGCAGGACGGCCTGGCCCGCGCCGTGCGCCCGGCCCACACGATGTTCGACGGCGACACGGTCTTCGCACTGGCCACGGGGGCTCGCGAGTTGCCCGCCGGCGTCGGCACGTTCGCCGACGGGCAGCGCGCGGCGGCGCTCGACGCGTTGTGCTCGGCCGCCGCGCGGGTGTTCGCCCGCGCGATGGTCCACGGGCTGCTCACGGCCACCGCGGCCGGTGGGGTTGCGGCGTACCGGGACGTGTGGCCCGAGGCGTTCGAGGGTTAGAGGTCCGGCAGCGGGTCCCGCGGGGCCCACACGCCGTCGCGTTCGAGGTCGGCGGCCCGGATCGCGACGATGTCGGCCTCGTCGATCTCCAGCACGAGGTCCGCGAACGAGACCGTCGGACCCAGCGAGGGGTGCTCCTCAACCGGCCCCAGCTCGGTGGAGCGCGGCAGCACCTCCCACACCGCCTTCGGCCGCAGCCGCCTGAAGCGGCCGCAGGCGAGCACGACCACGCGGCGGTCGGTGACCACCACCAGGAAGCCGTAGAGCGCCGCCATCCCGTTGAGGTAGAGCGAGTTGCCGGGGAACACGTACTGGATCCGGTCGCCGTCGGGCAGGAACGGCAGGCAACGGTCGCGGACCTTCGTCGGTACAGGCACGCCTGAAATTGTCCCCGACCAGGTGCGTGAGCGGAAGGTCTCACAGTCTGGACAGGGTGGGTCCACCACCTAAGATGTCGAATGTGCTCCGGATCCGCCGTGAATTCGTCGACGAGATCGTCGCCCACGCCCGCCATGACCACCCCGACGAGGCGTGTGGGGTGATCGCCGGTCCCGTGGGCTCCGACAGCCCCGAACGGTTCATCCCGATGCTGAACGCGGCGCGGTCACCGACGTTCTACGAGTTCGACTCGGGTGACCTGCTCAAGCTCTACCGCGAGATGGACGCCAACGACGAGGTGCCCGTGGTGATCTACCACTCGCACACCGCGACGGAGGCCTACCCGTCGCGCACCGACGCGAACATCGCCGCCGAACCCGACGCGCACTACGTGCTCGTCTCCACGAAAGACCCCGATTCGCACGAGTTCCGCTCGTACCGGATCGTGGACGCCGAGATCACCGAGGAGCCGGTCGAGATCGTCGACTGAGCTGCCGGAATAAGGGCTGCGTCCCGCGCGTCAGCTTCACAGAACCCACTTCGGAGGTAGAAAACCATGGCCGTGACCGTCTCCATCCCGACCATCCTGCGCACGCACACCGGCGGCGAGAAGTCCGTCGAGGCGGCGGGCAAGACCGTCCTCGAGGTGATCGACGACGTCGAGTCGCGCCACTCCGGGCTGAAGGCGCGCCTGGTCAAGGAGGAGAAGCTGCACCGCTTCATCAACGTCTACGTCAACGACGAGGACGTGCGCTTCGCCGGCGGCCTCGCGGCCGAGGTGAAGGACGGCGACACGCTGACCATCCTGCCCGCCGTGGCCGGCGGCGCGCGCTAAACCCATGGCCCGCTACGAGTCCCTCCTCGACGCGCTCGGCGGCACGCCGCTCGTGGGGCTGCCCCGGCTTTCGCCCACCCACGACGTGCGGTTGTGGGCGAAACTCGAGGACCGCAACCCGACCGGTTCGATCAAGGACCGGCCGGCGCTGGCCATGATCGAGGCCGCCGAGCGTGAGGGCCGCCTGCGGCGTGGCTCGACGATCCTCGAGCCGACCTCGGGCAACACCGGTATCTCGCTCGCCATGGCCGCGAAGCTCAAGGGCTACGGCCTGGTGTGCGTGATGCCGGAGAACACCTCCACCGAGCGCAAGCAGCTGCTGCAGGCCTACGGCGCGCGGATCGTGTTCTCGCCGGCGGCGGGCGGCTCGAACGAAGCCGTGCGGCGGGCCAAGGACCTGGCCGAGCAGAACCCCGACTGGGTGATGCTCTACCAGTACGGCAACCCGGCGAACGCCGACGCGCACTACCGCGGGACGGGCCCTGAGCTGCTGAAGGACCTGCCGACGATCACCCACTTCGTCGGCGGCCTCGGCACCACGGGCACCTTGGTGGGTGTCGGGCGGTACCTGCACGAGGCGAAGCCCGGCGTGCAGATCATCGCGGCCGAGCCCCGTTACGGCGAGCTCGTGTACGGCCTGCGCAACCTCGACGAGGGGTTCGTGCCGGAGCTGTACGACCCCAGCGTGCTGAACGGGCGCTACTCCGTCGGCGCGTACGACGCGCTTCGGCGGACGCGTGAGCTGCTGGAGAACGAGGGCATCTTCGCGGGTATTTCCACGGGTGCGGTCCTGCACGCGGCGTTGGCCGTCGCCGAGAAGGCCGCCGCTCGCGGGGAGGCCGCGGACGTCGCCTTCGTCGTGGCGGACGCCGGCTGGAAGTACCTGTCCACGGGCGCGTACGCGGGTTCGCTCGACGAAGCCGCCGCGCGGCTGGACGGGCAGCTCTGGGCGTGAAGACGATCGGGCTCCTGGGCGGCATGAGCTGGGAGTCTTCGGCGGAGTACTACCGCCTGGTGAACGAGCGCGTGCGGTCGGCGCTGGGCGGGTTCCACTCCGCGCGGGTGGTGCTGTACTCCGTGGACTTCGCGGAGATCGAAGCGCTGCAGGCTTCGGGTGACTGGGCGGCGGCGGGGGAGTTGCTGGCCGCCGCCGCTTCGGCCTTGGAAGCGGCCGGCGCGGACGTGATCGTGTTGTGCACCAACACGATGCACAAGGTTGCTTCGGCCTTGCGGCTGCGGGTGCCGTTCCTGCACCTGGGGGACACGACGGCCGCGGCGGTGTTGTTCGCCGGGATTTCCTCAGTGGGCCTGCTGGGGACGGCGTTCACGATGAGCCAGCCGTTCTACCGTGAACGCCTTGCGGCGCACGGACTCTCGGTGCTGGTTCCGTCCGAAGTGGACCAGGAGCTGGTGCACCGGGTGATCTACGACGAGCTGGTGCACGGTGTTGTCCGGCCGTCTTCGCGGGCGGCTTATCGCGAGGTGATCGCGCGGCTGGTCGAGGGCGGCGCGCGGGGCGTGATCTACGGCTGCACGGAGATCGAGCTGCTGGTCGACCAGTCCGACAGCTCGGTTCCGGTCTTCCCGACCACACGGCTGCACGCGGAGGCCGCGGTGGACTGGGCGTTGGGGCTTCGGGAGCTGCCGCCGGCTCCGGCCTGAGCTTCTGGCAGCGTGCTGGCAGGGCGTGCCAGGTGGGTGGCAGCGCGGTGTGCGCGCCGTGCCAGTGGATCACGGCAGCCTTGGGTTCGAGCGGCTTTCCGCGCCGCTGTCGAACTCGAAGGAGCCACCATGAACACCGTCACGATCATCGGCGCCGGCCTCGGCGGCCTCACCCTCGCCCGCGCCCTGCACGTCCACGGCATTCCCGCGACCGTCTACGAAGCCGAGGCGTCCGCGGGTGCGCGGGCGCAGGGCGGGATGCTCGACATCCACGACTACAACGGCCAGATCGCCGTCGCGGCTTGCGGCCTGACGGACGAGTTCACCGGCCTCATTCTCGATGGCCGTCAGCAGATGCGGATCCTCGACAAGCACGGGACCGTGCTGCTCGACAAGGCCGACGACGGCACCGGAGGCCGCCCTGAAGTGCAACGCGGGGAGCTGCGGCAGCTGCTGCTTGACTCACTTCCCGCCGGCACCGTGCGCTGGGGTCACAAGGTCACCTCGGCCCGCACGCTCGCGGACGGCCGCCACGAGGTGACGTTCGCCGACGGCAGTGTCGTGCTCGCCGACCTGCTGGTCGGTGCGGACGGCGCGTGGTCCCGCGTCCGCCCGCTGCTTTCGTCCGCCGTCCCGACGTATGCGGGCACGGCAATGGTCGAGACCTACCTGTTCGAGGCCGACACCCGCCACCCCGCCACCGCCGCGGTCGTCGGCGGCGGCTCGCTGGGCGCGATGGGGTCGGACAAGGGGATCATGGCCCACCGCGAAAGCGGGGACACGCTTCACACGTACGTGTCGCTGACGCGTTCGCTGGACTGGTTCGAGGCGATCGACTTCACCGATCCCGCGGTGTCCGCTGCCCGTGTCGCCGAGGAATTCGCCGGCTGGGCCCCGGAAATCACCGCGCTGATCACCGACGGCGACACCCCGCCGGTACTGCGCCCGCACTACGTCCTGCCGCTCGAGCACCGCTGGGCCCGCGTCCCGGGTGTCACCCTCGTCGGCGACGCGGCCCACCTCATGCCGCCCAACGGCGAAGGCGCCAACCTAGCCATGCTCGACGCCGCGGAGCTCGCCCAGGCCCTTGCCGCCCACCCGGCCGACGTCGAGACCGCGCTCGCCGCGTACGAGGCGACGATGTTCCCGCGCAGCACCGAAATCGCGGTCACCAGCGCCGAGTTCGAGGAGGCGATGGCCGGGCAGTCCGAGGAGTCCGCCACGGAAAACATGATCAAGATCTTCTCCGAACTGAACGCGGGCGAGAGCCCCTTCGAATCTCGGCGTTAGCCTCGAAGCCGTGCCCGACACCTTCGAGACCGCCCTGCGGATGATGCGGCGCCACGACCCGCACACGCAGGAAGAGGGTTTTCAGCTCCTGCTCGCCGAGGTCGAGGACCACGTCAAGGAGCTGATCGCGGAGTTCGAGCGGGCAACCCAGGACATCGGCTTGCGCCGCTGGCTGCTGGAGCTGCTCGGCGAGGCGGCGGCGCCCGAGGCGCTGCCCGTCTTCGCCGCGCAGCTCGACAGCCACGACGAAGCTTTGCGCTCCTGGGCGCTTCGGGGGCTGGAGCGGCTGGACACCCGCGAAGCCCGGACGGTTCTGTGGCGGGCGCGGGCCAACGGGACGATCACCTAGGTCGCGCCCGGTTCGGGTGGAGGCGTCGGCCCGGGGTCGGACGATGGGCCACCCTGCCCGGACCGGCCGTGGCGGCCGTGTCTGCGTGCGGCGCGGCTGGGGCCGGTAGGTGGGCCACCGTGCCGCAACGCTTGCCGGCCAGGGCAGGCCGGATGCCGCCGGGTCGAGGCCGCCCGGCCGTGTATGCGCGTGGCGTAGTGGTTTGGCGAGCCGGCCCCGGCACCTTCGCGGCGGCCGCGAGCACGGCCCTGAACTCGAACATCAGGGAATTCACCCGAGGCCACCCGGACCGGACGGACGTAGCCTGGAACCCGTGAGCACACTCCCACCGCAGCCCATGCCGTTCGGGGACCAGCCGGCGGACAAGGCGAAGGCCACCGACGTGGCGAAGCGCATCCTGCCGCCCAACCCCAAGGCGGCGGCGATCGTCGCGGTGGGGTTCACGCTCGTGCTCTACCTGGTGGAGCTGCTGGACGTGATCCTGCCCGCGAACCTCGACCACGGGGGCATCGTGTCGAGGCAGCTGTCGGGGCTCGACGGGATCCTGTGGGCGCCGCTGCTGCACGCCGGGTGGGGGCACCTTTTCTCGAACACCGTGCCGGTGCTCGTGCTGTCGTTCCTGGCGATGGCAGCGGGGATCGGGCGCTGGGCGGTGGTCACGGCGATCATCTGGATCGTGTCGGGCCTGGGGGTCTGGCTGGTCGGGCCGTCGAACGCCTACACGGTCGGCGCGTCCGGGCTGGCGTTCGGGTGGCTGGCGTTCTTGCTGGTCCGCGGCATCTTCAACCGGGCGTTCGGGCAGATCGTGGTGGCGATCGTGCTGCTGGGCGTGTGGAGCGGGATGCTGTGGGGCCTGCTGCCGGGCAACCCCGGCATCTCCTGGCAGGGCCACCTGTTCGGTGCGCTCGCCGGTGTTCTCGCGGCCTGGCTGACGGCGCGGGGCGACCGTCCCAAGAAGAAGGCGGCCGGTAGCCTCGAGGTGTGAGCACCCCGACCGCCGACGCGCCCATCGGGGTTTTCGATTCCGGCGTCGGCGGTCTCACCGTCGCCCGGTCGATCCTCGAGCTGCTGCCGGCCGAGCAGCTGCGCTACGTCGGCGACACGGCACGCAACCCGTACGGCCCCCTCCCCATCGCGACGGCCCGCCAGTACGCCCTCGAAGCCCTCGACGACCTCGTCGAAGGTGGTGTGAAAGCCCTGGTCATCGCGTGCAACACGGCCTCGGCCGCCTGCCTGCGCGACGCCCGCGAACGCTACGACGTCCCCGTCATCGAGGTCGTCCTGCCCGCCGCTCGCCGCGCCGCGTCGGTCACGCACAGTGGCCGGGTGGGGGTGATCGGGACCGAGGGGACCGTTCGCTCACGGGCGTACGACGACGCTTTCGCCGCGGCGCCCGACGTGCAGCTCACGAGCGTCGCTTGCCACCGGTTCGTCGACTTCGTGGAGCGCGGTATCACGTGCGGGCGCCAGATCCTGGGCCTCGCGCAGGGTTATCTGCAGCCGCTGCTCGAAGCCGAGGTCGACACCCTCGTGCTCGGCTGCACGCACTACCCGCTGCTTTCCGGCGTGCTCCAGATCGTGATGGGCCAGGACGTCACGCTCGTGTCCAGCGCGGACGAGACGGCCAAGGACCTCTACCGCGTGCTCACCGAGCTCGACCTGCTGGCCGATCGCGACAGGCCGCCGCAGCACGAGTTCCTGGCCACGGGATCGCCGGAGCCGTTCACGCGGCTGGCGGCGCGGTTCATGGGATTTGCGCCGGGTGTCCTCGCGCCGACCAGCGCCTAGGCTGAACCCTGTGCGACTGACGATCCTCGGCTGCTCGGGCAGCGTCCCCGGCCCGAACGCCGCCGCGTCCGGGTATCTGCTGGAAGCGGAGGGGTTCCGCCTGGGCCTCGAGCTCGGCAACGGCGCGTTCGCGCAGCTGCAGACAGTGCTCGATCCGTTCGACCTCGACGCGCTCCTCCTGTCGCACCTGCACTCGGACCACTGCGCCGACGTCAACTCCCTCACGGTGCTGCGCCGCTACCACCCGGCGCCGCCGTACCCGGCCCGGCCGCGGCAGCTGCCGCTCTACGCCCCGGCGGACGCGCCTGCGCGGCTGGCCCACGCGTACGCCGCCGACGCCGACGAGCGCGCCGCCGTGGACCTGTCCGACGTCTACGCCTTCCACACGCTGCGTGAGGAAACCGTGCGGATCGGGCCGTTCGACGTGACGGCAGCCGTGGTGCAGCACCCGACGCCGGCGTTCGGCCTGCGGATCTCCTATGGCGGCGCCCTCCTCGCCTACACCGGCGACACCGGCCCGTGCGCCGCGCTGGGCGAGCTGGCCGACGGCGTGGACGTACTGCTGTCCGAGGCTTCCTGGACGGACGCGGCCGACCGGCCCGACGGCGTGCACCTGTCCGGAAAACAGGCCGGTGAGCTGGCGAAGGACGCCGGCGTCGGGCGGTTGCTGCTCACCCACGTCGCGCCGTGGACCGACAGCCGCGCGGTGCTCGCGGAGGCGACGGCGGTGTTCCCGGACAGCGAGCTCGTGACGCAGGGCGCCGTCTACGACATCTGACCGGCGGGCTGTCGGGCGCAAGCTCTGAACTCCGCCTTCCTCCCCTCCACCGCCCTCAACGGAGTGGCAGGCCACGCAGTATCTTCTCAGGCGTGACGAGGAAAGATGGCAGGAACGACGACCAGCTCCGCGACATCAAGATCACCCGCGGGTTCCAGAAGTGGCCTGCCGGTTCGGTGCTCATCGAGTTCGGCAACACGCGCGTGCTGTGCGCGGCCAGCGTCACTGAAGGCGTGCCGCGCTGGCGGGCGGGCTCCGGGCTCGGCTGGGTCACGGCGGAGTACGCGATGCTCCCGTCGGCCACCAACACCCGCGGCGACCGCGAAGCCGTGAAGGGCCGCATCGGCGGCCGCACCCACGAGATCTCCCGGCTGATCGGCCGGTCGCTGCGCGCGTGCATCGACCTCGCGGCGCTGGGCGAGAACACGATCGTGATCGACTGCGACGTGATCCAGGCCGACGGCGGCACCCGCACCGCCGCGGTCACCGGCGGCTACGTCGCCCTGCGCGACGCCATCACGTGGCTCGGCGCGGCCAACCGGCTCAACGACCCGCAGCCGCTGTCGTCCTCGGTCGCCGCGGTGAGTGTCGGCGTGGTCGACGGGCGCGTGCGCTTGGACCTGCCGTACGAGGAGGACTCGCGCGCGGAGGTCGACATGAACGTCGTCGCCACCGACGCCGGCACGCTCATCGAGGTGCAGGGCACGGGCGAGGGCGCCACCTTCGCACGGTCCACTTTGGACACCATGCTCGACCTGGCGCTCGCCGGCTGCGCGACGCTCACGCAGCTGCAGAACGAAGCGCTGGCGCTGCCGTACCCGGGCGAGCTGCCGCAGCCGCGCCCGGACAAGAAGAAGGGCGCCAAGTGACGAAGCTGCTGCTGGCCACGCGCAACCAGAAGAAGCTCGGCGAGCTGCGGCGCATCCTCGAGGCCGAGGGCATCTCCGGCATCGAGGTGCTGGGCCTCGCCGACGTCGACGAGTTCCCCGAGGCCCCGGAAACCGCGCCGGACTTCGAGGGCAACGCCGTCGCGAAGGCCCGCGACGCCGTCGCGGCCACGGGTTTGCCCGCCGTCGCCGACGACTCCGGCCTGGCGGTCGACGCGCTGAACGGCATGCCCGGCATCCTCTCCGCCCGCTGGTCCGGCCGCCACGGCGACGACGACGCCAACCTCGACCTGGTGCTCGCCCAGCTCACCGACACCCCCGGCGACCGCCGCGGTGCGGCCTTCGTCTGCGCCGCCGCCCTCGTCCTCCCGTCCGGCGAGGAAACCATCGTCCGCGGCGAATGGCGCGGCACCCTGCTGCGCGAACGCCGCGGCACTAACGGCTTCGGCTACGACCCCATCTTCGTCCCGGACGGCGAGTCCCGTTCGTCGGCGGAACTGGAACCGTCCGAAAAGGACGCGGCCTCCCACCGGGGCCGCGCGTTGCGGGCGCTGCTGCCGGCGCTGCGCGACCTCGCCAAGGCCTGACGCGGCCGCTGGTTATGCAGCCGGCCTCGACGTGCGGGTCGAGGCCGGCGCACCTTGGCCGGGCGGCGGCTGAGCTCGGTTGCGGCTTGGTGACCGCCCCGGACGGCGAGTCCTGCTGTTTGCCGGCACTGATACCGTCCGATAGGACACTGCTTCGTGCCGGGCCGCTGTTGCCGGCGCTGCGGGACCGCCTCGGCCCGGCTGATTCCGGTCGCGTCTGGCCCTTCCCCGAGTACCCCGATGTGGCATTCGGTGCACTGAACGCACCGAACGCCACATCGGCGCGGCCGGCTACTTGTCGCTCGGTCCCATCACCTGGACTTCGCACCCCTGCTCGATCTTGTCCGAGTTCGGCGGCTGGCTGTTGCTCGTGTAGTGCCACGGAGACTCGTCGTCATCCGGGTCTTCGGCGACGTGCATGCCCTGCGACGTCATGCATTCGACCCAGCGGTGCAGGTTGTCCTTGTACGCCGGGTTCGCCGGGTCCTCGCCCCACGGCAGCAGGGGCAGCTTGGACCGGCACGCGTCGCCGGCGGCCTGGTGGTCCTTGGACCACTGTTCGGCGCCCGCGATGCTGTGGGGCTGCTGGTCGACGTCCGCGTCGTGGTCCTTCATGCAGGTGCGCCACGGTTCGATGAGCCGCTGGGAGTCTTCCGGCGATTCGTCGACGCGGTGGCGGCGGCGGCCGCCGTCGGCGTCGGTCGAGGCAGGCGCCGAGGACGACGCGGTCACCGACGGCGTGCCCAGCGAAGCGACCTGAGGGCTGGAAGGCGCGGGCGACGAACACGCCGCGAGAACCAGCGCCAGCCCCGCGAGCCAGACCACTTTGGACATTTGAAGCTCCCTCATGTCGTTGCCAGCGCCTGCGTCGGGGTGAGCCGAGATGCGCGGATCGACGGATGGATCCCCGCCAGCGCACCCACCACCAGTGCGCCCGCCACGCCACCGGCCACGGACAGTGGCGGGATCACGGGCGGCCACCCTTGGTACGTCGTGTAAAGCAGCGTCACCACGATCCCCAGCACCGTCCCCGCCAACCCGCCGAGACCGGAAAGGGCCACCGCCTCAGTGAGGAACTGCCCGCGGATCTGCCCCCTAGTCGCCCCCAGCGCGCGCCGCAGGCCGATCTCGCGACGGCGTTCCAGCACCGAGATGAACATCGTGTTGGCCACGCCGACCCCACCGACCAGCAGCGCGACCCCCGCCAGCCCGAGGAACAGCGCGGAGAACGTCGTCTGGCTCGCCTGCTTGGCCGCCAGCGCGTCCGACGGCCGGCTCACCGAAACCAACCCCGGCAGCTGCGGGTACAGCGTCGCGGGCAGCACCGCGCGTACGTCGGGAATCGCGTCTTCGCGCGCCTTCACGTAGATCACCGTCGGGTGGCCGTCGAAGCCGAGGAACTGCTTCGCCGAACCCCAGCCGACGAGCACCGCGCGCTCGATGTCCGGCGCGAGCGGCATCGGCGCCAGCACGCCCGTCACGGTGTACCACTGCTTGCCGATCATCACGATCGGCGCGGGCCGCCCGGGCGTCACCGCGGGAATGCCGAGCCGCGACGCCGCGACGTACCCGAGCACGACCGCGGGCAGGTTCTGCGTTGCCGCGTCGAGGAACTTGCCGCTCTGCACGGTGCCGTTGAGCGCGGACAGCAGGTCCGGGCTGCTCGCCAGCACGGCGAGACCCGAGCCGTCCAGCGGGTCGGTCAGATCGGAGCGCCGCACGGTCTGGTGCGTGTTCGCGACGGCCGCCGCCGTGGTGACCGGGCCGATCCGCGCGACGCTGCCGACGGACGACTCCGGCAGCAGCACCGGCGGCGTCTGGTTCGGCTGCGGTTCGGCGCGCAGCATGTTCGTGCCCAGCGCTGTCAGCTTGTCCAGCAGCGCGGCCTGGCTGGAGGCGGGAATGCCCGTGACCACGATCATCGTCGCGATGCCGAGTGAAATCCCGAGCGCCGACAGCGCCGCGCGCAGCCGCCGGGTGCTGATGCCGAGCAGGCCGAGACGCAGGACGTCGCGCAGGCCCAGGCGCACCGGGCGCGTGTCGAGTGCTGTGCTCACGCGGCACTCACCACGAGGTCCTGCACGATCCGGCCGTCGCGGAACTCGATGCGCCGCGGCAGGCTCGCCGCGATGTCGCGGTCGTGCGTGATGATCGCGATGGTCGTTCCCTCGGCGTTGAGGCCGTGGAGCAGCTCCAGCACGGCGCGGCCGTTGGCGGTGTCGAGCGCGCCCGTCGGCTCGTCGGCGAGCACGAGCGCGGGGTCGTTGACCACGGCCCGCGCGATCGCGACCCGCTGGCGTTCACCACCGGAAAGCTCGTGCGGCCGGTGGCCTACGCGGTGCGCGAGCCCGACCCGGCCCAAGGCCTCCAGAGCGAGCGAACGACGTTGCTTGCGCGGCACCCCGGCGTAGAGCAGGCCGGTGGCCACGTTCTCCGCCGCGCTGAGGCCGTCGGTGAGGTGGAACTGCTGGAACACGAACCCGAGCCATCGGCCGCGCAGCGCGGACAGCCGCCGGTCGCTCAGCTGCGTCACATCCTGGCCGCCGAGCTCGACGGTGCCGGAGGTCGGCAGGTCGAGCGTGCCGACGATGTTCAGCAGCGTCGACTTGCCCGAACCGGACGGTCCCACGATCGCCAGCAGCTCACCCTCGGCGACGGCTAGCGACACGTCGTCGAGCGCCTTCACACCCCCGGCGTAGTGCTTGCTCACCACGCGCAGGGCCAGCACCGGCGTCACCTGGTCGTCACCACCCGCAGGCCCTCGGTGATGCCCGGGCCGCTGATCTCCACCTGGTCGCGGGCGAACATGCCCGTCTTCACCGGCACGAGCTTCCCGCCCTGCAGCTGCACGGCGTAGCCGCCTTCGCGCAACGCGACCAGCGCGCCGAGCGGCACGGCCAGCACGCCGGCGTGGGTCTCGGTGGCCACCTTGACCTGCACCGACGCCGAGTCGAGGTCACCGACGTCGGAGGCGTTCGCGGGCACCACGGTCACGTTGATCTTCGGCAGCCCCTGCGCCGGGTCGCCGCCAGACGGATCGCCGCCGGTCACGGCGGTGCTCACCGACGTGACCTTCGCCGGGATCTCCTTGCCGTCCGGGCGCACCATCGTCACGTCCATGCCGGTCTTCACCGAGCCGACCTCCGCCGCGTCCACGGGCGCGATCACGACCTTCGCCGTCGGCGTCGTGGTGAGCAGCGGGCCCGCGGCGGGGTCGCCGAGCTGGGCCGTCACGCTGTTCACGCGCGCCTCGCCGGGCAGCACCACGACCTGGCCGACATCGAGCGTGCCCGTGTCCGGCAGGCCGGCCTTCTTCTCCCACTTCTTCAGCGCGTCGGCGAACGTGAACTTCGCCTTCTGCGGATCCTTCGCGCGCGTGCCGACGGAGTAGCCGAGGCGGGCGAGGTTCTCGGCCACCGTGGCGACGTCCGGGCCGGTCAGGCCGGGGTTGTCGAGCTTGCGGAACAGCGGCGTGTCACCGAAGAACACCGGCACTCCCACGCCGTTCACGGAGTACAGCGGCTTCCCGCGCTGGGCCACGGTGCCGACGTCCGGCAGCCGCGTGACCACGCCGGCGCCCGCGCCCTTGAGCGGCTCGGGCGTGCCGAAACCGAGGGTGCCGGTGAACGTCCGCGTGTTCGACAGGTCGGTCTCGGCCACGGCGACGGTGGTCACGGCGGGCGGGGGAGCCGCGGCTTCCGCCGTGTCGCGGCCGTGGTCGATGGCCACGTACGCGCCGACGCCGAGCAGCACCACAACGGCGGCCGAGGCTGAGACGGCGATCGCGCGCCGCCGGGACTTACCGGCCACTGACGGCCTCCATCATCGCTTCTCCGCTTCCATCACCCGGCGCGTCCGAAGTGGACTGAGCCGGTGGGTCCGGAGGCCACTATCGCGGCGAATTGTCAGGAAGCCGTCAGGAAGCGGTGCTGATCCGGTGTTCCCGCGGCGCTGGGTCGCCCGCGTCGGCGGAGATCCTTATGCTCGCAGCATGTGCGCAGAAATCGTGCTCGCGGAGGACGACCCGAAGCAAGCGGAGCTCGTCCGCCGCTACCTCGAGCGGGAACGCCACTCGGTGGTGGTCGTGCCCGACGGCCGCGAGACGCTCGACCTCGTCCGCCGCCGCCCGCCGGACCTGCTCGTGCTCGACGTCATGCTGCCCGGCATGGACGGGCTCGAGGTGTGCCGGATCCTGCGCGCGGAGTCCGACGTGCCCGTGCTGATGCTGACCGCACGGTCCACAGAGGACGATATGCTCCGTGGTCTGGACCTCGGAGCCGACGACTACATCACCAAACCGTACAGCCCCCGCGAACTGATGGCTCGGGTGCGGACATTGTTGCGCCGCACCAAAACTTCCGTTCCTCAGGGTGGACCGCTGCGCGTCGGCGTGCTGACCGTGGACGTCGGCCGGCACGAGGTGGCCGTGTCCGGCCGGCTGGTCGAGACCACTCCGGGCGAGTTCCGGCTGCTCGAGGTGATGGCCGCGCACCCGGACCAGGTGTTCACGCGCGGGCAGCTGCTGGAGCACCTGCACGGCTTCGACCGCTACATCACCCAGCGCGCGATCGACGTCCACGTGATGAACCTGCGCAAGAAGATCGAGGCGGCGCCGCGGAAACCCAAGCGGCTGCTGACCGTGTACGGCGTCGGCTACAAGCTCACGGCCGGGCCGCCCGATGCGGCGTAGCCTGCTGGTCCGGCTGATCGCGGTGTCGGCGCTGGTCGCGGTGTGTGCGATCGCGGCCACGGCGTGGCTCGCCGCGCGCACCACCACGGGCGCGATCCGGCAGGAGCAGGGCCAGGTCTTCGCCGATGACGGCACCATCTACCAGGGCTTGCTCCGCTACGCGGCCACGCACCCGAACTGGGACGGCGTCGGCAAGGAGGTGACCGCCTACGCCGGGAGCACCGGCCGCCGCGTGGTGCTGGCGACACCGCAGGGCAAGGTGATCGCGAGCTCCGACCCCGACCCCGGACGGTTGCCGCCGCAGCCTTCGGTGGTGGTCGACCCGTTGTCGGTCGACCCGGGGCTGGGCGTGCAGTCCACACCGGACCGGATCGACCCGGAGGCGGTGGGGCCGTACAAGCTGCCGCAGGACGAAAAGGCGACGCTGACGGCCGTCGCGCAGCGGGTGCTGCGGTGCGTGCAAGAGCGCGGGGGCGTCGGCAGCATCGAGGTGTCGCCCGGCGGGCACCCGCGAGTGGTGGCCGATGACCCGTTCGCGCTGACGCGGTGCAACGGCACGAGCCTCGAGCAGCCCACCGACACCGAACAGGCGGCGCTCGACAAGCTGCAGGACCTCGTGAACGCCTGCCTCGGCCGCAGCGCGCAGAGCGCTCCGGCGGCGCAGCTGTCGCTGTCGTGGACGTTCATCGGGCCCGAGACCGGCGCGACGGACGCCACGGACACGACGGCGCAGAGCTGCGTGACGTCCGCGCGTCATGAGCAGCTGGCGTCGTACGTCGCGCCCCCCGCGTGGCTCTACATCACGGAGAAGGGCAGCGACCAGCCGCCGAGCGGGTTCACGCTGTCGTCGGACAACCAGGTGCGCCTGGCCGAGGTGGCGGGCGCGATCCTCGTGCTCACGGTCGTGGCCACCGGGCTCGCGTCGATCCGGCTCATCCGGCCGCTGCACGCGCTCACGGGCGCCGCGCAGCGTATGGAGGCGGGCGAAGCCGGCGCGCGCGTGAAGGTTAAGGGCAAGGACGAGATCGCGCGGCTGGCGCGGGCGTTCAACGACATGTCCGAGGCGCGCGAGAAGCTGGAGACCGCGCGCAAGGCCATGGTCAGCGACATCGCACACGAGCTGCGCACGCCGCTGTCCAACATCCGCGGCTGGCTGGAGGCCACGCAGGACGGCGTGAGCCGGCTCGACGACGAGCTCGTCGCGTCGCTGCTCGAAGAAGCTCTGCACCTGCAGCACATCGTCGACGACCTGCAGGACCTCGCCCTCGCCGACGCCGGCGCGCTGCGCGTGCACCCCGAGCCCATCGACGCCAACTCCCTGCTCACCCAGCTCGCCGCGGCCCACACCGCCCGCGACGACGCGGCGGGCGTTCAGCTGGTGGTGCGGTCGATGGCCGACCCGACCGTCACGGCGGACCCCGTGCGCCTGCGGCAGGCCATCGACAACCTCGTGTCCAACGCCGTCCGCCACACCCCCCGCGGCGGCTCCGTCACGGTCAGCGCCACGCGTGTCGATTCGGACGTCGTGTTCTCCGTGGCCGACACCGGCGTCGGCATCCCCGCCGACGACCTGCCCCACGTCTTCGACCGCTTCTGGCGCGCGGACAAGGCCCGCACCCGCGGCGCGAGCGGCGGCAGCGGCCTGGGCCTCGCCATCGTCCGCAACCTGGCGGCCGCCCACGGCGGCACGGTCTCGGTGCGCAGCACGCTCGGCGAGGGCTCGACGTTCACGCTGCGCCTCCCCGCCGCCGGCCCGCCCGAGTGAACCGCTCACCCGGGCGGCGGGCTTTGCGGCTCAGGCGGGATGCCGAGGTCGCGGATGAGTTTCGCGACGTGCCCGGTCGCGCGGACGGCGGGTGTCGCTCGTGTTGTCCGCATGGTGGCCGCGATCGCGTGTGGTCGGTCCCGCCGCGTCGCGGTGGTGCGTGCTTTCGCGCGGTGCGGTTTTCGCGGTGAGCTGCCGGTCGTGGAGCTGAGTCCCGCCCCAGGGTCACGGCCGAGGCGGGCTTTGCGGCTCAGGCGGCGATGCCGAGATCGCGGATGAGCTTCGCGACGTGCCCGGTCGCGCGGACGTTGTAGAAGGCGTTCGCGATTTTGCCCTCCGGGTCGACGATGAAGGTCGAGCGGATGACGCCCTGGTAGACGCGGCCGTAGTTCTTCTTCTCGCCGAAGGCGCCCCACGCGGTGAGGACGTGCTTGTCCTCGTCGGAGAGCAGGGGGAAGGTCAGCTGCTCGTTCTCGACGAACTTCACGAGCTTCGCCGGCTTGTCCGGGGAGATGCCGAGGACCTGGTAGCCGGCGTCGTTGAGCTGGGCGAGGCTGTCGCGGAAGTCGCAGGCCTGCTTGGTGCAGCCGGGAGTGCCGGCGGCCGGGTAGAAGTACACGACGACGGCCTGGCCGCGGAAGTCGCTGAGGGAGACGCTCTTGCCCGTGCTGTCGGGCAGGGTGAAGTCGGGGGCGGCGTCGCCGGGGGAGAGTCGCTGCTCGGTCATGAACGCAGCGTACTGTGCCGAACGTTACCAATCCGACCACAGTCACGGCCGAATGGCTTCGTAGCAACGGTTGCGTGCCGCGTGGGGGTCGGCCTGCTTTTGGCCGGATTGGTAATTCAGGGCCGATCGTTACCAATCCGACCACAGTCACGGCCGAATGGCTTCGTAGCAACGGTTACGTGCCGCGGGGGGTCGGCTTGCTCTTGGCCGGATTGGTACTTCAGACGGCCCCGCAGTACGTGGCCACGGCGGGCTCGCTCGCGCTGGGTCGCAGCTGCACCGTGAGCTGCGTGGTGCGGTCGGGCACGGCGAACGCGAGTGTCAGCTGCGCGGAGCGGCCCTGCTGCAGGTCTTTGCCCGCGTCGGTGATGCCGCCGAGGCCCTGGGTGGCGTCGACGACCTGTTTGGTCGGGTGTCCGTCGATCATCGCCGCGACTGTGAAGCCGGAAAGCCGGTAGGAATCCGCGCCGTTGTTGGTGATCTCGATGCCGAACGACGCCGCGCGCGAGCTGCGCGGGTACGCCGCGGGGCTGGGCTGGAACGACTGCGGGGCGGAAACCGAGATCGTGATGCCGCTGGCGAACCGGTGTTCCGCGCCGAACTGCAGGTCACGCGACGTCTGCGCGGCCGCGGCCTTCGCGGGGCCGCCGCCACCACCGAGCGCCGCCGTCCCTTCCTGCGCGTCGACCCCGCAGGCCGCCACCGCCATCAGCAAACAGGCGGAAAGCAACAGCTTGGGGGTGCGCGCGGGCGCCATCTCGGTTACTCCAGTCGGGGCGGGGGCTCAGGCCGTTCGGCGTAGTGACCGAGGTCGACCCGCTCCACTGTCCCTGCATGTGCACGTGCGCGCGCACGAAGACGCGGACCTGGTGTACAGCCGTGGCCGATCCGTGACCGAAAGGGCACTCCGGGTGACAGTCGTCACCGATGTGCCACTTAAACGGCGAAGGCGAACAAGAGGATGAAGATCGCCACGCCGGCGCCCCACGCGACCATCAGCCACCCGAAGTCACGCACCGGGTCGACCGCGCGGCTCTCCTCGCCCGGGATGTACACACCGCGGTTTTCGAACCAGTCCGTCCACTTGCGCAGCAGGCGCAGCGGATTGCGTGACGGCACGACTCACCTCCCGGATCGGCTTCGCTCCTGCCAGCCTACGGGGGACTCGCCCACCCGGTGAAGGAGCGTCGAGCGTGCGGAAAAGCGTGATCCTGCTGGCTCTCACGACCGTGTTCGGCCTCGCGGTGGCAGTTCCGGCCGCCGCCGCGTCTGGTGCCGCCCCGCCGGGCACGGCGCCGCTCGACCACCCGGTGTGGGTGTGCCTGCCCGGCATGGCCGCGAACCCGTGCAACCAGAACCTGGCGGGTGACCCGCAGATCGCGACGCCCGGTGGGAGCTTCACCGTCGGCTACCCCGCATCGCCTGGCCGGGTGACGTTCGACACCACTCGAGTGGAGTCGGGCGCGAGTGTGGTGGAACCGTTCGAGCCGCCGGCCACCCCTCCGGTGGACTGCTTTTACGTGTACCCGACCGTCGACCTGGTCTCGAATCCGGCGCTGCAGATCGGCTCGCTGCCACCCGGCCCGGACGACGCCGCGGCCGCCGTGACCTACGCCCAGGTCGGTCCGCTGCTCAGCCACTGCCGCGTGTTCGTGCCCGCGTACCGGCAGGCGCCGCTGGCCGCGCACATCGTCGGCGTGCTCACCGGCACGGCACCCGACTACGCGCTGGGCCTCGAAGACGTCGAACAGGCGTGGGACACGTACTGGCGCGACTACAACATCGACCCGGTCACGCACCGTCGCCGCGGGGTGGTGGTGATCGGCCACTCGCAGGCGCCGCGGACGCGGCCTCCCTCTTGCGCGACCGCGTGGACGGTCATCCCGACGTGCAGCCCTCCTTGGTGAGTGCGCTGCTTCTCGGCGGCAACGTCAAGGCCCCCACCGACCGCCCGGCCGGCGGCGGCTCCGATCCGGACGCGGCTTTCCAGCACCTGCCCGTGTGCGCTCGCGCTTCGGCCGCGGCGCCCGTGCCGGTCGGCTGCGTGGCCGGTTACTCGTCGTACAAGCAACCGGCCGGAACGGTCCCACCGCCCGGCTCCGCCTTCGGCCTCTCTTCGACGCCCGGCCACCGCATCCTCTGCACCAACCCGGCCGCCCTGCTGACCGGCGCCGTCCCCGACGCGACGACCCCGCTCGACACCCGGCTCCCCACCCAGACTTTGGTACAGGGCAACGCTCTTCTCCCCGACGGCCACCTCACCGCCGTCCTTCTCGATACCTCGCTGCCGGTGTTCCCCACCGGCTTCGCCCGCTACCCCGGCGAGTTCACCGGCGCGTGCGAGTTCCGCACCGTCCCCGGCGGCACCGCGTCCTGGCTCCAGCTCTCCGGCGGCGACGCCTTGGTGGGCCCTCCGAAAAGCGGCGGCCTCGGCCTCCACGTCGACGACTTCTCGCTGACGTTGGGCGACTTGACGGCTCTGGTCGACGCCCAGTCGGCACAGTGGGGGGTCTCGCAGTGAGACTTTCGCGAACCCGCCTGGTTGCGGGGCATGGTTTCGTCCGATCGCGAGGGTTCGGTCCCGCTCAAGAGGCGGGCACGGGCTGCTTCGTGCCTGCCTCTCGGCGGCGTTCCTGCCTTCGGGCCGCTGGGCGGCGTCGGTGACTTGCCCGGCGAGACGTTGCCGGGCGGCTAGGCGAAGTCGGCCAGGCGCGCGGCGATGCGAGGCAGGTCGAGGTGGCCCTTGACGACGTCGTGGACGAAGGGCTCGGCGGCGTCCTCGTCGAGGGGTGTGCGGAGGGGTTTGTCGTTGAGGCCGAGGAAGAACCAGGTGGCGGTCCAGGCGAGGCGTTTGTTGCCGTCGATGAGGGGGTGGCCACGGCCGAGCGACTCCATGAGCGCGGCCGCCTTCTCCCACACGCCGGGGTAGGCGTCCTCCCCGAAGACCGACGTGCGCGGGCGCGCCGCGGCCGCCGCGAGAATGCCTGTGTCGCGCACCGCGAGCTCACCCCGCACCACCCGGCGCGCGACGACCATCAAGTCGTGGATCGTCAGGTACTCGGTCATCGCGCCAGCCGCTCGTTGAGGCCGGCGCTCGCTTCCAGCACGTGGTCGAGCACCGTCGCGCGCTGCTGGGCCCGCGAAGTCACGGCGGTCATCAGCGTCTCCCGCACGTACTCCTGAAGGCTCCGCCCCTCGGCGGCCGCCTGCCGCTCGATCTCCCGCACCTCGCCGTCACTGAATTCGACCGGCAGCACCTGACCCATGTCCTGAACCATAAGGCCTCACCCCGCTTGGCGAACCCCGGTTTTCCCGCCCACGACCGGACATCGCTCAGTGGGGCGCAGGGGGATACGGCGCTGCCGGCAGGTACTGCTGCTGCGGAGCCCCCGGCGCGCCGGAACCCGGCATCGGCTGTCCCGGCGGCACCGAACCCGCCCAAGGCTCTCCGGGCTGACCCTGTGCCGGGACGGCACCGGACCACGCCTGACCGGGCGCGACAGACCCCTGCGACGCCGGCCCGGACGGCGCTGCGCCGGATTGCCAAGCTTGGCCGGGTTCGCAGGCGCTCGCCCATTGCTGTCCGGGAGCCGGGCCCGGCATCGCGGCTCCGGGAATCTGTCCCGGAACCGCGCCCGGCCAGGCTTGGCCGGCCCCGCCAGCGCCCGGCCACTGCTGACCAGGAACCGGCCCGGGCACGGCCTGCCCAGGAACCCCCTGCCACTGTTGACCAGGAGCAGACCCAGGGATCCCAGCGCCCTGCCAACCGGCCGGCCCGCCGTACCCCGGCTGCCAACCCGGCCCACCGGTGAACCGCGGCATCACCTCCGGCAAAGCCACCGCCACCGCGGGCAGCCACAGCAGCACCGCGATCACAGCTGCCAAGCCGGCCGGCAGGAACACGTCCTCGAAAGCACTCGACCGCCGAATCCCCAAGATCCGCATTGACCCGGGCACCGCGAGGACCATCTGCACAACCGCACCCAGCATCAACACCCGCGCGACCCGTGGCCTTCGCGCGGCCAGCAGTGCCGCGCCGACGAGCACCCCGAGGCCGAGCAAAGCGATCACCAGGTGGAAGTACGGGCCGGGATTCAGATCGAAACGCCGGCTCAGCTCCTCGACCTCGTTCCACACCAGCAGCACCTCGCACACCCCAGCAACACCCGCGAGCACGAAAGCCAGCACGCGCCCCCGCGGCGGCGATGAATGAACCACGCCCGATCCCCCTCCGTCATCAACCGGACACGCACAGAATAAAGACCATCCCCGACAATCCAGCGCGATCACGACGCGGTCGCGGCCGGGAGAACTCTCGCCGCGGCCACGGCGGACGCCCGGAAGACGTCCCTACGCTGGGCGAGAACCGACCGGAAGGGCGCCGATGCAGATCGACCTCGCCGGCGCCTGGGCGTGGTGGGCCGACGGCGGCCCGGGTCTGCGCGAGGCGCACCTCTGGGGCCTCGCCGTGAAGTGGTGGGGGCTCCTGGGCGGTCTCGTCCTCCTGACTATCACCGTCGCCCTCATCGCCGACGTCGCGAAAATCCCCGAGAAGCACCGACGCAAAAGCCGGGCCACCAAGATCCTCCAACGGCTGACCGCGCTCGCCATCGTCGTCATGGTCGTCGTCGGCGGCGTCAACGCCGTCCGCGAAGAAGTGCGCGACACCGGTACCTCGACGGCGACGGTCCTCCTCGCCGGCGAAGACGGCATCGACTGGGCCGGCGCCCCACGCTGGTTCGTGCTCCTGTTCGCCGGCCTCGTCGTGTTGGCACTCCTGATGTGGCAAGGTCATCGCCTGAGAGGCTGGGTGGGCAACACAGTCCGAAAAGGACCGACCGCGATCGCGACAAGGCTGGCGGCCGCGATCGTCGCACTGGGGGCGCTGAGTTTCGCCGTCCTGGCCGGCTGACTCACACCGGCGTCGGGCGCGTCACCCGCTTGCTCTCCTCCAGCAGCAGATCCAGCAGCGGGTTCGAGTTCTCCCGCAGCCAGATCAACGCCAGCCCCAACGGCGTCGCGTCCTCCAACGGCCGCCACACCAGCCGCGGGTACGGGAAGTACGCGGCCGTCGACGCGGGCGCGATCCACGACCCGTGCCCGGCCGCCACGTGGTGCAGGCACTCCTCCGGCGTCCGACCCTGCGGCCCGTAGACCGCGCGGGTGCCGTCCGGCCGAGGGTCGATGAACCAGAACTTCACCACCGCCTCGGGCATCCCGTCGCGCGGCCCGACGATCGGCTCGCACGCCAGGTCGGCGACCTTCAGCGACGTCCGCGTGGCGAGGTGGTGCCCGGGCGGCAGCGCGACCCAGCGTGGCTCGTCGAGCAGCCAGTGCGTGACGAAGCGGCGGTCGTCGCCGATCGGCAGCCACAGGAACGCGGCGTCGGCGGTGCCCGCGGCGAGGGCGTCGAGCTCGTCGGGCAGGGTGTGGACCGCGAGGGCGTCGACCTCCACGTCGGGTGCGACCCGGCGCAGCGACGACTCGACGTCCGGCAGGAAGTGCGCGGTGCTCTGCGCCTTGAACGCGATCCGCAGCCGCCCGGACAGCCCCGAGCCCACGAGCCGCGCCTCCGAGACCATCGCCGAACACGCGGTGAGCAGTTCGCGCCCTTGTTTCAGGAACACCTGCCCCGCCGCGGTGAGCTCGACGCCGGAGGACCGGCGCCGGACCAGCGGGGTGCCGGCCACGCGCTCGAGCTGCCGGATCTGCCCGCTGACCGCCTGCTGGGTCATCATGAGCCGCCCGGCCGCGCGGGTCATGCTGCCCTCGTCGGCCACGGCTTCGAGGGCTTTGAGCAGGCGCAGATTCAGGTCCACCGCTCGATCCTCGCCACAACGGTTCGTTGTGGCAACCACAAGGATCCGGTGTTTCCCTTTCCCGCACCCCGGCCGGACCATAGCTGTATTGACACAGGGGAGCACCTATGAATCTCAGCGGTAAAGTGGCCCTCGTCACGGGATCGTCGAAAGGCCTGGGCAGGGCCATCGTGCTGCGGCTGGCGGAACAGGGCGCCGACGTGGTCATCAACTACTCCCGCGACGCGTCCGCCGCCGAAGAGGTGAAAAAGGCCGCCGAGGCCCACGGTGTGAAGGCACTGGTGCACGCGGCCGATGTGTCTCAGGTGGACGGTATCGTCGACCTTTACGACGCGGCCGTCGCCGAGTTCGGCAAGATCGACATCGTCGTGGCCAACGCGGGCATGGAAAAGGTCAACATCCCCGTCACGGACGTCACCGAAGAGGACTTCGACCTCCTCTTCCGGGTGAACACCAAGGGTCCGTACTTCGTGCTGCGCGAGGCTGCTCGCCGCATCGCCGACGGTGGCCGCATCATCACCATCTCGTCGAACACCACGACGGTTCCGCAGCTGGGCGTCGGCCTCTACGGCACCAGCAAGGTGGCCACCGGTTACCTCGTGAAGGTGCTCGCGATGGAGCTCGGCCCGCGCCGCGTCACCGTGAACACGGTGGTGCCCGGGCCGATCGACGGCGCCGGGATTTTCACCGACCCGGCCAACGACGAATACAAGCGCAGTTTGATCGAAATGGTCCCGATCGGGCGACTGGGCACCACGGAAGACGTCGCGGGTGTGACGGCATTTCTCGCCGGAGACGAAGCTGCGTTGATCACCGGACAGCAGCTCGTCTGCGACGGCGGAATGCACTGACCACCGAAAGGAATTGTGAGAAAATGACAGGGACAATGCGCGCGGTTCAGGTTCAGCAAGCGGGCGGCCCGTTCGTGCAGGTCGAACTGCCGATCCCCGAGCCGAAGCCCAACCAGGTGCGGGTGAAGGTGCACACGTGCGGCGTGTGCGGCGGCGAGATCATCCCCCGCATGGCCCTGTTCGGCACCAAGCTGCCGCGCGTGCCCGGGCACGAGATCGCGGGTGTCGTCGACGCGGTCGGCGACGCCGTGACCCTGTGGAAGGTCGGCGACAAGGTCGGGGTCGGCTGGTCCGGTGGCGTCGACTTCACGTGTGAGTACTGCCGCCGCGGTGACTTCGTCAACTGTGACAGCCGCACGATCACGGGCACGTCCTTCGACGGCGGTTACGCCGAGTACATGGTCGCCCCCGAGGACGCGGTCGCCCGTATCCCCGAAGGCCTGACGTTCGCCGAGGCTTCGCCGCTGATGTGTGCCGGCATCACCGCCTTCAACGCGTTGCGCCACGCCAAAGCCGGCCCCGGCGATCTCGTCGCCGTGCAGGGTGTGGGCGGCGTCGGCCACCTCGCCGTCCAGTTCGCCAACAAGATGGGCTTCCGCACCGTCGCGATCAACCGCGGCCGCACCAAGGAAGAGCTGGCCCGCAAGCTCGGCGCGGACGAGTACATCGACAGCAACGAAGGCAGTGTCGGCGAGTCCCTGAAGAAGATGGGTGGCGCGTCGGTGATCCTCGGCACCGTCGACCGCGCCGAGATGCAGTCGGAGCTGATGAACGGCATTCGCCCCAACGGTCAGGTGATCGTGCTCGAAGGCCAGAACCCGATCCAGGTCACCGGCCACACGCTGGCGGACTACCGGCTGAACCTCTCCGGCTGGTACAGCGGCGTCGCCCGCGACAGCGAGGACACGCTGAACTTCGCTGTGCTGCGCGGCATCCGGCCGGTGTACGAGGTCTTCCCGCTGGAGAAGGCCGAGGAGGCCTACCAGCACATGCCGAAGGCCAACATCCGCGTCGTGCTCAAGATCGCGGACTGACGCCTCGGCCGGAAACGCGCCCACTCTTCCCCCGGGGGTGGGCGCGTTTCCCATGCCGGCCTTCTCAGGCCAGCCGCAGTGAGACGCCGTCGAGCAGCGAGCGCAGGCCGAGCTCGAAAAGCTCGTCGAGATCCAGGTCGTAGCCGTCCTCTTCCAGCGTCGTCAGCATCCGAGTGAAGACGGGGTGGCGGCCGCCGGCCATGATCGCCGTGTGGCCCGGCGCCTGGGTGGCCAGCCACTCGTCCTCGGTCAGCCCGGACGTGCCGGCCGCGTGCCGCTCGCGTTCCAGGTGGATGGCGATGCCCTGGATGTAGCTGAAGAACAGCACGTGCAGGTCGCACAGCTGCTTCGCCGACAGGCCGAAGCCGTCGAGCGCCGAAAGCGCCTGCTCCGCGTGCGTGGCCAGGTTGGCCAGCGGCAACGGGCGCGTGATCGGCGACAGCTGCGCGAGCCACGGGTGGCGCCGGTACAGCGACCACAGTGTGCGACCGGTGAGTTCGAGCCGCGCCCGCCAGTCGCCTGAAAGGCGCGCGGGGTAACCGCGTTCGCCGAACGCCGCGTCGGCCATGAGCAGCACCAGCTCGTCGCGCCCGGCGACGTAGCGGTACGGCGCCATCGCCGCGACACCGAGCCGCGCCGCCACTCCTCGCATGGACAGCGCGGCCAGCCCCTCCTCGTCGGCGATCGTGATGGCCGTCCGCACGATCCGCTCCCGCGAGAGGCCCGGCGGCCGCGGGCGGGCCTTCGGCTCGGCCTTCCGGCCTGCGACGACGGTGCCGGACCGCGGTTCGGCTCGCACCAGCCCTTCCTGGCCGAGCGCGGCGAGCGCCTTGGCCGCGGTGGCCGTCGCGACGCCCCACTCGACGGCGATCCGGCGCGTCGACGGCACCTTCGCCCCCGGCACGAGCTCCCCGTCGGTGATCCGGCGGCGCAGGTCCGCAGCGATCTCCAGGTAGCGCTGCTCGGCCATCCCCGGCTCCGATCTGTACCAGTACAGCTGACCATCTGTACTAGGTCAATTTTGGCATGGTTGCCTGGCCGAAGCCAGTGTGTGGTCCGTAAGGGTACGACGAACACCTGGAGGAAACCATGCGCAACGTCCTCGTCTCCGGCGCCGGCATCGGTGGCCCGACGCTGGCCTACTGGCTCCACCGGGCCGGGTTCTCGGTGACCGTGGTCGAGCGCTCGCCCGGCCTGCGGGAGGGCGGGCAGGCGGTCGACGTGCGAGGGGTGGCGCTCGACGTCGTCGACCGGATGGGGCTCGGCGAGCAGGTGCGCGCGATGCGGACGCGGATGCGCGGAATGTCCGTGGTGGACGGTTCCGGCACCGAGCTGTTCCGCTCGGAGGAGCACACTTACAGCAGTGGCCGCCTGGACAGCCCCGACGTGGAGCTGGTCCGCGATGACCTGGTTTCCCTGCTGTACAAGGCAACCGAGCACGACGTCGAGTACGTCTTCGACGATTCCGTCACCGCCTTGGGCCAGGACGAGCACGGCGTGCGGGTGGAGTTCGAGCGCGGCGGCTTCCGCACGTTCGACCTCGTCGTCGGCGCCGACGGTCTGCACTCCGCCGTCCGCCGGCTGGCGTTCGGCCCGGAGGAGCGGTTCGCGCAGCACCTCGGGCAGTACCTGGCGATCTTCCCGGCGCCCAACGTCCTCGGCCTCGACAACTGGCAGGTCTGGTTCCGCGACGCGGAGACCGGCGGCGCCGTCTATCCGGTGCGAGACAACACCGAACTGCGGGTCACGCTGGGTTTTGCGTCATCGCCGCTGACGTACGACTACCGCGATGTCCTGGCGCAGAAGGAAATCGTGGCGAAGCAGCTGGCCGGCGCGGGCTGGGAGGTGCCGCGTCTGCTGTCTGAAATGGCCGGTGCGCCCCACTTCTACTTCGACGCGATGCAGCAGATCCACCTCGACTCCTGGAGCGCCGGCCGGGTGACGCTGCTCGGGGACGCGGGCTACTGCGCGTCGCCGCTCTCGGGCCAGGGCACCAGCCTCGCCCTCGTCGGCGCGTACGTGCTCGCCGACGAGCTCGCCCGCCACGACGATCACGCCGCCGCGTTCTCCGCCTATGAGACCCGGTTGCGGCCGTTCGTCGCCGCGAACCAGGCGCTGGCGACGGAGAACCCCGGCGGTCCGGCGGCCGAGGAGTCGGTGGATCGCGCGAAAAACGCGATCAGTCTCACGTAACGGCTGCGAGCCCGGCAGAGCTTGGTCCGGCGTTCAGCCTCCCCATGTCCGTGCGTCAGATCGGCGTTACCCGAACGGGTGAAGGTCTGAGGGTTCAGCTTCTCGAATGGAGGAACCCGATGGCCGACGAGCCCTGCCGCCACGACGGACTGCACCGAAGGGCGTTCTTCGGGCTCGCCGCGGGGGCGGTGGCGGCTCCGGCGCTGGCCACGCTGCTCGGCGCCGCGCCGGCGGACGCCACGCCGGGGCGGCCGGGGCGCGGCTTGAAGTTCGCCGCCATCTCGGACACCCACGTGAACACCACGAGCCTGCAGTCGACCACGTGGCTCACCCAGGTGTATGCCTCGATCGCGCGCCGCGACCCGGACCTCGTGCTGCACTGCGGCGACATCACCGACACCGGCCTGCCCGACGAGTACGAGCAGTACGGCAAGGTGCTGCCCGCCTCGCTGCGCGGGAAGATCCACTACTCGCCGGGCAACCACGAGACGCGGTGGGACCCTTCGGCCAAGGAGGAGTTCCACAGCCACTTCGGCCCGACGCCGTACTCGTTCGACGCCGGCGGTGTCCACTTCGTCGGCTTCGACCCGACGCAGGTGCTGCAGGAGCCCGGGCACTACGGGCCCGCCGGCCTCGACTGGCTCGAGCGAGACCTGCGCCGCGTGCAGCGGGGCACGCCGGTGGTGCTGTTCCAGCACTTCCCCTTCGGCAACCAGTTCTACTACGTCGACGACCAGCCGGCGGTGCTCGACGTGCTCGCCGGGCACAACCTGCGCGGGGTCATCGCCGGCCACGTGCACCGCGAGGACGTCACGCGGTTCAACGGCCTCACCCAGGTGACGCTGAACGCCGTGCTCAACGGCCCGGCCTACTACTGGGCCGAGAAAACCACCGCCGCCGACGGCACCGCGGTGCTGGACGTGCGGCGGGTCACCGTGGCCGCGGACGGGTCCGACACCGAGGCGCCGTTCGCGACCGTGCCGCTCACCGGCGAGGGGCAGGGGCGCGAACAGCGGCCGCGGTATGTCCACGCGGGCAAGGTTTCCGGTGGCTCGCTGCCGGTCGAGGTGCGGGCGTCGGGCGCGCAGCTGGTCGGCGTGCAGCCGTACCCGCAGGCCGTGTTCGGCGGCACGAGCCCGGCCGCGTGGCAGCCGCTCGTGGGTTCGGGGGACCGCTGGACCGGCAGCGTCGACGTCTCGGCACTGGCGCCGGGCCGGCAGCGGCTGCAGGTGCGCGTGAACTCGCCGGACGGCAGCTGGTGGGAGCAGGTCGTGCTGTTCACCGTGCCCGCGGTGGCCGGCGACCCCGTCGACCGGTGGCAGGAGCAGCTCTCGGGTTCGGTGCAGGGCGGCGTGACCCTCGCGGACGTGCACAGCGGACTGGTGCTCGCCGCTTCGTCGGCCGGCGAGGTGACCGCGCTGCGGCGCGGCGGCCACCGCGAGTGGCGCACGCAGCTCGGCCCGGTGTACCGGCGTCCGGCGGTGAACGGGACGCTGGCTTTCGTTCCCTCGGCCGACCACCACCTGTACGCGCTGGATGTCCGCGATGGCCGGCGGGTGTGGACGTTCGATGCCAAGGCCCCGGTCGTGAGCGCGCCGCTGGTATCCACTGTGGACGGACATCCGCAGGTGGTGTTCTCGGCGGGGCAGGCGTTGTTCGCGGTCGGCGCCGACGGCCGCCGTCGGTGGTCCGTGCCCGGCCGCGGGTTCTCGTCCGGACAGGCCGCGAGCGACGGTGAACGCGTCTACACGGCCGCCGCCGACGGTTACACCCGGGCGCACGACGCGCGCACGGGTGCGCAGGTGTGGGCCTACCAGATGGTGACCGGCGTCGAGCACCGGATCGCGCTGTACAGCGGGTGGGACACCGTGGTGGCGCTCGGCGGTGACGTGGTCATCGTCGCCACCGTGTCGAGTGCGATCGCGCTGGACCGCGCCACCGGCGCCCTGCGCTGGACCGTCGCCGGCAGCGCGATGTACGCGCCCGCCTTGATCGTGGGCTCCAGCGTGCTGCTGACCACCGAGTGGGGTGTGCTGACGCTCGTGGACCTCGCCACCGGGAAACCGTTGTGGAACACCAATCTCGCACTGCGCGTGTTCAACGCGGGGGTCGCGATCAGCGACGGCACGGCGTGGGTGCTGACCGTCGACGGCAAGGTGATCGGTGTGCGGCTCTCCGACGGCGCCCGGCTGGGCTGGCTGCAGCAGAGCCTGGTCTACACGTTCGGCCGGCCCGTGATCGACGGCCGCACGCTTGTGGTCGGCGACCAGAACGGTGTCGTCCACGGCATTTCCCTCCCCTGAGTTCCCCTGAGTTCCACCGCGCCGAGTCACCGGCGCCGGTGCCCGGAAGAAGGACAGAGATGGGCCTCACTCGCAGACAGTTCATGGCGGCCGGCGGCGCGATCGCGGCGTCCGGCCTCGTGGCCACGCCGGCCGTCGCCGCGGCCCAGGGACTCCCGCTCGGCGGGTTTCCCTTCGGCGGCAGCGGTGAACCGAAGGGCCAGTGGCTCGTCGGCGACACGCACGTGCACGACGACCACTCGGCCGACGGCAGCCTGCCACGCCAGACGTCGAAGCAGGCGCTGCCGGGCAATTTGCCCGTCGGCGACCAGATCGGCCAGGCCGAGAAGACCGGGCTGGACTTCCTGCCGCTGACCGACCACCGCACGTACGACCAGCACTGGGATCCACAGTGGACGTCGGACCGGCTGCTGCTGATCCCCGGTGAAGAGGCCAACGGCTCGCCGCACGCGATCGTGCTCGGCGCGGTGGACAACGTCGTCGACGGCGCGAACCCGCCCGGCTCGGCGGCGTTCCGGCACGTCCAGCAGTCCATTTGGGACGCTCGTTCGCAGGACGCGGTGTGGCACATCGCGCACCCCGACGACGGTGAGTACACCCGCGAGGCCGGGCCCAACGACAACGCCAGCGTGCAGGGCATCCACAACATCGAGGTGCTCAACGTCTCGACGAACCCCGACGCGCAGATGGACTTCGCCGAGACGCGCTGGAACCGCGGTTACGTCACCGGCGTCACCGCTGCGAGCGACTGCCACTTCCGTGAGCTGTGGGACATCGCGGGCCCCGGCCAGCCGGCCACGCGCGTGTTCGCCGGCGACCGCAGCGTCCGCTCGATCCTCGACGCGCTGAAGGCCGGCCGGACCACGGTGTCCTCCGGCGTGTCGGGACCGTTCGTGACGATCGAGGCCGACCTCGACGGCGACGGCCGGTTCGAGTCCATCGGCGGCGACGAGACGGTGGTCGGTTCGCGGAAACTGCCGCGGCGCGCGGCGCTGCGCGTGCGGGTCCGCCAGGGCGCCGGGACGCGCCTGCTCGTGTACGGCACGCCGGGCCGCTCGGCCAAGGCCCTGCTGGACACCACCGTGCGCGGCAACGACGACACCCGCACCCTGCCGTTGACCTTGTCCGGCGACCACGTGTGGTTCCGCGCCGAAGTGCGCTCGCCCGGCAGCGCGTCCGGCGCCGACGCCGACCCGACGCTGCCCGACCAGCTGCGCGCGGCGACGTCACCCGTGTTCGTCTCCGTCGGCCGCGTGGCCACGCCCGCGCCGGAGATCCCGTTGCCCGCCATGCAGTCCGGGCACGACAACGCGACGGCGGTGCTCGGCGGGACCGGTGAGTTCACGGGGTTCGCCGACGTCGCGGTCACCGGCAACGACGTGCACGTGGTCGCGCAGCGGCATTCCGACGGCCGCAGCAGGGTCGTTTACAAGCGCGTGGACCGGCGCGGCTTCGGTCTCTTCGAGGTCGAGCTCTCCAGCGGTTCGGGCACGGCCACGGCGCCGCGGGTCGCCGCTTCCGGGCGCGACGTGTGGGTGGTCTGGCAGGACGAGCGCGGCCACGAGCAGCCCCACCGTCCCGCGATCTACCTGCGCCACAGCAGCACCGGCGGCCTGCTCTTCGGCCCTGCCGTGCGGCTCGACGCCGGCACTGGCCGCGCCGTGCACCCGGCGATCGCGCTGCTGTCCGGCGGACAGCCCGTCGTCACCTGGGCCGACAACACCGCCGGCGCGTTCGACGTATTCGCCCAGGTGGTCGGCGTCGACCGCAAGCCGGTCAACCTCTCGGCCGCCGGCAAGACGGTCAGCGCCGGCAACCGCGCCGTCGACGCCCGCTCGCCGCGCTACCCGGCCTCGGTGTTCCCGACCGTCGCGGTGGGCCACGGCGACCGCATTCTCGTTGCGTGGCAGGACGACCGCTTCGACCCGGATCCACTGTGGACGGGCCACACCCCGCCCGCCGGCCAATCCGCGTCCGGCGGCACGGACCCGGACAACTGGCAGATCCTCGCCACCACCCGCGCGGGCACCCGCGGCGGCTGGGGCACTTCGGCCCAGGTCAGCGCCGCCACCGACCGAGCCGACCGCCACCCGAGCGCGGCCGTCGACCACTCGGGCGCCTTCGTCGTCGCCTGGGACAGCGGCGCCCTCCAGAGCTCGGGCGCGAACCTGTCCCTGCGCTCGGCCCGCTCCGCCGACGGCCGCACCTGGTCGGCCGGCACGCCGTTCGCTCTCGAGCCGGCGGCGATGAGCCAGCGCCCCCGTCTGAGCCACGACCCGGACGGCACCGTCCGCGCCGTCTGGTACGACTCGCGCGCCACGGACTGGCGCTGGAAGGTCTTCACGGCGCGTCTCACGCCCGCCGGCTGGTCGGCTCCGGTGCAGCTCACGAAAACGGGCAACGCGACCTACCCCGCGGTGTCCGCCGGCCTCGTGGCATTTGTCACGGACCGTAACGCTGTTCGAGGCCAACGCGACACCACGCAGCAGATTTACCTCGCGGACACGGGCGGCCGCTGACGTGATTGCCGGCCTGGCCGCCGTCCGACGGCGGCCGAGCCTGCCACGTCGTCCTCGCCGAGCGAGGAGAGGGGTTCACTTGTGGTTCTGATGAGACGCGATTACTCGGCGTGAGTCGAGTTTCCCGGCGGCCCGGTCTGCGGCCGGGATCAGTGCCGGACGCGAGTACGCCAGTGCCGCCCGCGTCGCCGCGGTCGCGAGTGTCGCCCGGTCCACGGGCTGTCTGCGACGTCCAGGCGCCGGGCGGCGAACGTGTCCGCGCCGAGACCCATCAGCACCGGGTACGTGATCTGTCCGTGAAGCGCCTCGGTGTCGCGCACCCGGCCTTCTTCGCGGAACCCGAGCCTGGCGTGCAACGCGAGCGAGGCGAAGTTGCGGCCGTGCACACTGACCTCGCACTTGCGGTAGCCGGCCGGCCCGAACATCGCGGCGAGCAGCGTCGTGACGGCGTCTTCGGCGTACCCGCACCGCCGGTGCTGCGCGCCGATCCCGACGCCGTAGCTGAACCGGCTCGCCGCGGGATCCGTCCGGACCCAGATCGACCCGACGAGCGTCCGGCCGTGCAGCGTCTCGATCGCCAGGTGGCGATCCCCGCCGGACCCGGCCACCTCCGCCCGGTGCGTCGCCCAGTGCCGGTAACCACCGCCACCGTCGCGATCGAAGCCGACCAGGGCTCGCCGGTCGTCGGGGCGGATCTCGCGCAACCGCACCTGCCGGCCGGTCCAGTTCTCACGCACAGCGGCACGGCTGCCGGACAGCACCGGACGGGCGAGGTTGGCGGTCATCGGTACGGCACGGTACCGGGTTGCTGATCGGCGTCTCGAAGGGCCGGCTGCCCGGCGCCCGGCAGGGGTAGGTCGGCGTCGCGCAGGCCGATCCCGGGCCGCCAGCCCAGGCGGCGCGAGATGCTGAACGCGCTGGAGAGCACCGGTGCGACGACCGTGGCCAGGTCGAGCGAGCCCGTGCGCACGACGACCGAAAGCGCCGCGACGACCCGGCCGTGGCCATCGGTGATGCGGGCGCCCACCGAGTCCGCGCCCTCGGTCATCTCGCCGCGCACCGTGGCGGTGCCGGACCGCCGGCACGCCGTCAGCTCGGCCCGCAGGTCCGCCGGGTCGGTCACGGTCCGTGCGGTGAACCGCGCCGGCCCGGCCGCGAGGTAGGCCTCGATCAGCGTCCGGCCGGCGTGCGCGAGCAATACCTTGCCGACGGCCGAGCTGTGCAGCGGCAGCCGCCCGCCGACGTGGGAGGCCAGGTCGACGGCGTCGCGCGCGGAGAAGCGCTCGATCACCACGGCCTCGTGCCCTTCGAGGACGGCGAGCTGCACGTGCTGGTGGAGCGCGGCGTGCAGGTCCTCCAGGAACGGCAGCGCGACCGTGCGCCGCGGAACCGACAGCGGCGCGAGCGTGCCCAGCTGCCACAGGCGCAGGCCGACGGTGAACCGGCCGTCCGGAGTGCGGTCGAGCGCGCCCGCGGCGAGGAGCTCGTGGACGAGCCGCCGGACCGTCGCGTGCGGGAGCCCGGTGCGGCGGGTCAGGTCGGCGAGGGTCAGGGCGCTGTCCTCGGGCGTGAACGTGAACAGCACCCGCAACAGCCGCGAGCTGACGCTGCGGCCGGGTTCGTTCGTGCGGGGCATGGTGCGCGCAGCCTACGTCGGTGTCCATTGGATGAACATCGATGTTCCTGACCGGCCGCGCGGGCGGCCATGCTCCCGGCACCCGAAACGAAGGGGGAACGCCGATGTCCGAACTGCGGATCGCCATCGTCGGCGGAGGAATCGGGGGACTGGCCGCCGCCGCGTTCCTCGGCCGGGCGGGGCTCGCGTGCACGGTCTACGAGCAGGCCGCCGAGCTCGGCGAGGTCGGGGCGGGGCTCGTCGCCGGCCCGAACCTCGTGCGCCTGCTGCGCCGCCTCGGTGTCCTGGACGAACTGCTCGCGCGAGCCGTGGCGATCGACGTCGGGTGGGAGTTCCGCCGCTGGGCGGACGGGACCGTACTGTCGGCGGAGAACCTCGCCGAGTCGTGCGAACGGCTCTACGGCGAGCGCACATACACCGTGCACCGTGCCGACTTGGTGAGCGTCGTCCAGGCCGCGGTGCCGACGGACGCGCTGCGGCTCGGCGCGAAGTGCGCGGGCGTCGAGATCACCGACGACGGCGCGGTCCTGTCCTTCGCCGACGGCACCACCACGACCGCCGACGTCGTGATCGGTGCCGACGGCGTGCACTCGACCATCCGCAACGCCCTGCTCGGGCCGTCACCCGCGACGTTCTCGGGCCTGTGCGCCTTCCGTGCCCTCGTGCCGGCCGCCGACGCGCCCGCGTTCGCGCTGCGCAACGCCCACACGCTCTGGCTCGGCCCCGACCACCACCTCGTCCACTACCCGATCTCGGCGGGCGGGCTGATCAACATCGTCGCGTTCGCCCCGGCCGGCGAGGACGTCGTCGAATCCTGGAGTGCCACCGCGACCCACGCGGAGTTCGCCGCCGAGTTCGAGGGCTGGGACCCGCGGCTGCGAGAGCTGATCGACGCGGCCGGCGCCCCGGGCCGCTGGGCACTGCTGGACCGCGCCCCGCTCGCGCAGTGGAGCCACGGCTCCGTGACCCTGCTCGGCGACGCCGCGCACCCGATGTTCCCGTTCTTCGCCCAGGGCGCCGCGCAGGCGGTCGAAGACGCGGCCGCTCTCGCGCTCTACCTGGCTGCCGACGCCACCGCGCCGGCCCGCGCGCTGCGCCGCTACGAGTCCGCCCGCCGTACCCGCACCGCCCGGCTCCAGACGGTGTCGCACGAGCGCGCGCACCTCAACCACCTGCCCGACGGGCCGGACCAGCAAGCCCGCGACGCGTCGCTGTCCGGTCAGGATCCGCTGGCCGCCAACGCTTGGATCTACGGCCATGACGCGGAACTCGTGCCCTGACCCTCCTTTGTGGAGGCTTCCGGCTCCTCGACTTCGAGCTCCCGCACCTCGGTTGCTCAGCGCAGCACGGCCGCCAGCAGGTCGGCCCCCAGCGCCGTCAGGTCGTGCAGGTTGAGGGTGTAGCGGACGTAACGACCGTGCCGGCGGGTCGTGAGCAGGCCCGCGCGGCGCAGGACAGCGAGGTGGCGGGAGACCTCCGGGGGTGACAGTTCCCAGGCGTGGGCCAGCTCGCCGGTGGTGTGCGGGCCGCGGGCCAGGGTGCGCAGCAGCCGTAGCCGTACCGGATGCGCGAGTGCCTCCAGCCGTAGCGTGACCGTTTCCAGCGACACCGGCTCCGATGGGCTCGCCTCGGCCACGGGGTACTGCACCACCGGCTGCCACCCGGGCGCGTGGATCGCCACCAGGTGCGGGCGGCCGAAGACGCTGGGGAGGAAGGTGACCCCGGTGCCGTGGGCGGTGGTCGTCTTGTCCTGCAGTTTGTCCACGATGATGCAGGTGCCGTCCGGGGCCAAGGTCACGGCGCCGGAGACCGCCGCGAGTGCCGCCCCGATGCCCTGGCGCTTCAGCAGGTCGTTCTTCAGGCGCAGGTCGGTGGCGAGCCGCGCGGTGATGCCCGCCCAGGCGGCGTCGAAGAAGGCCTCGCCGCACTGTTCGAGGGTGTGACGCACCCGCGCCCGAACGGCTGCGGGGTCCGCGAGAAGCCGTTCCGCGAAGGCTTCTTGGAGCGCGCCGCGGGCCTTGGCGCGGTCCAGGGCTTGCCGTCGCGCCGTCGCGCCGTCGCGTCGGCAAGCGGTGACGGCGCGGCAAAGTGGACCCGGTTGCTGCCGCACGTGGTGATGAGCGCGGCGGTCACATAGGTTTCGTCGTCGATCCGGTCCACCTCGTCCAACTCCTCGGCGAGGGTCGGCCGGGGGCGGGCGGGGACCAGGAAGTCGGCTCGTGAGGAACGCCAGAGGAATTCCGCCTCCCTGAGCCGCTCGGCCAGCTCCGGCCGCAGCCCGGCCCAGACGTCCCCGGCCCAGCCGGCGAGCCGCGGGTGATGCCCGGGTTCGCCCAGCACGTGCAGCATCGCGGTCAGCTCGGCCAGCGGGGAGGCAGCGAACCGCAGTCGCCCGGATGGCAGACCACCGATGTCGATCCGCAACGTCATCCCCCCATCATCGCTGGTCGGATGGCCGACGACTGCGTCGATTGACGGTGTCCGTCAACCGACGTGGCGAGCTGGGAGACGCGACGCACCGTTGACGCCATGGGAACCACCACCAAGATCCAGCCGCGCGCCCTCGTCCGGGCTTCCGGAGGGCCGCGCTATGCCGTTGCCCTGGCCGTGGACGCGCTCGGCACCGGCTTGCTGCGGCCCTTTCTCCTTCTCTACGGGGTGACGGTGCTCAGGCTTTCCCCGCCGGTCACCGGGATCGCCATGACGGTCGGCGCCGTCGCGGGTCTGGTGTGCATGCCCGCTGTCGGCCGTTGGCTGGACCGGGGCGCACGCAGCACGGTCGTGGCAGCGTCGATGCTGGTGCGGGTGCTGGGCGTGGCGCTGCTGCCGGCCGCCCCGGCAGGGCACGTCGGGCTGTTCGCGACGGCGGCGCTCTTCCTCGGCATCGGCAACCAGGCGTGGCCGGCCGCCCATGCGGCCCTGGTGGCCACGGTCGCCCACGGCCGGGAACGGGACGCGGCGCTCGCGGGAGGCCGCGCTCTGCGCAACGCCGGCCTGGGCGTGGGTGGCCTCCTCGCCACCGCATGCCTGACGGGCGGTACCACCGCACTGCAGGCGCTGGCAGCCGCCACCGGGCTCGCCTATCTCGCCGCGGCGGCCTTGGCGTGGTCGGTCCACCTTCGTACGCATCCGGCCGCTGTTCCGGCCGAGGACAGAGCCGACGAGCCCGCACCTCGGATGCGCGCGTTGCTGGCCGCCAACGTGGTCTACGTCTTCTGTCTCAACGTCCCCGAAATCGCGCTGCCGCTGGTTCTGGTGACCCAGCTGCACGCATCCCCGGTGTGGTCGGCAGCCATCTTCGTGGCCAACACGGTGCTGGTGGTCGCCCTGCAGGTTCCGGTCACCGTCCTGCTGTCCCGCTTTCCCCGGCGGACCGTGCTGGCTCTCGCCGGCGCGGTACTCACCGCGTCCTACCTCGGCTTCCTCGCCGCCACCTCACTGGGACACGGCTGGGGTGCCCCTGCCATCGCCGCGGTGTCCGTGGTCTACACCATCGGCGAGATCAGCTATGCCGGCAGCGCCACCGCGCTGGTCACCGCCCTCACCCCGGCCCCTGTCCTGGGACGCGCCCTCGCCCGCTTCCAGCTCTCCACGGGCTTCGGCCTCGCCGTCTCCCCTGCGGCGATCACCGCGCTGGCCTCCCACGGCTCGGCCGCCCTCTGGGGCAGCCTCGCCGCCGCGACGCTCATTTCCGCTTCCGCCGTTGCCACGGAGAAGGATCAAGGAACCCGGCCCAGCGATCGCGGCCGCCGGGCGCGGGCAGGCTCGTGAATTCGACTGGCTGGTGGGCTGTCATGCGTCGTGCATGACCCCGGCTTTGGAGATTTTGCTGGTCACCGGGAGGTTGGTGCCGAGGGCACAGCGCAGGAGTGCGTTGTAAGTGGTGGCGTAACGACGGCGCTGTCTTTGCCGACTCCGTACGGTCGGGCGGCTAGCGCGAAGCAGGCGTGCGACCTCGACGTTTCCAGGGGTGGGGGGAGACGAGATGACGGATGGACTGGTACTGCTACCCGGATCCGGGCAGTCGATCACTTCCGCTGGGATGACACTCAAAGTCGGTGCCGACCGGTCGGCCCGGTGGTCGGTGTTCGAAGCGGACGTTGGGCCGGGGTTCGACGTGGGCGCACACCGGCACGGTGAGGCTGAAGAGCTGTTCTACATCATCGAGGGCGAACTCGACCTGCTCGCATTCGAGCCGCGAATGCGCACCGCCGGCGATTGGCAACGCTGGGAGTCCGCCGGCGGTCAACGGGTCGTTCGGGGCGGTCCGGGCAGCCTGATGTACGTGCCCGCCGGCTGTCCGCACGCCTTCGCCAACCCCTGCGCGGCACCAGCCAGGATGCTCTTCCTCGTTACGCCGGCCGGCCACGAGCGGTACCTGCGCGAACTCGCCGAGCTGCTCACCGCCGACGGGCCTCCCGATCAGCCCGCCATCGCAGCGCTGCGGATCCGCCACGACATCGAGCAGCTCACCCCACTCAAACCAGGCCGAGCGTAAGCAGAAAACCGCCCGACCGATTCCGGCGCGGGCGGCCTTGGCCCGTTGCAGCCGCTCGACCGACCCCGCAGTACTCGCCAGGCCCGCGCGCTCGCCCGCGATCAGCCGCAGGACTCATTACCTGACAGGTAATCGACTGGCCTCTCGGCTTCAGCGAATATTGGGTCATAACACAATGGTGAGGAGCTGAAAATGCCTTTCTTCGAGGTCGGTGGCGGGACGCGTTTGTCGTATGAGGATTACGGTGCGGGCGCGCCGATGGTGTTCGTCTCCAGTTGGGTGCTGAACGCCGAAATGTGGGAATATCAGGTCCCGTTCTTCGTCGAGCAGGGATTCCGGTGTGTCCTGCTGGACCGGCGGGGGCACGGCCGCTCGGACCGCCCCTCCTCCGGTTACGACGCGGACACCAGCGCCGATGATCTGGCCGCGTTGATCGAGCATCTGGACCTCCGTGGCATCACGCTGGTCGCCCACTCGGCCGGCGGTGGCGAGGCCGCACGCTATCTGTCCCGGCACGGTGAGGAGCGGGTCTCCCGCGTCGCGTTCCTGGCGTCGACGTTGCCGTACCTCAAACTGTCCGAGGACAATCCCGAAGGAATTCCCGAGGCGGTCAACGAGGCAACGCTGGCACAATTGCGCAAGGACCGGCCGAAGTGGTTCGCCGATCGAGCGCAGGGTTATTTCGCCACGCATCTGGGCAACGACGTCTCACCGGCACTGATCGAGCACGAGGTCCGGCGCTGCCTGTCGCCATCGCCGTTCGCGACGGCCGCGATGTTCCACTCGAACTTCCACACCGATTTCCGCCCTGACCTGCGTCACATCACCATTCCGACGCTGGTTGTGCACGGAGTGGCCGACCAGTCCGCACCCATCGACGTCACCGGCCGTCGTACCCGGAAGCTGGTGCCCCATGCCGTCTACCGGGAATATCCCTCTGCCGGGCACGGCCTGTACGTCACCCACGCTGAACAACTCAACGCCGATATCTTGGAGTTCATCAAGAGCTGAGGTGTTTCCCTGCCGCGTGCGAGTACAAGGCGGCCAGGCGCACGGCGGCCGACGAGCCCTCGAATCAATCGCGGGTACGTCGGTGAGGCTCAGAGATACTCCTTTTGGCCCGTTGTGTCGCCGGGTCCTGCCGCAGTCCGGTGAGCAACAGTGTGATCATGCGCCGGGTGTAGTCGATGTGCGACGGGCCGGGCGTGCACAGGTGTGCGACTGCGCGGAGGAGATCCATCGCGCTCGCTCCGTCCCCGATCGCCCCCGTGACTCGCGCGCCCTGCAAAAGCTCGTCGAGTGCCGGCTCGAGCCGTTCCAGCAGTTGTGCGCCGAGTCCGGCGAAGGTCGCTTCGCCCGACTGCAGCGCCACTGCGAGACCGTGTTTTGTGAGGACGAATGCACAATAGCGGTCGAGCCACAGTGTGAGGGCATCCATCGGCGGGTGAGCCGCGGCGAGCTCCTGGGCCGTTTCGACGCACTCGTCGACGTCATGCCGCAGCACTGCGATTACGAGATCGGTCCGCTTGGGGAAGTGGCGGTACAGGGTCGCGACTCCGACTCCGGCCTCCAGGGCTATGTCCTTCACGTGCGCGTCGACGCCGTCGCGGGCGAATACGGCGCGGGCGCCCTCGATGAGCGCCTCGACGTTGCGCCGGGCGTCCGCACGAAGGGGCGCCTGCGGCACGGCGTCGTTCCTGCTGGTCATGGGCACCTCTTTTGCCAAGCGGAATCTGATTCCATATAGTAGCGAAGTGACAACCGGAATCCGATTCCATCTAGCCGACGGGACAGCAGATGACTGACGGCACCGCCGTGCACGACGACCTCTGGGACCGCGCCGACGCGCTCGTCGGCCGGGCACGCACGATTCCGGTCTCCGGCTCGACGCCCTTCCTGTCGGTGAGCCCGGTCGTGCTCCCGGCACCCGGACGGCCCACCCCGCTGCAGGTCCGCGTCTCCGCACCCACCTCGGGAGACCGGTTGCCGGTCGTGCTGCTCTCCCACGGCGGAGGGGTCACGAACTACGTCTCATCGAACCGCGGACTGGCGCCGCTGTCGGACTTCTGGGCGGCCCACGGGTTCGTGGTCGTGCAGCCCACCCACCTCAGCTCGAAGTCCCTGGGGCTGCCACGGTCCGCGCCCGACGCACGCGCGTATTGGGAGTCGCGCGTACAGGACCTTACCGCCGTCCTGGACCACTTCGACCTCGTCGAGGCCGCCGTACCGGGGCTGGCCGGGCGCGTCGACCGCGGCCGGGTCGCCGTCGCCGGGCACTCGATGGGCGGGCAGACGGCGAGCATGCTCCTCGGCGCACGCGTGGTGGAGGACGGCGACACCGTCCGCGCGTTTGACGACCGGGTCAAGGCGGGCGTCCTCCTCGCATCGACAGGCGCCGGGGACGATCACCTCACGGACTTGGCGAAGCGGTTCACCGCACTGCGGACGGCCGGGTTCGAGGAAATGACGACGCCCACGCTCGTGATCGTCGGCGACCAGGACGACTCGCCCGAGCTCACCGACCGAGGGCCGGACTACCACGCCGACGCCTACCACCAGGCGCCCGGACCGAAGTCGCTGCTCACCCTGCACGGTGGCGAGCACATGCTCGGCGGCGTCACCGGCTACGACACCGTCGAGACAACCGACGAGGATCCGGAACGCGTGGCCGTGATCCAGCGGATGAGCTGGGCATTCCTGCGCGACACCCTCACGTCCGACACCTCGGCGTGGCCGGCGGCAACGGCCGCGTTCGCGCGCCTCGACGCGATCGGTCGGCTGGAGAGCAAGTGACCACCACACCCGTTCGGCCTTCCGGTAGCAGGCGCCGAAAATACAACGCTTGGCCGAGCGGAGCCTGATCAGCGTGGTACGTCGTCGGGTTGTCCGACTTCGTACTGCAGGAGTGATCCGGAAGACGTGGCACAGGCAAGCCGCGATTCCTGCGGGGACTTACCACCCGGCCGCCCGTCCGCCGGGACGGTGTGTCAGAGCATGGCGAGCCGGTCCACCAGCAGTTCCACCCTCGGCTCGGTGTCCTCCGGCGGCAGCCGTCCCGCTCGACTCAGGGTGGCCAGCCCGTGCAGAGCCGCCCAGAACACCTCGGTGAACAGTCCAGGGTGGACGCCGTCCCCGGCGACCTCGCCGAGAGTCTCCAGCAGGGCGGCGAAGGCGTCCTTCAGCGGCTCCGGGGTGTCCTCGTTCGCGAACATCAGGCCGCCGTCGAGCTGGAACATGGAGTCGTAGACCGCCGGGTTGCGCTCGGCGAAGTCGAGGTAGGCGCGGGCGAGTGCGGTGACCCGGGCGCGCGGGCCGTCCGCGGCGGAGGTCGCGGCCCGCAGCGCCGCGGCCATCTCGGTGGCCCCCTCGAGGGCGACGGCGCCGATGATCTCGCGCTTGCCGCGGAAATGGCTGTAGAGGACGGGCTGGCTGTACTCGATGCGCTCGGCGAGCAGGCGGGTGGTGACCGCGTCCCAGCCCTGCTGCTCGGCGAGTTCGCGGGCCGTCGCCACGATGAGGCGTTCGCGGTCCGCCCGTTCGCGCTGCTTGCGTTCCTGTACCGACATGGTTGGAGTCTAGCACCGCTAGACAACCGAGCGGCAGTAGTACTAGCGTTGCCTCAACAGCTAGCAACACTAGATTTCTGGAGGGACATCATGCTCGGCACGCTCGAGGTCGTCACCATCGTGGTGGTCGGGGTGATGGTGGGGGTGGAGTTCTCCGTCGCCTTCGTCATGAACCGGATCTTCAGCGGACTCCCCGACGACAGCAACCAGGCCGCCCGCTCCCACGGGGGCCGGATGCTCGGCGCGCTCATGCCGTTCTGGTACATCGGCTCGCTGGTCCTGAGCGCGGTCTGGGCCATTGCCGGATGGCAGCACCCTGGAACCGGCCTCGTCGTCATCGCCGCCGCGCTGCTGATCGTGAGCGTGGTCATGTCGCTGCTGCTGCTCGTCCCGATCAACAACCGGGGCAAGACGTGGACCCCTGACAACCGGCCCGCCGACTGGAAGAAGCAGATGAACCGCTGGGACCGCTACCACTACGTCCGCGTCGCCATCATCATCGCCGCCTTCACCCTGCTGGTCGCGGCTCTCACCTGAGCCCGCGGGCCCATCGTCCTGGCCAACACCTTCTTGGTTCCGAAGAAGGGGGTTGAAGCGTTCCTGGCCCTCTTTCGGAGGCAGGCGGAGTTCATGAAGGCTCAGCCGGGTTTCGTCTCCTTGCAGATGCACAAGGGAACGGCGGACAGCCAGCTTCTGATGAACGTCGCGGTCTGGGAGTCGACCGATGCCCTCGCCAAGGCGTTCGGCAGCCCGGAATTCCAGCGCATGGCGGCCGAGTTCCCCGACGACATCGTGTCGTACCCGCACATCTTCGAGCAGATCGACGTATGACACGGCAGTTGTAGCCGGGGAGGGCAGCTGGAGAAGCCCTGCCTTCCCTCGGGGAGTCGCTGATCCATGCACCATGCCGCGTCGCCGAGGCCGCCACCATGCGTAGCCCCGTCCCTGAAGAGGAGTCAGATGACCGTGGAACCGAATCGCGGCACCCGACCGCCTGGCGGTGCCCTGACACGGAAAACCCCTTACCCGCCCTCACCTTCCCGGGGAACCAGCACGTGGTGGTGAAGTGTGCCGCGTGCGCGGTCACCTGTGCGCGGTGCTGGGCTGCGCTGTCCAAATGGGGAATTGAACCCCTGCGTTGCCCGCCACGCGCCACGAGCCGGATTGGCCGCCGGCCCTCGGCTTGTGCTCGCTTTCCCCGGGCGGTTACCTGCTTCCGTGCCGCCGGTCAGTGCAGGAGGTCGGCCTCCCAGTTGGTGCGCTGGATGTCGATGTCGAGGTGGCGCAGCTCGAGGGCGACGCGGTCGGCCTGCTCGCGCAGCTCGGACACCGGGAGGGCGGCCAGCTGCCTCAGCTCGGACCGCAGCTGGCGCCCCATGGCCTGCCCGCGCCCAGCCGCGGCGTCGGCCGCCGCGGTGAGCACGGAGTGGCGCAGGCGCAGCACGTCGCGGCGGGCGAGGGCGTCGGTGACGGTGCCGTCGCCGAACGGGGTCTGCGCGTTGGTCCGGTTGATGCGCCGGATCAACGTCTCCAGTTCGGTGAGGACGGTCCCGGCCTCGGTGAGCAGCTCGGCCGCGTCCTCGGACGGTGGCTCACCTTCCTGGTAGCGGGCGCTCGCGACGACCCGCGTGCGCAGCTGCTCGATCCGCTTCGCCGCGTCAGCACGCAGCGCCAGTGCCTCCGCGAGCTTCATCTCCTCGCTCATGCCGCGAGAGTAACGGCGATCAACTTCGGTTCCTACTTTGGCCTGGTGGTGCTTCCGGTGGTTCGACCCCTTCGCAGTCGGGGTCACCCCTCTGTCGACACGACCTTGCCGTCTGGACGCGGTGATCGCCTGGGTGAGGAGAACGATGATGCGCGTGACGCAGAGAAACCCAGTACTCAAGCTCGCCGACCTTCGCCGGACCTGTTCTCTGCTGCTGGACGAGATACAGCGCCGATTCGGCGATGCGATCAACCTGGCTGATGTGCCCGTCGACTACTACTGGAACGTGGACCTGGCCGCCGCGTTCGACATCCACCAAGGTCCCGAAGCGCACCTCGACTGCGGCCAGAGCAGCGACGACTTTGCCGAAGTGACAGCCGCGGCCCAGCGCGGACCAGACGACGTGATCGCGCTCTGGCACGACCTCGACCACCTGGCCGGAGTCCTGCGGCTGCTGGCATTTCTCGACCTACCCGCCAGGCCTCGGTGAGTGTTCCGCGAACGATCGTTTCTGATACCGGAGTCCCGCCCCAGCAAGTGCTGTGGTGTGCCGCCGTAACGTTTCCCGGCTGCTCGCGCGACGTGAATACGGCAAAGCCGACACGAAGGGGAGACGTGATGCGAGCTCGAGCACTTGTGATGGCTGGTGTCGCCGGTCTGCTGTCCTTGACAGTCACCGCGCCGGCGGAGGCGTCCGGCGTACCGGAGCTGTGGTCGACCGGACCGTTCACCGCGCAAATCGCGGTCAGAGCCGGAGACGTCAACGGCGACGGCAAGGACGACCTCGCCGGCTTCAACACCTTCCAGAACGCGTGCTACGTGAAGCTGTCGACCGGCTCGGGCTTCCAGCCGCAGCAGGATTGGAGCCTGTGCGCGAATAGCCTCGACGACAGCCCGTACTACGGATACTTCCTCGGCGACGTGGACAACGACGGCCGCGCGGACGCCATCACGGTCCGGCCGCACACGCATTCGAGCCCGCGCATACAGGGCATCTTCGTGTCGAGGTCGATCATCGGCACCGACGGCGTGGAACGGTTCTCGCCGCCCACGCAATGGCTGAACAACACCATCGCCGGCGACCAGGGGAGCCTGGCGGTGGACCTGGAGGGCGACGGGGACACCGACGTGATCGGCTTGTTCGCGGGGGTCCCGCTATTGGCGGCAGTCTCGGACGGCACGAAGATGCTGAACCCGTTGACAACGTGGGGCCCGGACACCCTCCGCGGTGAGAAGGCGACGCTGGCGGCGGACGCGACCGGTGACGGCCTGGCCGATTGCATCCTCGTCGACTCGAGCGGTATGCGCGTGGTGCCCGCCACCACGGAGACCCGCTGGCACGTCACCCCGCCGCAGCAGTGGTCGACCACGCCGTTCTCCGGCACCGAGAAGACCTTCACCGGGGACATCGACGCCGACGGCAAGGCAGACCTCATCGCCGTCAACGACACCGATGTGCAGGTCATGCGCTCCACCGGCACGGGCTATTCCGCGCCCGAAGTGTGGTACGCGGGCTCGTTCGCCGGCACGAAGGACACCCTCACGGCCGATGTGGACGGTGACGGCGATACGGACCTCGTCGCGGTGAACGACACCGACATCTGGGTGCTGCGCTCGCAGTAGGACTCAGGAGTCCAGCACGACATCCGACGCCAATGCCGTGGGTCGAGCACAGCCATGCCGACGGAGTCTCCAGCCCGCTCCTGCGGGCGGCGGTCGGCGAGCTCCCGGATCCAGGGGGACTCGCCCGATGCGCTGTTCGCGTCGTGTCACGCTTCGCGCGTTCCGATCGGCAGCCCCTTCGAGCCGTGAAACCGCAGATCAAGGCGCTCGAAGGGGCTACCGATGCTTCGGGTGAGTGGGGCCGGAGAGACTCGAACTCTCACTGGCACGGACCTAAACCGTGTGCCTCTGCCAATTGGGCTACGGCCCCGGGAAAGCCTGGAGAATCGTAGCGCGCGCCACGTTCGGGGTGGCTCGGCGTGGCCAGTGGCCGTGATGGGGGTGTCGTCCTCTAACGTGGGCGCCTACAGTCCGACGCGGCGAGGAGGGCACGTGGCTCGCGACCCCGAGACCATCGAGCGTGAGATCGAGCAGGCCAGGACGGCGCTGGCGGCGACGCTCGACCAGCTGGGCACCAAGGCCAATCCCCAGAAGCTCGCGGCCCAGGCCAAGAACGGCATCCGCGCGAAGCTGGACGACCCCAAGGTCAAGTACCCGCTCATCGGCGTGGGGGCGTTGATCGTGGCGCTGCTGGTGCGCAAGCTGTTCCGCTGATCCACCGATACGTCTGAGCGGGCCCGGAGACGGGTCCGCTCAGACGTATTCACGTATGAAAGATCGACAAAGCGACAACTGGCCCGGCGTACCGGAACGGCGGTGTCAGGCGCGTGGGGAGACCGTCGGCTTCGAGGTGGGGACGGCGGGCGTCTCCTCGGCCTTGCGGTCCTCGACTTCCTTCGACAGCTGCTTGCTCGGCGGAAGCTGAGGCTTGGCCGCAGCGGGAGCACCAGCCGAGGCGGAAGTACCAGCAGAGGCGGAAGTACCAGCAGAGGCGGAAGCACCAGCAGAGGCCGAAGCGGCGGCAGCAGCCGGCTTCGAAGACCCCGACGGCGGCACCTCCAGCGGCTCGATGTCCGGCAGGGTGAGCCGCGCGGTCATGTAGGAGCTGGTGAACTCCAGGGCGCTCCCGTTGAGCAGGTGCACGACCGTGGGTCGCCCGTCCGGGGCGAGCTCGTCGACGAGCTGGTCCGCGCGGTCACGCGCGGCGATGATGCCCGGCGCCTTCGCGGTCCGTGCCTCGCCGCGGCCGCTGACGGTGATCGTCCAGTCGTCGTTTTCGTGCGCGTACGTCGCTGTGATCGTCTCCACCACTACCTCACCCCTCTCGCCATCAGCATGCGTCACTGGCCGAGACTCGGCCACCGCACGCTCATGACGCGATTTCTGCGCCCCCGCGCAACCCGCGACTGTCCATCAGTCTTTCTACAGGGTTCTCGATACCGTAAAGAAACTCTGTGTCACAAGACACGGGAGGGGATTCGCACTGAGTGACGACCGAATGGCCTAATGCGCGTGCATTTTCACGCGCACCTCAGCGGGCGCGTGGTGACAGTCCGGACCAGAGCATGTCCATGGCGTAGTCGGTCGCCATCTCGGGGGTCACGTCCGGGAAGCGCTCGCACCAGATCGCGAGACGCTCGCACGCGCCGACCACGAACTCGGCCGACGCTTCGGCGCGCAGTTCGTCCGAGTCGTCGAAGTGGCCGCTCATCAACGCCGCGATCAGGTCCGTCTGCTGCCGTCGTGTCTGCTCGATCTCGTCGGCCGCCGGCGTGCCGATCAGTGCCATCTCGTGCCGCAGCAGCGACCAGGCCTCCCGGCGCTCGCGGATGAAGACGAAGAACGCCAGCAGCCCGCGACGCAGCGCGTCCTCGGCGGAAACCGCGCCGACCGTCGCCTGTTCGGTCACCTCGCGCAGCGCCGCCCGCGACTGCCGGATGCACGCCAGCAGCAGGCCTTCCTTGGAGTGGAAGTACTCGTACAGCATCGGCTTCGACACGCCCACGAGCTCGGCGATCTCGTCCATCGACGCCGCGCCGTAGCCGCGCTCGGTGAACACCCGTTCGGCGACCTCGATCATCTGCCGTTCGCGCTCGGCCCGGGGCACGCGCTTGCGTTTCGCGGTGGTCACGAGAACACTCTACCGCCGGTAACCTACTCCAAGTAGGATGGACTTTGAGTAACACCAAACGGGAGGGCGCATGGGCAACCGCACCGAGACCGGGGTGATCGTGGTCGGGACCGGGTTCTCCGGCCTGGGCATGGCCATCCAGCTGCGCAAGGACGGCCGCGAAGACTTCGTGATCCTCGAGAAGGCCGACGACGTCGGCGGGACCTGGCGCGACAACAGCTATCCCGGCTGCGCCTGCGACATCCCGTCGCACATGTACTCGTTCTCCTTCGAGCAGAACCCCGGCTGGTCGCGCGCCTACTCGCCGCAGCCCGAGATCTGGAGCTACCTGCGCGGCGTCACGGAGAAGTACGGCCTGCGCCGCTTCTTGCGCTTCGGCCAGGAGATGACCGGCGCGCGCTGGGACGCCGATGAGAACCGCTGGCACGTCACCACCAAGTCGGGCGACGAGTTCGTCGCCAAGGCCCTGGTCGCGGGCGTCGGCGCGCTGCACCGCCCGCAGATCCCGCGCCTGCCCGGCATCGAGAATTTCGCCGGTCCGGCGTTCCACTCCGCGCAGTGGGACCACGACGTGGACCTCACCGGCAAGCGCGTCGCGGTGGTCGGCACGGGCGCGAGCGCGGTGCAGTTCGTGCCCCAGATCGTCGGGCAGGTCGAGAACCTGACGCTCTTCCAGCGCACCCCGCCGTGGGTGATGCCGAAGGCCGACCACGACATGCCCGGCTGGGTCCGCGGCCTGTTCAAGGCGGTCCCGCTCGCGCAACGCGCCTACCGCGACGTCCTCTACTGGATGCTCGAGGCCCGCGCCGTCGGCTTCAACGGCCAGCCGTGGGTGATGCAGCTCGGCCAGCGCATCGCCAAGCGCAACATCGACCAGGCCGTGGCCGACCCGGCTCTGCGCGCGAAGCTGACGCCCGACTACACCATGGGCTGCAAGCGCGTGCTGATCTCCAACGACTACTACCCGGCCCTGGCCAGGGACAACGTCGACGTGGTCACCGAAGGCGTCGCCGAGGTCCGCGAGCACAGCGTGGTCGACGCCGCCGGTGTGGAGCACGAGGTCGACGTGATCATCTACGGCACCGGCTTCCACGTCACCGACGCGTTCGACACGCTCGAGATAGTCGGGCGCGACGGGCGCAACCTCGCCAAGGAGTGGGCGGCCGAGGGGATGCGCACGCACCTCGGCATCACCGTCAACGGGTTCCCGAACCTGTTCTTCCTGCTCGGCCCCAACACCGGACTCGGCCACAACTCCGTGGTGTTCATGATCGAGTCCCAGATCTCCTACATCGCGCAGGCGCTGCGCCTGGCGGGCGACCGCGCGATCGACCCGCGGCCACAGGTGCAGGAGGCGTTCAACACCGACGTGCAGCGCAAGCTCGCGAAGGGGATCTGGACGCAGGGCGGCTGCAAGAGCTGGTACCTCGACGCGAAGGGCGTGAACCGCACGATCTGGCCTGGCTTCACGTGGCGGTACTGGCTCGACACGCGCACGGTTCGCCGGGAGGACTACGAACTGCTCGGCTGACAACGCAGGGCGCAAGGGGTACGAAGGGGACTTTCGCGGCAGGGGAGGAGGCGCGAAAGTCCCCTTCGTAGCTTGTGGGGAGGGCAGGAAGGCGCGCCGAACAAGCCCACGGACGGCGGTGGGCGTGCTCGGGTCAGGGATGAGGGGGCGGGGGCTTTCGCGACCCTCGACAACGCGAAAGCCCCCGGCCGGGACCGGCGAAACGGCCCGGGTCAGCTCCGCCCGTGGCTCAGGCGGGTGCGAGTTTGCGCAGGTGGCTGATCAGGTCGACGACCTGCAGGTCGCACAGCTCGGCCATCCGCTCGAGCGCGGCCAGGTCGAGCGACACCTCGGCCGGGCCCGAGCTCACCGTGGTCGCGCCGGCTCCCGGATCGCCACGGCGCAGCCGGTCCTCGGCCCAGCGGCGCAGGGGCAGCAGTTCGGGCGAGGCCTCGGCCACCACTCGCCGCAGGTCCACCCGCACGCGTCCGGGCTCTTCCACGAACACGCGCCGGTGCACCTTGGCCAGCAGGTCCTGGGGCAGCTCGTCCATCGCGACGCACAGCTCGACCAGGCGCACCACGGAACACTGCCGCGTGCCCAGCTCGTACGTCGCCAGCGTCTGCAGGGAGATCTCACTCTGCAGATGCGTGTTCAGCTCCTTGCGCGTCCAGCCTCGCCTGCGCCGGAGCTTGCGGAGCTCGTCACCGAGTATCCGCTGGTAGTGCTCAGCGTCGATCACCACTTCCTCGTCCCCTGCCCTGCTCACGCTCCCACACGCGGGCGTTCGCTCTCGTGACTGCGAACGCGTGCGCGTCTCACGTGTATGAAAGTGGGCAGTGCGCTTTTCCTTACGCGGTTTCGGGCAAGTCTTTGGTGACGATTTCGCAGACTGCTCCGAACGGACGAACCGCGGTGCGCTGAACAGGTCAGTTGACGCAGGGAACGCCATCGGCCGTGATCGGCTTCTGGTCGTCGCCGGCGGCCGGCGGGGGTGCCGGGGTCGACGCGGGCGCGTGGGCCGCGCCGGCCGGCGCACCGGAGCCGGCGTTGTCGGCGCTCGGCTGGTAGTCCGAGCCGAGGAACACCATCACGTGACCGGCGCCGACGCTCTTGTCCTCCTGCACCGTCGCCTTGGTGCCGAGCGCGTCGGCCACGGCGTTGCCGGAGTCCTCGCCGCCGGAGGGCACCCAGATCACGGTGGTCTTGCGTGAGGTCGCGTTGGCCGTGTCGCCCGCGGTGAAGCCCTTGCCGGTGAGCTGCTTCGACACGCTCGCGGCCAGGCCCGTGCGGCCCGAGGCGTTGCGGACGTCGACGGTGATGCCCTTGTTCGCGTCGTTGGTCTGGGGCGCCTGTTCTTGACCAGGCTGTTGGCCGGGCTGCGGACCGGCGAGGCCCTGCACGAACTTCTTCACGGCCTGCGGGTCGACCTTGATGGCGTCACCGTCGCTGGGCGACTTGTACGCGACGTCCTCCACCGGGATCGTGCGGAACTCGAGCTGCCCGCCGGTGAGGCCCTTCATCTGCTGGGCGAAGCTGAAGATGTCCCAGTTCTGGTTGAGGACCACCGACTTCTTGATGGCTTCGATGAGCGCGTTGAGCTTGCCCGGGTCGGTGAGCGTGCCGGCCGAGAGCACCTTGCGCGCCATGCCGGCCATGAACACCTGCTGGCGCACCACCCGGTCGAGGTCGCCGCGCGGCAGGCCGTGGCGCTGCCGGACGAACTCCAGTGCCTGCACCCCGGAGATCGTGTGCACGCCCTTGGTGAACTTCGCGCCGGAGTAGGAGTCGTCGACGCTGTTGTTGAGGCACACGTCGACGCCGCCGATGGCCTGCGTGATCTCGCTGAAGCCGAGCAGGTTGATCGCCGCGTAGTTGTCGATCGTCGAGCCGGTGAGCGCCTCGACGGTGGTGATCAGCTCCTTCGCGCCGGCCTGGTTGGCCTTGACGTCGAGCTCCTTCGGGTCCGTCACGCCTTGCTGCTGCAGGTCCTTGCGCGCCTGCAGCATCGCGCGGGGGTACGCGGAGTTGATCTTGTGCTCGCCGAAGCCGGGGATGTTCACGTACGAGTCGCGCGGCAGCGAGATCGCGACGGCCTTGCTGCCGTCGTTCGGGATGTGCACGAAGATCAGTGAGTCGGTGTTGAGCTCGCCGTCGGCCACGCCCGCGCGCAGCTGGGCGAGCAGCTGCGGGGAGAGCGGGTTGCCCTGCGCGTCGGTGCGGCTGTCGAGGCCGACCAGGAGGATGTCGCGCGCGCCGTCGGCGGGCTGGTCGCCGCCCGATTGCGGGTTGATCACGTCGGCGTAGTTGAGGCCGTTGACCAGGCCCTGCAGCGACGCCCACGCGTAGCCGGTGAAGGCCATGACCAGCAGCGACACCACGGCGAGGGTGATCTTCGCGCCGCGGTGCGAGCCTCGCCGGCCAGAGCGCCGCGGCGGCGGACCGGACCGGCGCTGCGTGGCGGTTCCTTCGCCTTGCCGCGAGAAAACAAGTCGACGCTAGCGCGCGCCAGGTCACGTCGCGCCGCGGACAGCAGCGG